>JBEQBK010000209.1:0-2579 GCA_041639855.1 Halobacteriaceae archaeon | reverse complement strand
GAGCGACCCCGAGGAAGTGGACGTGTCGTACTGGCTGAACAGTCGCGTCACCGAGCGGTAGGGGTACGCCGTGGTGTCCTCCACCGGCACCCGGTCATCAGGGCCTTTCACGTCGAGCGGGGTCGGGGCCGCAGTCAGTTCGGAAACGGACCCGCTCGCGGGCGCGATGCTCGCCGTCGCGTTGGCGCTCCGGTTCGTTTCGAGGCGCCGCGTCTCGCCCGTCGTGAGGTTGTGTACCAGAGGGACTGCGCTCCCCTCCGTCGCGGCGCTCGTCGCCACGGCACCGTAGGACGGGTCGGGAACGGTGTAGTTCGAGCGGTTCACCGAGAGCGCGGGGTTGTCGGCCGCCGCGACGGCGTACGGGAGCTCGGACTTGTCCACCGTCCCGTTCGTCGCGTTCGCCGTTCGGTTCGTCGCGCTTTCGTTCGTCGCCGCGGGCGGGGCGTCCGCGTCGCCGACGAACGCGCCGTCGGCGGTCGGCCCGTCCGCACCGCCGACCGTTCCCATTCCGAGGAGAAGACAACAAACCAGTGCGAGGACGGCCACCGGCCGGGCCGTCGTGCGGATAGGTGTCATCGAATAGTCTATCGGAAAACTAACATTCACTTGCAAAAGGTTTGCCCCATTCTATTGGGTGCCGTCGCGCGACTATTCGCGTGGCTCCGGGTTCAAATCGCCGCCCTCGACCATCGCTTCGAGCGGGTTGTCCTCGATGTCGAGGGGGAACTCGACCCGGCCCCGGCGCCGGACGGACTCGTAGCCGCCGAAGAGGAGTTCGGCGGTGTTCAGCCCGCGGCGCGCCGAGATAACCGGTTCGCGATTCGCGTCCAGACAGCTGACGACCTCGTCGACGGAGCGGTCCTGCAGGACGGAGCCGAAGCGCCCCTTGTCCGCGGGCGTCCCGTGGACGTTCTCGCCGCCCACGTCGACTGCCTCGACCTCGCCGCCAGCGTGCAGTTCGAGCATCTCGCCGTCGTCGGGGTCGATGACGAGTTCGCCCTCGCTGCCCCGCACGCGCATCGTCGCCCCGACCATGTCGCTCTCGCCCGTCGCGGCCAGCCCGGCGACGCCGTTCTCGTACTCCCAGTGGGCGAACATCTGGTTCTCCTGGTGGGCGCCGAAGCGGACGTCCTCCGTCCGGTAGTCGAGCCCGGCGATGACCCACTCGGCGGCGTGCTCGTCGTTGAACATGGTCGCCAAATCGACGGTGTGTGCGCCGGTGTCGAGGAAGTCGCCCCAGCCGATTTCGACGCGTTCGAGCTCGCCGATAGCCCCCTCGTCGAGCAGGCGCTTGGCCTCGGTGAACACCGTGCCGAAGCGGCGCTGGCGGTTGTAGGTGAGCTGGACGCCCGCGCGCCACGCCTCCTGTGCCTGGCGCTTGGCGCCGGCGAAGGTGTGACCCATCGGCTTCTCGCAGTGGACGGCCTCGACCGCCCCGCTCCGGACGCAGTCCACCACGACCTGCTCGTGAATCGCGGGCGGCACGCAGACCGAGACGATGTCGGGCTCGGCCTCCGCGAGCATCCGGTTGTAGTCCTCGAAAATCCCGCCGGAGGGCAGGTCGAACTCCGCGGCGAACGCCTCGGCGTTCTCGGGAACGATGTCGGCGCAGGCGACCAGCTCGCAGCGCTCGTCGTTGCGGTACGCTTCGGCGTGGCGATAGCCCATCGCGTACCCCTCGGCGCTGGGGTTCTCGGGGTCGGGACCGGTGCCGACGACGGCGACGGTGTAGTCAGCCATAGTTCGTGGGCACCCGCCGCCGGTATAGGGTTTTGGCTCACCCGAGAAGGTTGCTCCTTACTCGCCACCGAGTAAGTCGGGTCCGGAGACTTTCAGCCGGGCGTTGTGCGCCCACTTGCGCACGTAGCCCCAGAAATACGTGTGGCGCCCGCCGGCCCGGGTGTCCCCGACGTGCTCCGTCGCGTCGTAGGAGTCGGCGGTGTGGACGTCGACGTGCAGCGCGCTCGCGGCCCCCACCCAGTTCGAGGAACAGACAGAACGCGCCGCCGACGGCCCAGTTGGGCTTCCCCGAGACGAACAGCAGCGCCGCGGCCAGCGAGATGTAGTCCGCGCCGGTCAGCGCCGCGGTCACGTCCGTCCGGTCGTCGCTCCGAGCCCATCCGTTGGGCCGCTGAACCCGCCCCCGTAGCGTCCCGGACTCGTCTGCCATGCGTTCGGGTGGGTAACGCCGCCGCTCCGCGATAAACGCATCTACGGAACTCCATATTGTGGAACTACGCTATATCTCTTCGACGCGGCGGTGGCGCCACGGCCCCGCCCGGAGGTAGGTGTGCTCCCGGCGGGCCTGGAAGCCTTGCGACGCGAAGAGCGCCCGCGATGGCTGGTTGTCCGCCGCGACCAGCGCGTTCACCCGCTCGGCGCCGATGTCGTCGGCGAGGGCGCAGGCTTCACCGAGGAGGGCCGTCGCGACTCCCCGTCCCCGATGGGCGGGCGCGACGAACACCTTCCGCACGTAGGCCCCCTCGATTCCGACCTCGGTTTCGAGGGCGCCGACGTAGGGGTTCCCCGCGGGACAGACGAGGACGCGTCCGACCGCCTCGCCGCCGACGAGCGCGACG
>JBEQBK010000208.1:0-2694 GCA_041639855.1 Halobacteriaceae archaeon | reverse complement strand
GCCGCGCTCGGGACGCGCCTCGAGAAGCCCGGCGTCTACGCGTTGCCGGGCGGCGAGACGCTCCCCGACGGCGCGGTCGCCCGGCGTGGCGTCCGACTCGTCGCGCGGGCCGGGTGGCTGGCGTGGGCCGGGGCGGCGGGGCTGGCGTGGCTCGTCGGTCGGGTCGAGGACCCCGACGCGACGACGGACGCGGGGGGTGGGTCCTGATGCCCCCGACCCGCGTACGGCTCCAGCAGGCGGTTCGTGGCGCACGGGGCTTCCTGACCCGGCTCCCGGTGTCCCACGAGGGCCGCGCGTGGGTCGCGTTCCAGGGGACGCCGCTGGCCTTCCCGGTCGCGGGCTACGTCGTCGGCCTCATCGCGGCTGTGCCGCTGGCCGCGTTCTCGGCCGTCGGTGCGCCGGCGCCGGTCGCTGCGGGGGCGACGCTGGCGACGCTGTATCTGGTCACGGGCATCAACCACCTCGACGGGCTGGCCGACTGCGGCGACGCGGCCGCCGTCCACACGGTCGAGCGCCGGCGCGAGGTGCTGAAGGACACGACCACCGGCGTCGGCGCGCTCGCGGCCGTCGGCATCGGACTGGCGGGGACGACGCTGGGCCTGCTGGCGGTCGCACAGCTGGGTCGGGGGCCGCTGTTCGGGCCGCTGGTGCTGAACGGGAGTCCTGCGCCCCCGCTCCGCGCGGCGGGCCTCGTCGTCGCGGCCGAGGTGGGTGCGAAACTCGGCATGGCCGCCGTCGCGTGCTACGGCGAGGCCATCACCGACGGCTTCGGCGCCGCGTTCACCGGCCGCGCCACACCCGGGCTGCTCGTGGGTCCCGTGGCGGTGTCGGTTCCGGCCGCGTTCCTGACGGGCGTCTCGGCCGCCGCCCCCGTGGCGTTGCTCTCGGCGTTCGCGACGGCGCTCGTGGTGTTGCGCTGGGCCCGGTCTCGGCTCGGCGGCGTGAACGGCGACGTGTTCGGCGCGGCGAACGAACTGGGCCGCCTGGTCGCGCTCAACGCCGGAGCCGTGGCGTGGGTGGTGGGGTGAACGATGCGAGTATCTATTCGAATCAGCGTTTCGGACGAAAGAGGGCGGAGTTCCACTCGTAATCCGATGTCCTGTCGAATATACCGAACACTGGTACGATGAATGCGCTTCTCATGTGCGGCGGTCGCGGGACGCGTCTCGACAGCGAGGCGGAGAAGCCCCTGTACGAGGTCGCCGGGCGGCCGATGCTCGACCGTGTCCGCGGTGCCCTCCGGCGCGCCGATTCGGTCGGGGCGGTCCACGTCGTCACCTCGCCGAACGCGCCCCGGACCGCGCGCCACGTCGCCGAGACCGCGGGCGCCCGCGAGACCGTCGTCCAGGCGCCGGGCAAGGGGTACGTCGCCGACCTCGGACGGGCGCTCCGCGACGAGCGGGTCACGACGCCCGTCCTCACCGTCGTCGCCGATCTCCCGCTGCTCGCCGCCGCTGCCGTCGACGCGGTCTGTGCCCACTACGACGCGCTCGCCCCGGAGCCGACCGCTGCACCGTCGCTGACCGTCTGTGTGCCGACCGCGCTGAAGGGGGTGCTCGGTGTCTCTGTGGACACCACCCGCGCCCACGGCGGCCGCGAGCTGGCGCCGACGGGGCTGAACGTGGTCGGCAGGGTCGCTGGCGACGGCGGGGATGCCCCGACCGACGGCGCCTCCGACGCGAACGGAACCGACACGTCCCCGGAGCACGACGAGCGGCTGTACGTGACTCACGACGCCCGGCTAGCGGTGAACGTCAACCGACTGGCGGACGCGGCGGTCGCCGAGCGACTCGCGGAGGGCGAGCGATGAACCCCGACGGCGTCGACCGGACCGAGCGCGTCCCGCACGGCTCCAGTGACGACCCCGACGTGCTGGATTTCAGCGCCAACATCAACCCGCGGACCCCGCCCGGCACGCGTGCGGTGTACGAGGACGCCCTCGACGCGGCGCGGTCGTACCCGCCGCGCGGCTCCCCCGACTACCGCGCCGCGGCCGCCGACTACGCCGATTGCGACCCCGACCGCGTGGTCCCGACCGCTGGCGGCTTGCAGGCCATCCGACTCACGGTGGCCACGCACGTCACTCCCGGCGATAGCGTGCTCGTGCCGTTCCCGAGCTTCGACGAGTACGCCCGCGAGGTCCGGCTCCAGGGTGGCGAGCCCGAGTTCGTCGCGCACGACGAACTCGTCGATGCCGACCCCGCCCCGCACGCGATGGCTATCGTCTGCGTCCCGAACAACCCGACCGGCGACGGCCCCGCCCCTGACGCGCTCCGGGCGTTCGCCCGCCGCTGTCGCGACGCCGGGACGCTCCTCCTCGCCGACGAAGCGTTCCTCGGGTTCACCGGGCGCGACTCGCTCGCGGGGCACGAGGGTGTCGTCGTGGCGCGCTCGCTCACGAAGCTGTTCGGGCTGCCCGGGCTCCGCGCGGGCTTCGCGGTCGCGCACGGCCGGGCCCTGGAGCGCCTGCGGACGGCCGTGCCCGCGTGGGCGCTCGGGATGCCCGCGGCCGCGGTGGGCACGCACGCTATGCGCGCGGACGAGTTCGTCAGTGAGACCCGCGAGCGGGTCGCGAGCGAGCGCACCCGGATGCGAGCGCGCCTCGGCCACCGGTTCGACGTCCACGACTCCGAGGCGCCGTTCCTCTGCTGTCGCCTGCGCGACGACGACCCCGACGGGAGCGTCGACGCGCTC
>JBEQBK010000207.1:0-2723 GCA_041639855.1 Halobacteriaceae archaeon | reverse complement strand
CTGCGGGCCCGTTCGCGCTCGCCCTCATCAAGGGTCGCGTCGCCGTTCGCGGCCGCACGGAGCGCCTCGCCGAAGCTCGACGAGCGGTTCGCCGCCAGCGAGTGGACCTGTTCGTCGGTGAGCCAACGAACCTTGTAAGCGGCGCTTCCCTCTACCGGGACCCGCGTGCCGTTCTCGAAGCGCGAGCGCTGGACTGAGAGGTTCGTCTCGGCGCCCGGGCGAACCGTCCGTTCGCGCGGCGCCAGCGTCGCCTCGGCCGTGCCGTCGAGCCGGATGTCGACGTAGCCGCTGTACCCGTAGTTCCCCTTCTCGATGTCGAGGGAGGCCTCCACGGTGTCGGGGTCTGCTTCCGAAAGGTCGACCTCCTGGGTGAGAATCCCGCGCTCGACGGTCTGGTTGCCGTACTCGATGTCCTCGCCGCGGTGGTCGAGATACGTCCGGACCGTGCCGTTGTACGGCACCGACTCCCCGGTGCCGGCGCGCGCGATGGGCACGCGGACGGTTATCGTTTCATTACGCTCGGCGCGGTAGTCCACGGAGACGGGGTCGATGACCTCGCCGGAGTCATCGCCGGGCCCGTACTCGTCGATACCCCGGACATCGACGTCCAGTCGCCGCTCGACGGTGTTGCCGTGCTCGTCGGAAATCGTGACCGGGAGGCTACTGTACCAGCCCTGGTCCGTGATGTTGTAGCTCAAGGAGAGCGTCGTTTCCGCCGTCCCTTCGGGACCGGTTCGTACGGTCCGCTCCGCGACGGTCTCATCGGCGATCGAGGCGTCGAACGTGACTTCCTCGTCGACCGCGGGCGCCTGCGTGCCCCACGCAATCGCCCGAACGGGAACCGAGAGGTTCACGTCTGTCGTGTGTCCGAACTGTCCCGTTCCGGGGAGCGTGTCGGTGCCGTTCGGGTTGGAGGCGACGAGGTGCCACTCCTCGTTGGGGTGGACCTCCCGGTCGAACTCGAACGCCGCAAGGTCGCTGACGTACTCGGTTCCGGAGGACGCTTCCTCGAAGGACGAGCCGTTCGCGACGTAGCGTGTCAGGTTCGCCTCCACGCCGGAAGGAGTCATCCAGCGCTGGAGGACGAGTTTCTCCTCGGCGCCGCGGTCGAGCCCCGTCGCGTCGTCCGCGTCGGTGTCGACGTAGAGGGTGAACGTCGCGTTGGCGACCGGCTCGTGGAGTTTGCCGTGGACCCCGTAGCGGGTCTCGCGGTCGACCGCCGCGATGTCGGGCGCGCCGGCAGGCGCGTCCTCGGGGTCCTCGAGTTGGGGGACCTGAATATCGTCGTACTCCTCGTACGCCCCGCCGAAGCCGCCGTACAGCGTGTGGGTCTCACTCGGCGTCGCGTTCCGTGTGCCCAACTCGACCGCGGTGGCGTTCACCGCCGCCCACGCGTCGAGGACGCCCGCGCCCGCGGCGTTCCCCGCGCTCGGGGCGTCACGGGCCGTGGACCCGAGGGTGCCCGCAACGTCCGCGCGGTTCGCGGAGCCGTTCGTCGCGTCGAGCACGAGCGCAGCTGCGCCGGCGACGTGGGGCGTCGCCATCGAGGTGCCGCTCTTGGTGGCGTAGTTCTCCGCGTCGCCCTGCGAGGGCGCCGCCGAGAGGATTCCTGCGCCGGGCGCGATCAGGTCGACGCCCGGGCGTTTCGCGGCGTCGTAGCCGACCGGGCCGCGACTGGAGAAGCCGGCCGGGTCGTCGATACGGTACCCCGTCGCGCCGACGGTGATGGCCCGCTCGGCGGCCCCCGGCGAGCCGACCGTGCGGTTGCCGAAGGCGCCGTCGTTGCCCGCCGCGACGACCGGCGTCACGTCGGGGTTCGCCGCGGCGAGCTCGTCGACGAACCGGGAGAGCTGGTCCGACCCGTTCGAGGGGTAGATAGCGTAGGCTTCGTACTCGACGGGGACCGTCCCGCCGTCCGTGCTGGTCACCGACAGCGACCAGTTGCCCGGTTCGACGGGGCCGGCACTCGGCTTGTACTTCCACAGGCCGGTCGTGTTCGGGACGGGGCCCTCGAAGAACCAGTTCGCCTCGTGGCGCGTGAGGGGGGCGCTCCCGTCGGGCGCGTTCAACTCGACGGAGAGATTCGCCATCGCCGCCGCGCGGTCGCTGACGTTGGTCGCGGGGGAGACGTCGACGTAGACGGACGCGGGCTTGAAGCCGCGATACCCCTCGGTCCCGTAGTAGTCCGTGACGTTGGCGTACACCGAGACGTTCCGGGAGACGGTCTCGCCCGCGCTGACGTTCGCGCGCCCGAACGTGCTGATGGTGTACGGCGAGGTGCCCAGACTCGCGGAAACCACATCCGCACCGGCCTGCACGCTCCACTCGAAGGCTTCCATCACCGTCGAGGTCGACCCGCCGCCGTTGGCGTCGAGCGCGCGCGCTCCGAAGAGGTTCGTGTCCGGCGCGACGCCCACCGCGTGCTCGTTGCCCGGCTGCCCGGCGACGGTGCCGGCGACATGGGTACCGTGACCCTCAGGGTCGACGGGCTCGCTCGCGTTCTCGACGAAGTCCTCCCACCGGATGACCTGTCCCCGCAAGGCGGGGTGGTCCGCGTCGATGCCCGTGTCGACGACGCTGACGTTCACGCCGGAGCCGTCGATGCCGCGCGCCGCGACCGCGTCGGCGCCGACGTAGTCGACGCCCCACGCGGTGTCGCCGCTGCGCGAGCGTTCGAAGTCGGTCGGTCGGACGGCGTCCGCAAGGTCGCCCTCGGCGGCGCG
>JBEQBK010000206.1:0-2729 GCA_041639855.1 Halobacteriaceae archaeon | reverse complement strand
GGCGACGACGTACAGCAGGTCTCGCTGGAACGCGGTGAGGTCGTACATAGACGGATTCAGGACCGGAGGTATGTATATCCGTGGGCTCAGATGTCAACCATCCGCTTTTCGTCGAGGCCCTCAGGGGTCCACTTTTGTAATACTGTTCGATAATACTGGTCAGTATTATTGAACAGATGAATTGGTCAGAATTCCTAATTGGTTGTGTTAAATATGTCTTCTGGACAGACGGGTTGGCCAGACGGGGTAACGGTTATGCCGGAGCCGTCTGAACGGACGTGATACATGATCGGTTACACTGTCTGGTCCGAGGCGGGCGGACCGGGGAAAACGACGTTCGCCGTGACGCTGGCGAAGGCCCACGAGCGCCATGGGCAGCGCGTTCTCGTCGTGGACATCGACCCGCAGAACGGCAGCCTCTCGCACTACTTGGCCGTGGACGACGAGCGCGCGGACGGCGACGCGGACAACCTCGCGCGCCACCTTGTCGGACGGCCCCGGGGACCGTTTTCGGAGCTCATCCGGGAGACGGCGGAGGGAATCGACGTGATACCGAGTCACAACATGCTCGAGAACCTCGGCGACCACCTCGAAACCGCCCGCCAGCACGCCGAGAACATGGGCGACGAGTTTACCAAGGAGGCCCGCCTGCGCGAAGTCCTCGTCGACGCCCGCGTCCCCGACGAGTACGACGTGCTCATCGTCGACCCGCCCGCGACGCTGGGCCAGCACGTCTACAACGCCGTCCACGCGACCGCGAACGTCCTCCTGCCCGTGCGCTACTCCCCGAAGGGCGACCAGTCGATTTCGGGGCTCGTGGAGTCCGTCGAGGGCATCGAGGACACCTTAGAGGACGTGGAGGTCGGCGTGTTGGGTATCGTCCCCAACGGCGTGAAGCCCACGAAGACTCAGCGAGCCTTCGAGGAACGAATCAAAGACCGTGACCTGCCGCTGGCGCCCGTCACCGTCCACGAGCGTGAGGCGATGTTCGACGGCGCGTGGCGCGAACGCTGTTCGGCCTACACGTTCGTCGCCGAGCACCGCGACCGGCGACGCGACCGCGAACTCGAAACGCTCGCGAAGTTCGACGAGCTCGCCCGCTTCATCGCCGGCGAGTTCGGCGTGGAACTGACCCCCGAAGACATCCGCGCGGACGCCCTCGACCTCGACCAATGAAAGAAGGAGCCTCAGACCCGTTTGCCGACGACAGCGACGAACCGGAGCAGACAGCTACTGAAGCGGATGACGCCCCGACGGAAACGGCCGAACGCTCCGATTCGGAGCCTGTTCGGAGCCTGCCGTACATCCACTCCCGGGACACGGTCAAGGAGGGTCGGCCGAACGTCCATCAGCTGTTCGTCCGCGACGACACCGACCGCGAGGCCAAACACGCGGAGATGGAACTGGAGGAAATCCTCGGCGAGGACGTCTATCGCTTGGACGCCCGCGAGGCCATCTACCTCGCCGGGATGCAGAATCTGGGGGATGCCGCCGCCCTCCTCCGGGAGTGGGGCTACGACTGGGAGTAAGCGGAGAGCCGCTCAGGACTGATACTTCCGCACGGCCAACGCGATGGCCGGCGTCCCGAGCGCCGTCGGCAGGAGCCACCGGACGACCGGCGGCAAGAAGAGAACGTTCACCGATGAGAAGGCGGTGACGGTGGCGATGTAGCCGGCGCCCATTCTGGTGAGATGCTCGAAGAACCACGCCCGGCGGTCCGACGGCGGGGTTCGAAACGTCCGGAGGTCGTTCGCCCCGAACCCGAGCGCGATAGCGCCGAACACCGCCATCACTGTTCCGAACGAGTCGCCCGTGAGAAGTAGATTCGCCCCGAACGCGACGAGCCCGACGCCGGAGAGCGCCATCAGCCCTGCGGCGATCCAATCGAGTGTCCCGGGACGGTCCGCGGGCCGCTTGCGCGAGAGCACTCGGTAGCCCGAGAGGACGAAGTAGAAGCTGAAGACGGCGACGAGCGCGAGGAACTGTCTCGTGGGCGTGGGGTCGAGCGCGAACAGCACGAGCGCCGAGGCCGAGACGAACGTCATCGACCCGACGTACACCCGACCGGCCCGGCGGTGTTTCGTTCCTCCCTTCCGGGTGAGGAGGGCGCCGGCACCCCCGAACAGCGCCAGGAAGCCCGCGGCGATATGCAACCAGAGGACGCCCTCGCCGAGAGACACCATGTCGGGAGGGTTCCTGTGAAGGGTTATCAATCTATCCGCGAACGAATCCATGTGCTGTTTTGTTCGAGGGAGACGAACGGCGGGTGTGCGCCGTCCCGCTCTTCAGTTCGGCCCGCTCGCCGTCGTTCTCTCGAACCTCGTTCCCCTCGTCGGTGTGCTCGCGTTCGGGTGGTCCGCGGCGGCGATTCTGGGTATCTACCTCGGCGAGGTGCTGGTCGTCCTCTGCTGGGCGCTCGTGAAGATGCCCTTCGCCGCGAAGCGCCCGAACAACGACATGCAGGAGAGCGCTCGCTTGCTCGCCCCGATACAGGCGAAGCGCGGCGCGACGAGCCTTCCGGGACCGTTCCCGGACGTCTATCTGCGGAACCTCCCCACGGTGCTCGTGACCGTGTTCCTGCTCGCGCCTCTGGAGGCGTTCCTCGTCCTGATGGTGTTCGCGCTCCCGGACCCTACGATTACCGACGCCGTCGCCGGACAGCTACTGCTGGGGTGGTCGGCCGCGTTCGTCGGCCACGGCGTCGAAACGTACACGGAGTACTTCCGGAA
>JBEQBK010000205.1:0-2768 GCA_041639855.1 Halobacteriaceae archaeon | reverse complement strand
CCGGGCCCGCGAGCCGGGGGTCGAGCATCCCCCCGCGGACCTCTTCGCGCTCGACACCGACACCGCGCTCGCCGAGACGGAAGCGCTGATGGAGGAGTACCACGGGAGCGCCGACGGACGCCAGTCGGTGTGGCCGACTCCCATCGTGCTCGCGTCCTCCACGCTGGAGGGGCTCAGGGGCGCATACGACCTCGCCAAGGCCTACGACACACAGACGACGATGCACGTCGCGGAGGCCGAAGTCGAGGAGGCACGTCCGGGCCTGTCCAGCATCGAGTATCTCCGGAACGTGGGGTACCTCGGCGAGCGCACGCTGCTCGGCCACTGTGTCCAGACCGACGAGCGCGACGTGCGCATCCTCGCTCGCACGGACACGAAGGTTTCGCACAACTTCTTCGCGAACATGCGCCTCGCCACGGGGTTCGCACCGGTCGTCGACATGCTCGACACGGGCGTGACCGTCGGGATGGGGACCGACAACGCCAATCTCAGCGACACGGTGAACCCGCTCAACGACGCCCGAGCGATGTCCGCGGCCCACAAGGGCTTCCACCGCGACCCGAGCGTCGTCCCCGCACGGAAGGCCTTCGACATGGTGACCATAGACGGCGCCCGGGCCATCGGTCGCGCCGACGAGCTGGGCTCCATCGAGGCCGGCAAGCAGGCGGACCTCGCGGTCGTCGACATGGACCACCCACATCTTACCCCCGCACCCGACCCCGTCTTCGCGCTCGTCACCGCGGCGCAGGGCTTCGAGGTCGAGACCGTCGTCTGTGCGGGAGAGGTAGTGATGGAGGACCGCGAGGTGCTCACCCTCGGCGAAACCGACGACGTGCTGACGGAGGCGACGGCGGCCGCGGAGGACGTCATCGACCGGGTCGGAATCAACTGAACGAAGGCAAAACGTCCCCGCAGAAGCGCTCGATGGTTTCCTCGTCGTTGCGCTCGGCGCGCACGACGAGCATGTCCGCGCCGACGTCCTCGAAGCGGGAGACGAGCTCGATGACGTCCTCCGGGGTGCCGACGAGGCCGCGGAACTCGTCCCTGTCGGCGGTGACGCCGGTGCCCGATTTCGCGCGCAAGCGCTCGAAGGCGCCGTGGGCCGCGTCGGTCGTGTCGCGTATCACACACCCCATCAGCGACGACCCCTCAATTGCCTCGGGGCTCCGGCCGAAGTCGGCACAGTGCTCGGCCAACACCTCCTGTTTGTGCGCGAACCCCTCGGGGCTCCCCCCGGGGAGGTTCCAGCGGTCGGCGTGCTCGGCGACGGCGCGCAGGGTGAGCTCCTCGCCACCCCCGCCGATCAACACGGGCAGTTCACCCTGGACGGGCTTTGGTTCGAGAACGAGGTCCTCGATAGCGTAGTGTTCGCCCTCGTAGCTCACGGGCGACTCCTCGGTCCACATCGCCCGCACCAGTTCTATCGTCTCTCGCATCTGTGCGATACGCGTCGGCGCGTCGGGGAACTCGTAGCCGTACGCGTCGTACTCCGCCTCGTACCAGCCGGCGCCGATGCCGAGCGCCGCACGACCGTCGCTGACGTGGTCGAGCGTCGTGAGGACGCGGCCCAGATACGCCGGGTTCCGGTAGCCCGGGGAGGTGACCAGCGCCGAGAGTTCGATTTCGTCCGTCGCCTGCGCCACGGCGGGCAACAGCGTGTAACAGTCGAAGAAAGGCTCCTCCGGAGCGCCGATGAAAGGTATCTGCTGGAGATGGTCCATCAGCGTGAACGTGTCGAAGCCGGCCCGCTCCAGACGGCGAGCGAGCGAAACCGCGGCGTCGGTTTTGTTATCCGAATCGTATTCGAAAGACGCGTTGTAGTACCCGAATCGCATCCTTTCAGGTGAAGAGCCGCACAATCAAAACATTTCGTCCCAACGGGGTCACATCTCGTCGAGCGTCCCCGTCTCGAAGGACGTTATTAACCCGCCGGTCAAGCGTTCCGAGCGGGCGAGCGCGGCGCCCAGAGCCTCCCGGGCGCGCTCGCGAAGTTCCGGCGTGTCCGCCTGGTTGAGCAGCGGCGTTATCGTCGCGTCCGCGGGGGCGTTCTTCAGTCCGCCGTCGGGATGTGCGAGGACGCGACCGACGGTCTCGGGGGCGATGCGCTCGCCGACGCCGACCCCCGCAAGTTCGGCGACGCGCTCGGGACGGTGAACCGTGTTCGAATCCAGCGGTTCGTCGATGACGCGGGTCGACGCGACGGGAACGACGTGGGTGCTCGCCGCCGGAACCGCAGGTTCGCCGGCGCCCGGCGCCTTGAACCCGCGGCGGCGCGCGCCGTCGGCTTTTACGAGCGTCCAGGCGAACGGCCACCGCGCGTGCGCTGCACTCACCTCGTCCGGGTCGTAGCCGACGAGTTTCCGGTCGGCGCGCTCGGGGTTCGTCACCCACCCCGAGGCGAACGCCACCGGAGGGTCACGTCCCACGAACGCTCCCGGCAGGTCGCCGATATCGGCGACGACGAGCGGTAGATTCGGGGGCGGCGTGTGCGTCGTCGTCGTGTACCCGACCGGAACGCCCCGTTCGACCCCCTCGGCGACGAGACGGGCCATCGCGGTCTTCTTCCCGCCCGCGCCGACGAACGCGACGAGTTCGGGGTCCTCGGACGGCTGTCGCACGTCCGAGACCTTCTCCTCGGACAGCTGTCGCACGTCCGAAGCGGCTCCGAGCCCGAGTGCGCCCGCGAGGTCCATAGTTGAACTGAATCCCCGGCCGTCAAAACGCCACCGACGACACCGTTATGAGAACTCCGCGGTAAGCGGGCCCAT
>JBEQBK010000204.1:0-2798 GCA_041639855.1 Halobacteriaceae archaeon | reverse complement strand
CTTTCCGTCGGTGACGGGGAGTTCCTCGTCCTCGTCGGGCCGAACGGCTCGGGGAAGACGACGCTCGTCCGGCACTGCAACGGGCTTCTGGAGCCCGATTCGGGGACGGTCCGGGTGAACGGTACGCCCGTCGGCGAGGACCTCGTGGCCGCGCGGACGGCGGTCGGGATGGTGTTCCAGGACCCCCGCGACCAGTTCGTCGCGGGCACCGTCGGCGCGGACGTCGCCTTCGGCCCCGAGAACCTCGGGTTGGCCCCCGACGACATCGACGAGCGGGTCGGGCGGGCGCTCGACGCCGTCGGGCTCGCCGGTGAGCGCGAGGCCCGCATCGAACGCCTCTCCGGCGGCGAGCGCGAGCGGGTCGCCATCGCCGGCGCACTGGCGATGGAGCCCGACCACCTGGTGCTCGACGAGCCGTTCACCGGGCTCGACTGGCCCGCCCGGCAGTCGGTGCTCGAACGCCTCGACGCGCTCAACGACGCCGGGACCGGCATCGTCGTCGTCACCCACGACCTCCGCGACGTCGCCGCGCGCGCCGACCGGGTCGCCGTGATGGCCGACGGCGAACTCGTCCGCGCGGGCTCCCCGGAGGCCGTCGTCGACGAACTGGCGTCGTTCGGCGTCCGTCCACCCTGATGGAGCGCTTCGTCCCCGGCGACACGGTCGCCCACCGCCTCGACGCGCGGACGAAACTCGCCGTGCAGGCGGGGTTCGCGCTCGCGGCGTTCGTCCACACCACCACGACGGGGTTGGCGGCGCTGACGGCGCTCGTGTTGGCGACGCTCCGGGTCACCGACACGCCGCTCGTGGCCAGCCTCCGGAGCTACCGCGCCGTCCTCCCCTTCCTCCTGTTCGCGCCGCTGCTCGCCGGGTTCACCCTCGAAGCGCCGTACTTCGCTCCCGGGCGGGCCGTCTACCCGGCGCTCGCGGCCTATCGGATGGTGCTCGTCCTGCTGGTCGGGACCGTCTACCTCCGGACGACGCCCGTCCGGCGGACCCGCGCGGCGGTCCAGTGGCTCGTTCCCGGCCGCGTGGGCACCTTCCTCGGGATGGGGACCGCTTTCGTCCTCCGGCTGCTCCCGCTCCTCCGGAGCGACCTCGCGCGCATCCGGGAGGCGAGCGCCGCCAGGCTGGGCACCGAGCGCGGCGTCGTCGAGCGGGTGCGACTCGTCGGCGTCACGGGGCTCGCCCGCGCGTTCGCCCGCGCCGACCGCTTTGCGCTCGCGCTGCGGGCCCGGTGTTTCGCCTGGAACCCCACGCTCCCCGAACTCCGCTTCGCCCGGGTCGACTGGGTCGGCTTCGGGCTCGCGGCGGCGCTGGCGGCGTGGGCGCTCGCCGGCGTGATGTAGGGCTTTTCTTTCCGGCGCCCTCAGCCTCCGTATGCACCCCACCGACCGCCCCCGGCGTCTGCGCGCGGACGGCATCAGAGGGATGGTTTCGGAGACCTCCCTCGAAGCTAGCGACCTCATCGCGCCCGTCTTCGTCGACGCCACAACAGAGGAGCGGGTCGCAATCGATTCGATGCCCGGCCACGAGCGCGTGCCCGTCGACGAGGCGGTCGCCCGCGTCGAGGAGGTCCTCGAAACGGGCGTCGAGTCGGTGATGCTGTTCGGGATTCCCGAATCGAAGGACCCCGAGGGGAGCCGCGCGTGGGCCGCGGACGGCGTCGTCCAGCGCGCGACCCGCGCCATCGTCGAGGAAACCGACGCCTACGTTCTCACGGACCTCTGTCTCTGTGAGTACACCGAACACGGCCACTGCGGCGTGTTGGCCGACGACGCTCGCGACGGCGACGGGCTCACCGTGCAAAACGACGCGACGCTCGATTCCTACCGGAAGGTCGCCGTCTCGCAGGCGGAAGCCGGCGCCGACATGATAGCGCCTTCGGGGATGATGGACGGGCAGGTCGGCGCCATCCGGGCGGCGCTCGACGACGCGGGCTTCGAGTCGGTCCCGATTATGAGCTACGCCGCGAAGTACGAGTCCGCCTTCTACGGGCCGTTTCGCGACGCCGCGGACGGCGCGCCGGCGTTCGGGAACCGCCGACATTACCAGATGGACCCCGCCAACGCCCGCGAGGCGATGCGCGAGGTGAAACTCGACGTCGAGCAGGGGGCAGACGCGCTGATGGTCAAGCCTGCCCTACCCTACTTGGACATCGTGCGCGCCGTCCGGGAGACGTTCGACCAGCCCGTCGCCGCGTACAACGTGAGCGGGGAGTACGCGATGATAGAGGCAGCGGGCGAAAAGGGGTGGCTCGACCCCGACGCGGCCGCCCGTGAGTCGCTGCTCTCGATCAAGCGCGCCGGCGCCGACCTGATTCTGACGTACTTCGCAGAAAGCGTTGCTCGCAATCTTTCTGCGGACTGTGAGACGTAGTCTCACAACTTCGCGGAAAGGGTTGCGCAATCCCTCCATGTGGGACGGGCCGTAACGCCGCTGTCTACGCACCGCGCACGCCACGTCTCGGCCCGACACGGTCCGCACACCCGCTTCCGATTCGGGCAGTTCTGGTGCCCAAAACACGAGATAATTGGGCGAAATACATCCTTATATGGGTTATACATGGCTGAATTTCTGCCGTTTGGGTTATTTTAACCCGGAAAAACAAACGCCCTCCTCCGTCACTCTTATGTAGTTCCTTTCTACAAAGGTGAGTCGTGATACACGCCATGAATGGGCGCGAAAACGCGGCAAAAGAAGAGAAATTGGGTGTGATTGGACAAAATGATTGAGGGAACGCTCGCGCAGCTCGACGCAGGGACTGCCCAGACGATAGCCGACGGTGTCAACCGTGT
>JBEQBK010000203.1:0-2820 GCA_041639855.1 Halobacteriaceae archaeon | reverse complement strand
GGACGCGGGCGACCCGGTCGAGGGCGCGGTTGAGGCCGTCGAACGGCAGGGGGCCGGGGTGCGCGCGACGCTCGACGGCCGGGAGGTGGTGCTCGGCCGGCGTTCGCTGTTCGCCGAGGCGGGGTGGGCCGTCCCGGACGACCTAGGCGCGCGCCACGACGCCGCCCTCGAATCCGGGCGCGTCCCGACACTCGTCGGATGGGACGGACGAGCACAGGGCGTCCTCGTCTGCGGCGACGGCCCGCGCGAGGGGTGGGAAGACGCGGTGAGCGACCTCGGCGAGGAAGCCCGGGTAGTCGTTCTCACGGGGGACGGCGAGCGGGCGGCCGCGCGCTTCGAGCGCCACCCTGCCGTGGAGCGGGTGCTGGCGGGCGTGCCGCCCGAGGGGAAGGCGGAGGCAATCGAGCGCCTCCGGGAGTCGGGGCCGGTGGCGATGGTCGGCGACGGCGTGAACGACGCGCCCGCGCTCGCCGCGGCGGACGTGGGTATCGCGATGGGGGAGGGTGCCCAGCTCGCCGCGGACGCCGCGGACGCCGTCGTCGTCGGGGGGGACCTCGAAAGCGTCGTCGAGACCTTCGGCGTCGTGCACGACACGAACGACCGCGTCCGGGGGAACCTCGCGTGGGCGTGTGGCTACAACGCCGTGGCCGTCCCCCTCGCCGTCTCCGGGCTGTTGAACCCGGTGTTCGCGGCGGCCGCGATGGCCGGGTCGAGCCTCCTCGTCGTCGCCAACTCCGCGCGCGGCGTCTAGGGCGCTATCGGCTCGGGGTCGGGCTGGTAGCCCAGGCGCTTGTACAACCGCAGACAGCCCGCGAGCACGAGGAGCGCGCCGGGGAGCTGGGCCTCGGCGCCGTAGGCTCGGAGCGCGACCCGGCCGTCGCCCCAGTAGGTTACGCCCCCGTGGGTGACGGTCGGCGGGACGAGCCAGCCCGCGGAGTAGAGCGCCTCGCGCAGCCAGACGACGGCGCCGCCGGCGAACAGCCCCCAGCGGGCGCCCCGGGACGGGAGGAACGCGCTCCCCCACATGGCCAGCACCCCGAGCGCGCTGACGACCGCCGGCGTCATCAGCGCGTTCCACGCCGAAACCTCGTCGGCCAGACAGACGGCCAGCCGGTGGCGCGTCACCAGCAGCGGTCCGAACGAACCGCAGGCGTCGACCGCTCCGTCGACGGCGTAGCTGATGGCGACGTGGAGGAGCTCGTGCAACAGGCCCGCTACGAGGCCGACCGTTCCGATACCGGCGACCGCGAGACAGAGCATGCCCAGCGACTCGTGGGGTGAGATGGAGTGAGAGGTGGCCATAGTTCGGGAGCGGGGTGCTACTGTCCGGAGCCGAAGGCAGCGCGACGGGCCCGGCCCGCGACGTGTCCCCGCCGGGATACATGACCGGAGGAGCGTGACGGGGAAGCCGAGCGGGGCTAACTGGAAAGGCCGGCCCGGCGGAGCCGTTCCCCGCTCGCGGCCGGACGCTCAAATCCGGATTTGACCTTTCGGCAGAACTACCCCCCGGGCGCCGGAACGGGAGAACGCATGACAGAATGTCCTCCACACGAGGTGACTGTGCCGTGACCCGCCGCATCGTTGCCCTCCTCACCGCGGTCCTCCTCGTCGGTGCGGCCGGCTGTGGGGCGCTCCCCGGCGACGGGAACGCGTCGAGCGACGGAATCCCCGCGAACGAGTCGGCCTTCGCCCACGACGGCGAACGCCTCACCGTCGAAGCGGCTTCGAACCAGAAGGTCTCGGGCCACGTCAACGAGAGTCTCGGCGCGGAAGCGGTGACCGTCCGCCTGCAGAGCAACGACGCCTCGAACCCGTTCCTTCGCTCCGCGGAAGCGAACGTGAGCGAGGACGGAACCTTCGAGGTCAGCGTCGACTTCTCGCAGGTCAACGGCGGAACGGAGTTCAGCGGGACGCTCCGTTATAATGGTACGACCCTCGCCGAAACGGACGGCGAGGTCGTGAACGAAACCGCCTAATCTACGCTACTTCTCGACGTCCGATTCGACGGTGTACGCGCGGCCCGTCAGCGGGACCTCGCGGCGCTCGCCGACGACCTCCAGTTCGGCGGTGCCCGCGATGTCGTCCGCGGCGGGGCCGACACGGAACTCGAAGGCGCCGGGGTCGACGACGAGGTCCATGTCCGTGTCGTGGCTCGCCAGTTTCGCGACCGGGACCTCGAAGGTGACCGCGGCGGATTCGCCGGCGTCGAGTTCGACGCGCTGGAAGCCCACGAGCTCCTGAACCGGGCGTGCGAGCTCGGGGTACTCGTCGTGAACGTACAGCTGGGCCACTTCGTGGCCGGCCCGGTCGCCGGTGTTCTCGACCGTCACCGTGGCCTCGACCGTGCCCGCGGGGGCAACAGTGTCCGAGTCGAGTTCGAGGGCGCCGTACTCGAACTCCGTGTAGGAGAGCCCGAAGCCGAACGGGTAGAGCGGGTCGGCGTCCGTGTAGACGTGGGTCTCGTTCGCCGTGTTCGGCCGGCGGCTGTAGTGGACGGGGAGCTGGCCGACGTTCTTCGCGACGGAGACCGGCAGACGCCCCGAGGGGTTGTGCTCGCCCAGGAGCACGTCCGCGATGGCTGACCCACCTTCCTCGCCGGGGAGCCAGGCGTGCGCGATAGCGGGAACGTGCTCGTCGATCCACTCGATGGCGTGGGGTTTGCCGCTGACGAGCACGACGACCAACGGCGTGCCCGTCTCGTGGACGGCTTCGACGAGTTCCTGCTGGACGCCGGGCAACTGGAGGTCGGTCACGTCCGAGCCCTCACCGCTCGTGGGGGCGTAGGGGGCGTCCTCGCCGGCGCCGGAGAAGGACACCGCG
>JBEQBK010000202.1:0-2855 GCA_041639855.1 Halobacteriaceae archaeon | reverse complement strand
CCGGAGAGGTCGTTGGGTAGGTCGACGGTGCCGTCGCCCTCGCTGTCCTTCCCGACGATGTAGGCGTCGGCCTCGCCCTCGGGTTCGGCCTCGTCCATCACGTCGGCGTGGACCTCGTGGAACGCAGCGACCTTCACCTCACCGAGTTCGCGGACCCGGGCGACGTCCTCCTCGTCGACGAGGACCCAATCAACACCCGCCTCCAAGCCGGCGGTGATGCGTCGCTTGCGCGCTTCCCAGTCGCCGACGGCGTCGTCGGCCTTCAGCCAGACGGAGCGTGTCATTCTTACTCGCGGGGAGGAGGCGGCCCGCCTTAAAGTCGGCCCTTCGAACGGCGTTCGTGTCGTAGCTTCGACCGGCGTTTGAGCCTCCGGTGTGTATATTCCCCCGCGGAATGAGACGTTCTGTATGCGACAGCCCCTCCACCCCCTGTTCGTGGCCCTCGCGGCCCTCCTCGCGCTGTCGGCGGTCGCCGCCGGCCCCGCGGCCGCGGCCACCGACGCCGAGAACGGAACGACCTACGAGGCGGGCGTGACGCTCGCCTTCGACGCCGACGGCGACGGCTGGACGCTCCGGAACGGAGACGACGCCTTCGTTACGGAGGTCGGTGTCGAGAACGGAACCGCGAAATTAGACACGGGTGCACTCCGGAACGGCAGCTATAGCCTTCTAGACGGGGACGGGGAGCTGCGCTATCGCTTCTCGATAACCGGCGCGGAACCCGCGGCGACCGACGACGAGCGCTCCGACGACGCCGAACCCGTCGTGCCGTCCGAGCCCGCGAGCGTCGCGAACGGGAGCCGCTACGAGGTCGGGCGGACGCTTCGCTTCGACCTCCCGGACGGCGAGTACGTCCTCCGCCTCTCCGGCGGGCTGTTCGTGCAGACACTCGTCGCGGAGGACGGGACCGCCGAACTCGACACCGACGACCTCTCCACCGCCGAGTACCGCCTCCACGGCCCGAACGGTACCGTCCGCTACCGCTTCGAACTCGGGTGGGGCGAGGCAAGCGACTGTGAAGAGTCCGTCGGGGCCGCCCCCGAGCGTCGGGTCCATCTGAACGCGACCGACCGGCTCACCGTCGCCGTGGGTGAACCGGGGTTCTACACGCTCTGTGGCCCCGACGGGACGGTCGGCGCCACCTCCTCGCCCGAAACCGGCGGCTTCGACACCGACCGCCTCTCGCCGGGGGTGTACCGCCTGCAGGACCGCGCGGGCGACCCCGTCGCGCACGTCGAACTCCTCCCCGGCGGTGGGGACGGCGACCTCCCGCCCGCCGGTCCGGTCGTCGGCTTCGAGAACGGCTCGGCTTACGAGCGCGGGGCGCGCCTGAACCTCGATACCGACTCGCCGCTCGAACTCAGGCGGGGCGAGCGGTTCGTCGCGGCCCTCGAAGCGAACGCCACGGTCCCCACGGGGAGCCTCGAACCCGGGACCTACCGCCTCGTCGCCGACGGCGCGCTCCGGGGCGCGTTCCGTATTGTCGCGCCGGGCGCCCCCGGCTCGGTGGCCGATAGCCCGCGCCGCGTCTGGGCGGGACGGACCGCCAGCGTGCGAACGACCGCCGCGGGCGCACACACCCTCTGGAGCCCGGCGGGGCTTCCCGTCGAGCGAATCGACTCCGGCGGCGAGGCGCTGACCGTGCCGACGACTGGCCGCCTCGGCGAACACGTCCTGACGGCACCCAACGGCACTGCCGTCGCCCGTTTCGCCGTCGTCGAGCAGGCCCTCGACGCGCGAGTCGATGGGGGGGACTTCGTCGTCGCCTCCAACCGTGGGAGCTACCCGCTCGAAGTCGAGGTGAACGGAGCCGACGCCGCCGCCGTCTTCGGGACCGACAGTCGCGAAGCGAACGCGACGGAGCGCCTGACGCCGAACACGACGGGACTCGCCGCCGGAACCTACCGCGTGCAGTTCTCGGCGTCCGACGCGGACGGGACGGCAAACGCGACGCTCCGAATCGGGAGCACGGACGGGACCGACAGCGCGGCTGCGGCCCTCGTAGACGAAACGACGACGACAACGTCGGAACCGGCGGAAACGACCACGACGGCGGTGGAGCGCGCGAACGCGACGGCATCGCCCGGAACGCCCGGGTTCGGGGTGCTCGGGACGCTGCTGGCGCTCTTCGCTCTGGGAGCGTTGAAAAGAAAGTAACCGGTTTACTGCGCGGAGATGACGTCGTCGATGCGGACGATCATCGTCGCCGCCTCCGTGGCGGACTCCAGGGCTTCACGCTTGACGGCGGCCGGGTCGAGGACGCCGTGTTCGATGGGGTCCGCGATTTCGCCGGACTCGCCGACGGAGATGAGGCCCGCGACGCCGGTCTCGTTTGCGGCGCGCAGGTCCACGAGCGCATCGATGGGGTCCATGCCCGTGTTCTCCGCGAGCGTGCGGGGCAGGACGTCGAGTGCGTCCGCAAAGGCCTCGACCGCGAGCTGTTCGCGGCCCTCAACGGAGGCGGCCTGCTCGCGGACGCGACCCGCAACGATGGTCTCGGTAGCGCCGGCGCCGGGCACCGCGCCGCCCTCGTCGGCGGTCACGGAGACGACGTCCAGCGCGTCGCCGATGGCGCGTTCGAGCTCGTCGGTGACGTGCTCGGTGGAGCCGCGGACGAAGACGGTCACGGTCTCGGCCTCGGCGCCGCCCTCGACGAAAGCGAGGTCGTCGTCGGCGTAAGTCTCGACGTGGATGTGCTCGGCGTAGCCGAGGTCGTCGTCCTCGATGGCAGCCACCTCGCCGACCTGTGTCGCGCCGGTCGCCGTCGTGATGGAGGAGGCCTCGTCGGAGGAGACGGAGTCGAACGCGAGGATACCGGCCTTCGAGAGGCGGGCCGCCGCGCGCTCGTCGATGTC
>JBEQBK010000201.1:0-2878 GCA_041639855.1 Halobacteriaceae archaeon | reverse complement strand
GATTTCGGCGAGCGCGGCCTTGCGGCGGGTCGAGGGGGTGAAACTCACTACGCGGAGTTCGGGGTTGATGTCGAGCGCCGAGAGGACGACGCTCGCGGTGCGCTCGCCCGCGTCGGTAATCAACAACGAGGCCCGCCCGATGCTCGCGCGTTCGAGGTCGTCGGGGTCCTCGGGGTCGCCGTGAATCGCCTGGTACCCGTCGTCCGAGAGGCGTTTCGCGTCTTCCTCCGCGGACTCCACGAGCACGTAGCTGACATCGAGCTCTTCCAGTTCGTCCAACAGGAGCTCCGTGTCGTGGCGGTACTCCGCGACGACGACGTGGTCGTTCTTCGGGGTGAGCCGGTCGTCGAGGCTCAGCGGCGCGCGCTCGAAGAGGGGGATGACGAGCACCCGGAGCGTGACGAAGCCGACCAAGACGCCGGTGAGCTGCATCGCCGCCACGAAGAGGTTCATCGCGGGCGTCGCCCACGGGGAGTCCGCGCCGTACCCGGTGGTCGTCATCGTCTCGATGACGGTGTTCAGCGAGCGGAATATCGACTGGGGGTCGTTCTCCAGGTTCGCCATCCCGAGGTTGTACAGCGTCGTGTAGAGGAGAACGACCCCGGCAAGGCCGGCGAGATAAATGCCGACCAACCGGTGGCGGTAGGTGAGGCCCTGAAGGTGAAGTGCGTGCGACAGCCGCCCTTCCCCAAGCACGTCGCGCATTACCCTATCCCCGTGGCGGGTCCCCTAAACTCTCCCGCCGAACCGGGGGCGTTTTGCCGGTCGAGTCCCCGGTAGGACCATGCGAACTGTCGACGCCGCCGGCCTCGGAATCGGCGACGACCACCCGCCGCGAATCATGGGCGTGTTGAACGTCTCCGAGGAGTCGCCGTACTCTCCGAGCGTCTTCGACGACCCCGCGGAGGCCGCCGACTACGTCGATACCGAGCTCATCGACGAGGGCGCGGACATCGTGGACGTGGGCCTCGAATCCGCGAACAAGCGCTTCGAGGTCCTTTCCGCGGAAGAGGAACTCGACAGGTTGGACACGGCTATCGAGACCATCGAACGTGTCGAGGGCGACGCCGTCTTCTCCATCGAAACCCGCTACCACGAGGTCGCGGACGCGGCGCTCTCGAAAGGGTTCGACATGGTCAACGACATCTGTGGCTTCGCGGACCCGGAGATGCCGGCGGTCTGTGAGGCCCACGACGCCGCCGTGGCGAAGATGGCCTCGCCCCCGGACCTCGAACGACCCGGCGCCGTCGAGGAGGTCGACGACATCTACGACGCCCTCACGCGGAACGGCTTCACGGACAAGACCATCGTCGACCCCGCCTTCGGGGGCTGGTCCGAAGACAAAACCCTCGCCGACGACTGCGAGACCTTCCGTCGGCTCCGGGAGTTCCGGGCGCTCGGCCACCCGATTCTGGTCTCTATCAACCGGAAGAACTTCCTCCGGGCGGTCGCCGGCCGCGACACGGAGGACGCGCTCCCCGTCTCGCTCGCCGCCACCTCGATGGCCGTCGAGCGCGGCGCGCACATCGTCAGGACACACGACGTGGCCGAGACGCGGGACGCGGCGCTTATCGGCCACGAGTTCTCACGCGACCGGCTTCGGACGCCCGACGTCGAGGAGCTCGACGTCGACACCGAGCGGGCGTTCGCCCGCCACCTCGAACGGGCCGGCTGCGACGCCGCCGAAGCGCCGCGCGGCGTCGCTGTGGCCCTCGAACTCACAGGATTGGAAGATGACGAGCGTCGGACGCTCCACGACGCGGCCGAAACCTCGGGTGCGCTGTTCGTGAGCGGCGAGGCGGATTTCCTCGCGGGCGAAACCGCCGCACTTCGCGGGGTCGCGGAGGCGCTCGACGGTGAAGCCGGGTTCCTCGGAAGGCTCTCCGAGCGCCTGCAGGGCCTGTACGCGTAAGGAGAAGACTTATGCCGGACACCGCGCAACCCGTCTTTTGTAAGCCGGACGGGGACCGGGTAGGGGTACCATGCGTCCACGTCCGGCGCGGACTTCCGTGCGACATTACACCCTGTAGAGGCATCCATGGAGTTCACTGAGTGGGAACCGGTGTACGAGCGCGTCCTCACCGACTTCGGCTTCGCGCGCGAGGCCGACGAGGACGCTCGGGACCGCATGAGCGAGTACGCGACCCCCTTCGACACCGAGCGGTTGGACTGCACCGGCGAGCGGGTGGCGGTCGTCGGGGCCGCACCCACCCTCAACTCGGAGCTCGGCCGCGTCCGGGATGCGGACACCGTCTTCGTCGCCTCCACCGCCGCCGACACGCTTCGGGAGGCGGGAATCGGCATCGACTGTATGGTGACGGATTTGGACAAGAACCCGGGGACTGCGCGGGCTCTCACCGAAGAAGGAACCCCGGTCGCGGCCCACGCCCACGGGGACAACCTCCGCGCCGTCGAGGAGGTCGTGCCCACCTTCGACGCCGAGCACACGCTGGCGACGACGCAGGCCGCTCCCGTGGACGCGGTCCGCAACTTCGGGGGGTTCACCGACGGCGACCGCGCGGCCTTTCTGGCGGACGCGATGGGCGCCGCGGAACTCGTCTTCCCCGGTTGGGCGTTCGACGACCCCGCCGTCCCCCCGATGAAGGCCCGGAAGCTCCGATGGGCCGAACGGCTGCTTTACTGGCTCGAAACCCGCCGGGACGAGCGCTTCGGCGTTCTCGACGGCCGCCGCGGCGGGTTGGAACTCCCTTAGAACACACCGACGCCGAGCGCGTAGGGCCACGCCGACCCGCCGAGCGCGAGGAAGGCGAGGGAGGCCCCGAACAGCGCGGCGTTCTTCTGGAACTGGATTATCTCGTTCTGTTTCTCCTCCTCGCCGACGTTCCAGAAGTCGTGCATCAACACGGCGGTCAGGAGG
>JBEQBK010000200.1:0-2950 GCA_041639855.1 Halobacteriaceae archaeon | reverse complement strand
AGGTAGAACGCCACCGCGGCGAGCCCGAGGAGGACGCCGACCCCTGTTTGGATCCGCTCGCGGGTGTACCACCGGAACCCCAGCGCTGCGACGGTCGCGACGGCCGCGGCGAGGACGGCGAGCCCGGCCAGCCGGACGCCGGACTCGACGAGCAGGGCGGCGAGCCCGTCGCCCACGGCGACGTTCACGCGGCTACCTCCGCGAAGCGCTCGAAGGCCTCGCGCGTCCCGACGGCGAACAGTTCGTCGTCCGCGGCGAGCTCCGTGTCGCCCCGGGGAGCGAAGCGCCAGGTCCCGCCGTGTCGAACCGCCAGCACGGCGACGCCGTACTCTTCGCGGACGTTCGCCGCGCCGATGGTGGCGTTGTCGAGCGGACCGTCCGCGACCACGCGGAGCCGGCGGACCCGGCTTCCGGCCCGCCGGAGGAGGTTCACGAGCTCGAACTCGCGTCGGGTCCCCCGGGACCGAACGAGCGCGGCCCCACGCTCGACGGAGAGGAGGGTTTCCGCGTCCTCCCGAGGAACGGCTACGGTGAGCCGCCCCTCGCCGCCGGTGCAGACGGCCGCCGTTTCGGGCTCCGCGGCGGGCTCGCCCCCGTCGGTCGCGGCCGGTTCGTCGTCGGGCGCTTCGGGTTTCGCCATCGGCACGGAGAGAACCGTCCCGTCGACCCGCGTGTCGCCCGCGAGGACGGTCACCTCGTCGCCGCGTGCGATGCCTGTCGGCAGGAGTGCCGAGAGTGAAACCGCGCGGCGACCCGCCGGCACGCGCTTCGAGACGCCCGAGGCGGGCGGGGCGGCGGCGACGCTCGCGCGGGCGTCCGGGTCGAGGGTCACCGACACGTCCTCCAGGTCGTGTTCCGTCCGGAGCTTCTCGGCAAGTTCGCGTTCGATGTCCACGAGCGCTCGGTCCGCCGGGAAGGTGTGTTCGCCCCCGGCGATGGTTTCCCGGAGGGGTGCCGGCAGGGGCGGGTAGCCCTCCATGTCGGCGACGCCCCCGACGACCTTCACGCGCACCTGCCGGCGCCCGCCGACGATTTCGAGAGCGTCGGTGTTCAGCGTCCGCTCGCCGAGCTTCCGTAGCGACATTCGCCGGGGCATCGACGCACCGAGCTTGTCGCCGAGACTGTGCGTGTAGAAGGCCATCATCATCACGACCAACACGGCGGTGACGAGCGTGACGCTGTTCGCCGAGTCGATAATCGATGGGTCGATGAAGGCCATAAAACCGCCGTTGACGCCCGCGATGGCGACGCCGAGGACGACGACCGCGAAGGAGGGGACGGTGAGACCGGTGACGTAGCGAAAGAGGAGCGCCATCCCCCAGGTCACCGCGCTCGGAATGATGCCCGTGAGCAAGCCCAGATACACCCCGAAGAGAACCTGCACCGGGAACGTCGTCGCGACCATACGGGTCCCACCGCCGCCGCGCACTTACCGCTACCGCCGCGCGCGTCACTCCCGGCGGTCGGCCTCGTTCAACAGCCGGTCCGCGAGGCTCTCCATCCCCTCCGCCCCGAGCGCGGACTCAATGAGGAGGCGCCCGCCGATGTTCGCCGGGCTGATGACGGTGTCCGCACCCGCCCGGCGGAGCTTCGCGATGTTCTCCCGGTTCGTTGCCGCGGCGATGATGGGAATATTGGGGTTGAGTTCCGCCGCCGTCAGCACCGCGAGCGCGTCCTGTGCGTCGTCGTTGGTCGCCACCAACACCGCGCGGGCTTCCTCGATGCCCGCCCGCCGCAGGGGGTCCTCGTCGCTTGGGTCCGCAACGAGAACCGCGTACCCCCTGTCCGCGAGTTCGTCCGCGTGGGCCTCGTCGGCCGTAACGACTGCGACTTGTGCGCGCTCGCCGAGTTCTTCGAGCATCGGTTCGGTCAGGTCGCCGTACCCCAGGATGAGCAGATGGTTCTCCAGGAGTTCGAGTTGTGAGTCTGTCATGCGTCCGAGTGCGTTGGTGAGTCGGGCTTCGATGGCCGGGCCGAGGAGGGTTGAGAGGGCGATACCGAAACTGGCGACGCCGACGACGACGACGGTCATCGTGAACAGTTTGGCCTCCCCGGAGGCGGGAGACGGGGTCACGTCGCCGAACCCCACGGTGCTCGAGGTGACCAGCGTGAAGTAGAACGCGTCGACCAGCGTCGAGACGTTGCCGAAGTCCTCCCGGAGGGCGTAGGTGCCGACCGTGCCGTAGGCCTGTGCGCCGACGACCGCCGCCGTCGCGGCTATCTGGGTCGTCGAGAGGTGGAGTCCCCGGTCGAAGTGTCTTCTGTTCGATGCGACGACCGGGAAGGAGAGAACGGACAGCGCCACGAGGGGGAGCGACACGACGTGGGGTTGGACGAGACCCTGTGCCACGGTCAGCGGCAAGAAGAGCATCGTGGAGCGCCACGCGGCTCGCAGCCCCCGACGGAGACCGAGGGCGCTGGCGAGCATCAGGAAGCCGGTGAGCGCGCCGGTAAAGCCCACGGTGCGCTGGATAGCCGCCGGTACGACGGTCCCCCATTCGCCCGCGAGCCCAGTCGTACCGATGTTCGCCACCCCCGAAATCAGCGAGAGGACGGCGACGGCGAAGGTGAGCCCGACGGTGAGCCGGGTACCGTACCCTCGCCAGTAGTCCCGCAGGTCCATACGCCACCCTGCGCGCTCCGGGTAGTAAAGCCTCCGACGGCGCGCGGTCAGGCTTTGTGTACGACCGCCACGTCGGTGTCCAACTCGGTGACCTGTCGGAACGTCGGCGGCGAGAGCGCCCGGGAAGCCGCGCTCCGGTCGTCCGAGGCGCCGATGAAGACCACGTCGTGACTCGACTGGGTGCGCTCCAGAAACCGAGAGAGCTTCGCCCGCGAAACGCGCGTCTCACAGCGCACCCGCACGGTTTCGGCGAGGTTGGCCAACATCTCCTCTGTCCGGCGGCGCTCGCGTTCGCTCCCGATACAGGTACACAGCGATATGGTGCCC
>JBEQBK010000199.1:0-2987 GCA_041639855.1 Halobacteriaceae archaeon | reverse complement strand
GGGGTCGAGCACGTAGACCGGGACGGCCGAATCACCCGCGGCGGCCGCCAACCCGCGGTTGTCCCCGACCCGCAGGTCGTCGCGGTGCCAGAAGAGGTCCATGGGGTATCGGCGGGCGGGTTGCCCCTGAAACTACCGGCATCGAAAGGACGTCGGCGACCCGGCTCGCCCGGCCGTCGCCGACGGTCTTTCAGTCTGATGGGCGACCCGGCTTGCCCGGCTGTCGCCGATGGTCTTTCGGTCTGATGGGGGACCCGGCGTGTCGCTACTCCTCGTCTTCGTCCTCGCGCGCACGGAACAGCCGATAGGACCCTTTGCCGACGGCGACGAGGGCCTCCTCCTCCTCGGGGTTGTCGCTGTACACGTCGACCTCCGCGACCCCGACGGTACCGCCGACGCGGACGATGCTCGCCTCGGCAGTCAGGTCGCCCGCGGCCCGTTCGAGGTAGGAGACGTCGAGGTCGATGGTGGCGATGCCGCTCTCGACGGGGTTCTCCAGCGCGCTCCGGCAGGCGATGGCGGCGGACGTGTCGATGAGCGTCGCGGCGATGCCGCCGTGTAGCTCGCCGCGGTGGCTCGGCCCGAGGCCGCTGTTGGTCAGGTCCTCGTTGTACGGCACGCGCACGACGGTGTCCTCGGGGTCGACGGACTCGACCGTGAGACCGAGAAAGGAGAGGAAGCCGTGTTCCTCGAAGTGTCGGCCAACCTCCGCGGGGTCCGGCTGGGAGTCGCTCATACGGCCACACCGTCGTGCCGACAGTAAACCGTTGCCCTACCGGTCGCCGTCGTCCGCGCCGTCCCCCGTCCCGCGCATCTCGTCGATGGAGGGGAAATCCCGGATGCGGTCGATGGTCACGCCCTGCACGCCGTCGTCGTCCCCGGGAACGGCGACGCCGGTGGTGATAATCGAGCGCACGCCCTCCTCGACGGTCATATCGACGTCCATGACCCGGTCGTCGGGCATATGCGTCAGGAAGCCCCCCATCACGGGGTTCGGCGCGAGCGGGAGGAACAGCGTCGTCATGCTCTCCTGGTCCGCCGGCTCGGTTATCTCCGGGGGCGAGTCGTTGGTCTCGAAGCCGATGACGTACGCGCCGTCGTGGGGGAACTCGACCATCTTCACCTCCCGGAAGTTCTCGACCTCGGAGTCGAGCATCATGTCGCCCATCCGCCGGAAGGACTTGTAGACGGCGCCGACGCCCGGGATGGCGCCGATGAAGAAGTCGAAGTAGTCGATGACGGCCTCGCCGTGGCGGTGGCGCGCGACGGCGCCGATGGCGAGTACGAGCATCGCGAGGATGACGACCGCGATGATTTCGGTGAGGAAGGCGGCCGCCGACTCGTAGACGCCGGCTTCCTCGAGTAGCTGGACGAAGCCGAGGTTGCGAAAGCCCTCGATGAGCCCCAGATAGGACATCACACGGATAACCGGGCTGAGCGCACCGCCGACGAAGTTCAGCGCCGCGCTCAACACGTAGATCGTCACCACCAGCGGGACGATGATGGCGAAGCCCGTGAGGACGGTGTCGACGAGAACCTCGTACACCGACTTGCCCGCGTCGCGGGCCGTCGCGGCGTGTTCCCGTCGGGGTTTGGGGACCATGTAGGGAGGCATAGCGATGGCGCTCCCAAAACCGTTCCCCCTCAGTCGGAGGTCATCGACGCCGAGACGCCCGCGTCGGGCGCCGCGGGCTCGCCGAGCCACTCGTCGGCCCACTCCTCGACCGCGTCGAACACCGGGCAGAGCGAGCGGCCCTTCTCGGTCAGCGAGTAGTACGTCGCCACGGGGGCGTCCTCCTCCAGGCGACGGTCGACGAGACCCGCCTCCTGGAGGTCGTCGAGGACGCGCGAGAGCGTCCGGGAGGACGCGTCGGTCGAGCGCTTGAGCTCGTTGAACCGCTTCTCGCCGTCCTGAAGGTCGTAGAGCACGACCAGTCGCCACTGGGAGCCGATCTGCTCTATCGACTCGACAACGGAACAGGGACCCTCGGGCGTCTCGGACATGGGCTACAGTAGGAACCGAGGGGATATATTCGTTCGGTCGGGCCGCCAGAATGACGTGGCTGGCGAGGGACGCGCCCCCATGGACGAAGCGCTCGAAGTCGCCGAACTGGCAGCCGACGCCGGGCTCGAAGGCGCAATCGTGTGGCTCCTGCGGATACTCGGGCTGTTGTTCGTGCTCGCGGGAGCCGGTCTCTGGTTGCTCACCGAATCGGGGCTACTCGTGTTGCCCGCGGCGCTGATGGTCGTCGGTCTTCTCCTGATTGCCGTCCCCGGCCTGCTGTTCGGACTGCTCGAAATCGTCGGGTAACCGGCCGGTAACCTGATAACACGGCGGTCCGGGAACGCCTATGTACTGTCCCACCGATAGCAGGTAACGTAATGAAACCAGTTTCCGAAACGACACTGTACGACGCCGAAACCGACGTGCCCCGGGTGACCGCCTGATGGTCGCGCTCGACTCCGCGGCCGGGGAGGTGCTCTTCCTCGTCGGGCGGCTGGTCTTCGGCCTCGTGCTCGCCTTCATGAGCATCGGCCACTTCACGAACACCGGGTTCATGGCAGGCTACGCCGAGTCGAAGGGTGTTCCAGCCCCCGAACTCGCCGTCGTCGCCAGCGGCGTGACGCTCCTGGTGGGTGCGCTCGGTGTCGCGGTGGGCGCCTTCCCCGTCCTCGCGGCGGGCGCGCTCGCCGTCTTCTTCCTCCTGACCGCCGTGTTGATGCACGACTTCTGGAACGTCGGCGAGGAGGAGAAACAGAACGAGATGATCCAGTTCCAGAAGAACGCCGCGCTGTTCGGGGCCTCCCTCGCCTTCCTCGCGCTCGGCGGGTCGGCGTGGCCCTACGCGCTCGGCGTCGGCGTGTTCTAAGGGAGTTCCAACCCGCCGCGGCGGCCGTCGAGAACGCCGAAGCGCTCGTCCCGGCGGGTTTCGAGCCAGTAAAGCAGCCGTTCGGCCCATCGGAGCTTCCGGGCCTTCATCGGGGGG
>JBEQBK010000198.1:0-2997 GCA_041639855.1 Halobacteriaceae archaeon | reverse complement strand
ACGGAGGCCACCGTTTCGGCGGTCAGGTTGGCGAGAGGCTACACCGGCCGCGACAAAATCGTCGTGATGCAGGGGGGCTACCACGGCGCCCAAGAGTCCACCCTCGTTGAGGGCGATTCGGAGGGCGTTTCGCCCTCTTCTCCCGGCATTCCGGATTCTTTCGCCGAGTACACGATTCCCGTGCCGTTCAACGACGAACACGCCGTTCAGGAGGTCTTCGAGGAACACGGCGACGACATCGCCGCCGTGCTCACGGAGCCCGTCCTCGGGAACTTCGGCATCGTCGAACCGCGGGAGGGCTACCACGACACCCTGCGTGACCTCTGTGACGACCACGGTTCCCTGCTGATTTTCGACGAGGTCATCACCGGCTTCCGCGTCGGTGGTCTGCAGTGCGCGCAGGGCGAGTTCGGCGTCACGCCCGACCTGACGACGTTCGGCAAGATCGTTGGCGGCGGCTTTCCGGTGGGTGCGGTCGGCGGCAAGACCGAAATCGTCGAACATCTCACGCCCGCGGGCGACGTGTTCCAGTCGGGCACCTTCTCGGGCCACCCGGTTACGATGGCCGCGGGCCTCGAAACGCTACGGTTCGCCGCCCGCGAGGACGTCCACGAGCACGTCAACGAGCTCGGCGACCAGCTCCGCTCGGGGCTACGAGACATCCTCGACCGGAAGGCGCCGGACTATCGGGTTCTCGGCCGGGACTCGATGTTCAAGGTGCTGTTCAGCCGCGACGGGAAGGACCCTCGGAACGGGGGCGACGTGGCGCGCGCGAACGACGAGCGCTGGGAGCGGCTCTTCTGGCCCGCGATGTGCGAGAACGGGGTCTTCCTCACGGCCAACCAGTTCGAGTCGCAGTTCGTCTCCTACGCCCACACCGAGGAGGACATCGAGCAAACGCTCGACGCCTACCGCGAGGCGCTCTGAACCCGCCCTCGAAACGGCGGTTGCCTTTAAGTCCCCCCACGGCGACGCCGTAGGTATGGCGGACGACTCACCCACTGTGACCATCGGCACGACCGTTTACACCGAGGACGGCGAGGAAATCGGGACCGTTCGTGGCTTCGACCCGGACGGGTTCTTCGTGACCACCCGCGAAGGCGTCGAGGCGCTCAGCGTCGAGCACGAGCGCTCGGGCGGCGCCTTCGGCGAGGCGGAGCTCCTCTGGCGCTGTGGCCAGTGTGGGGCGGTCGGGAACATCGACGAGATACCCGAGACGTGTCCCGACTGCGGGGCGGCCCGCGAGGAGATATACTACTGGACCGAGGACTAAAATCGCAAAAACGAGCGCGAAAACCGCTTAGAACGGCGCGTCGGGCGAGGAGTCCTCCTCGTCGCTCTCCTCGCCGGGGAACGAGGGGGACATCCCGCCGTCGGCGTTGCCCTCCTCGGCGCCCATGCCGGTGTCGGCGATGACCGCGTCGATTTCGGGAATCTCGCTGGTCATCCGGGACTTGATGGCCTGAATCGTCATCGGGGAGATGCCACAGCCCGAACACGCGCCGCCCAGCGAGATGTGGACCTCGCCGGCCTCGCGGTCGATGTGCTGGATGGCGGCGCTCCCGCCGTGCATCTGAATCTGGGGGAAGTTCCGGCGGAGGAAGTTCGTGATGCGCTCCTCCAAATCGTCGCCCTCGCTGGTGTCCGTGCTCATACGCTTTGAGTGGTGGTCTGCGCCTAAATCTCTTTGGTTACTCCGGGTTCTCGCGCCGGGCGTTCCGGTTCAGTCCTCGCTCTCGAAGCCGAAGGCGACGCGCAGCTGGTGGCGGATGGCCTCGGTGTGAACCGCCAGAAGGTCCTCGATGCGCTCGTCGCTCGCCGCGACGGTCACTCTGTCAGTCGGGTTCTCGGGGAGTTCGATGCTGAACTCGCCGTCGCCCTCGTAGTGGGGCTCGCTCTCGTTGAGAATCTGTTGGTCCACCGCATGCACGAGTTCGGAGTCCTGGCGCTCGTTCACTTGGTTGAACGCGCGCTTGTACGCGGTCTGGAGCTTCGGGAAGTACTCGACGAACTTCTCCTCCTCGAAGGTCTCGGGGTCCAAATCGTCGGCGTCGGCGCTCATGGCTATGACTAGACGAGGACGGGCAAAAACCGGCCGGTCCGAACCGATAAATCACATATCGCGATATAGAAAACTAGGGTCGCTGGGCGGTCACGTTTCTGGGGACACTTATGCCGACGCTCGCAGACGCACTATGGAACGCGGCGAACCGACGGTCGACGCGGTCGCCGAGGCCGCCGCCGCGCGGTTGAACCAGTCGGTCGTCTCGGTTGCGCCGTACGAGGAAGGGATGAACGCGGTGTCCCGTGTCGTCACTGCGGATGGGCCCGATGCGGTGTTGAAGGCCGGAACGCGCACCGAGGGCTCGAAACTGCTCTGCGGGCGGGCTCTCATCGCGCGCCTCCGCCGGGGGACCGATTTGCCGGTGCCGGACGTCCTCGTGGTCGTCCCCGACGGCGACGAGTACATCGAGTGCGCCTACTTCCTGATGAAACATATCGACGGCCGACGCGAACGCGCTTTCCGAAAGCGACCACGGGCAACTCGTCCGCGAAGCCGGGACGCATCTCGCGGCGATACACGGGGTTTCCTACGAGGGACCCTACGGGAGACTACACGCCGAGGGTGGTCCGCTCTTCGTCGAACGCGCCTTCGAGCGGTGGGACGGTTACGTCGCGTCGGTGAGTGACTATCACGCGGAGCACATCGACAGCCGTTTCGCGGACCTCCGACCGGCCTTCGAGGGGGAATTTCGGCCTCGACGAGGAGAGGGTAGAGCAGTCGGTACTCTACCGGGACTACCACCCGAAAAACCTCGTTCTCGAACCGGACGCCACAGTCCCCCTCGTGCGGGCGATACTGGATTTCAACTTCCGACCGGTCGGGGACGCACGCTTCGACGTGGCCGTCGCGGAGGTGAACCTCGTCGGCCTCCCGATTGGAGGGACCGAGCGCGCGGATTCACTCAGGGACGCGCTCCGCGGTAGCTACGTCGA
>JBEQBK010000197.1:0-3021 GCA_041639855.1 Halobacteriaceae archaeon | reverse complement strand
CGGCCTCCGCGACGGCGGGTGCGACCTCGAAGAGGACTCTCGGGTCGACGGGCTTCGGAATGATGTAGTCGGCCCCGAACTGGAGCGGCTGGTCGCCGTACGCCTTGACGACCTGGTCGGGCACGTCCTCGCGGGCGAGCTCAGCGAGGGCGGTCGCGGCGGCCACTTTCATCTCCTCGTTGATGTCCGTCGCGCGCACGTCGAGCGCGCCGCGGAAGATGAAGGGGAAACCCAGAACGTTGTTCACCTGGTTGGGGTAATCGGAGCGTCCGGTGGCCATGATGACCTCGTCGTCGCGGGCCTCCTTGGCGTCCTCGTAGGTGATTTCGGGGTCCGGGTTCGCCATCGCGAAGACGATGGGGTTGTCGGCCATCCCGGCCACCATCTCCTGAGAGACGATGCCCGCGACGGAGAGGCCGACGAAGCCGTCGGCGCCCGCCATCGCTTCGGCCAGGTCGGTGGCGTCGGTCTCGGTGGCGAACTCCTGTTTGTACTTGTTGAGTCCCTCGCGCTCGGGCGTGATGGGACCCGAGGAGTCGCACATCGTGATGTTCTCCTTTTTCACACCCAACGAGACGTAGAACTTCGCCGTCGCGATGGCGGAGGCGCCGGCGCCGGAGAAGACGATTTCCATCTCCGAGAGGTCCTTCCCGGCCACTTCGGCGGCGTTGATGAGCGCGGCGCCCGAGATGATGGCCGTCCCGTGCTGGTCGTCGTGGAAGACGGGCACGTCCATGCGCTCGCGGAGCTGCGTCTCGATTTCGAAACACTCCGGCGCCTTGATGTCCTCCAGATTGATGCCGCCGAACGTCGGCTCCATCGCGGCGATGGACTCTATCATCGCCTCGGCGGTGTCGTGGTCGAGTTCGATGTCGAAGACGTCGATATCGGCGAAGCGCTTGAAGAGGACGCCCTTCCCCTCCATCACTGGTTTGGAGGCTTGCGCGCCGATGTCGCCCAGACCTAGAACCGCAGACCCGTTCGAGACGACGCCGACGAGGTTCCCCTTGGCCGTGTACTTGTACGCGTCGTCGGGGTTCTCCGCGATGCGACGGCACGGTTCCGCGACACCGGGCGAATAGGCGAGAGAGAGGTCGCGCTGGGTGTTCGTCGGCTTCGTCGTCGATATCTCCAGTTTACCCGGAGGATCCGAAGCGTGATACTCCAGCGCGTCTTCGTCTAGTCCCATACCGAGGGACGCCGCCGGCGAGGTATAAATCTACTTGTCGAACCGGTCGTACGTCGTCTGTCGTTGGTCTCAGCGTCCGGGAACGGTTCGCACAACCTAAGTGCGACAGCGCCTGAAGTCCTGTATGCGCCTTCGGTTCCGCCACGCGGCCGCGGGAACGACCGCTGCCACGCTCCTCCTGATGTTGCTGGGCGTGTTGACCGCCGCGACGGGGACGGGGCTCTCCTGTCAGGCACAGTGGCCCTTCTGCGATGGGGGTCTTTTCCCCGCGACGGTCGCCAGCGTGCCCGAGTGGTCCCATCGCGCCGTCGCGATGGCCGTCGGCTTCGCCATCCTCGGCCTCGCGGGCTGGGCGTGGCGCGCCGGCATGGAAAAAAGGATTCGCTACGCCAGCGCCGCCGCCGTCCTCATCCTGCCGACGCAGGTGATTCTGGGCGCGGTGACGGTCACCCTCGGCGGCCGGATTTCGGGTGGATACTCGGTACCCGTGCTGGTCGCACACTTCGCCACGGCCCTCGCGATTTTCGCCCTGCTGGCGGCCACGGCCGCGTGGTCCTCCGATGGGGGCTCGGGCCGGGTTCGCGCCGCCCTCCTATGGGCCGCCCTTCTCGCGCCCGCTTACGCCGCCGTGACCCGCGACTTTCTGGCGCCGTTCTGGACGCCACAGATGCAGGCGGGCTCCTACCTGTTCGGCCTCTCGCTGTTCGCGGCCCTCCTCTGTGCGGGCCTCTGGTCGGATTCGTCGCCCCTGCGCCGCGCGCTCGGCGCGCTCTGTGTCGTGCTGGGCGCCCACCTCCTCCTCGGCCGGGCGCTCTACGCGGTTCTCCCGGCCGCGGACGTCCTCTACCAGTTCGGCACGGGCGCCGTCGTCGCGGGCACCGTCGCGCTCGCGGTCCTCGTCTTCCGGGGTCGCGTCGCGCCGGGCGGCACGACCGCCTAGAAGGCGGTCACGACCTCGACGCCCTCGGTCTCGTAGTCGTCCATCGCCGCCAGCCGCTCCGAGACGTCTTCGAGCGCGAGCTCCCGCGTCACGAGCGCGCCGGGGTCGAGTGTGCCGTCCGCCACGAGCGTGAGCAACTCGCCGTAGCGCGAGGGCGGCATTCCCCGGGCGCCCGCGAAGTCGAGTTCGGCTCCGGCCATCCGGTCCACCGGTAGCGCGATTTCGCCCCTGTCGGCGGCACCCGTCAGCCCGGCTTGGACGTGCGTGCCCGCGGGACGGAGGCTCTCGATGGCGGGGCGACAGGTCTCGGAACTCCCCAGTGCGTCGAGGGTGACGTGGGCGCCGCCGTATTCGTCCGGCGCGCCTGCGCCGGGCGTATCTCCACCTGTCTGCGTCCGCACCGCTTCGGCAGGGTCCCCCACCTCGGCGTTCACCGTTGTCGCGCCCAGTTCCCGTGCCCTGTCGAGCGCCGACTCCCTGATGTCGACCGCGACGACCTCGGCGCCGAGCGCCGTTGCTATCTGTACGGCGGAGAGGCCCAACCCACCACAGCCGAAGACGGCCACCCGGTCGCCGGCACGCACGTTCCCCCGGTGGGCCAGCGCGTGGTACGCCGTCGCGAAGCGACAGCCCAGCGCCGCGGCGTCCCGAAAGGAAACCGACTCGGGCAGGCGCGCGGCGTTGAAATCGGCGGCGGGTACCCGGACGTACGCCGCGAAGGCGCCCGGCGCGTCGGCCTCGAATCCCAGGGCTTTCCCGTCGGGACAGACGTTCCCGCGGCCGTTCGTGCAGTAGCGACAGGTTCCGTCGCCTAAATTGAACGGGACGACGACGCGTGCGCCGGGTTCGAGTGAGACGCCCGAGCCCGTTTCGACGACCCGTCCGGCGGGCT
>JBEQBK010000196.1:0-3031 GCA_041639855.1 Halobacteriaceae archaeon | reverse complement strand
CGCAGGAACGCCACGAAGTTCGAGCCGAAGCCGATGGCGTACAACGCGCCGGCTATCATGTAGGCGAACCAGAGCATCCACCCCATCACGAAGGAGAGGAAGGGGGAGAACGCCTCCTTCACGAAGGCGTAGCCGCCCCCGCTCTCGGGGATGGCCGCCGCGAGCTCGGCGTAGGAAAAAGCGGTAAAGGTCGTGACGACGCCGTTGAGCAGGAAGACCAGCAGTGCCGCCGGCCCCGCCGTCTCCGCGGCGAGGCCGGTGAGGACGAAGATGCCGGCGCCTATCATGGCGCCCATCCCCACCATGGTCGCGTCCAGCAAGCCCAGGCTCCGCCTGGGCTCCCGGTTCCGAGTCCCGCTCACGGCCGACCGGACACGCGGGGGGAAGAAAGGCGTGACGGGCGATTCAGACGACCTCGAACCCCGCGCGCATCCCGGAGACGGAGTGGGGGCTACAGTGATAGACGCCGACGCCGGTCTCCTCGAAGGTGACGGCGAACGGCTCACGCTCGGGGACGGCGGACCCGCTGTCGAACTCGAAGTCGGACGCGCTCACGGAGACGACGTTGTGCGGGCCGCCCCGTCCGGACCACTCCCACCTGACCGTCGTCCCGGCGTCGATGCGGAACGCGGCCGGCGAGAAGGCGAGGTACCCCCCGTTGCCCTCGGCGCCGACCGTGACGGTCACCTCGTCCTCCCCGGTCAGGTCGGTCAGTTCGTCGTCGTAGTTGCTCACGCCGGAGAGGTACTCGTGTATCGAGGCGGGGACGCCCTCGGGTGGTTCCTCGCCGCCGCCGTTTCCGGAACAGCCGGCCGTCGCGAGAGCCACGCCGGCTACCCCGGCCAGCAAGTCGCGTCTGTCCATGTTCCACCATGTCGGCCTGGTGAGTATATGCCCCCCGGTTTCGGCGAGTGGTTACTTGGGGATGCCACCCAAGAGGGGACCATGACGACTGCCCTCGTTTTGGGCGACCAACTCGACGCCGGCGCGTTCGAGGCGTCCGACCGCGTGCTGATGGTCGAGTCCCGCTCCTTCTGCCGGCGCCACCGCTACCACGCGGCGAAGCTCACGCTCGTCTTCGCCGCGATGCGGGCGTTCCGCGAGCGCCTGCGGGAGGCGGGAACGACCGTTCGCTACGAGCGCGCCGAGACGTTCGGCGAGGGGTTCGCGGCTTTCTTCGCCGACAACCCCGACGAAACGCTGGTGGCGATGCGCCCCGCGAGCCACAACGCCGCCGAAGGGCTCCGCGAGGCCGTCGAGCGCGCGGGCGGTCGGATCGAGTTCCGCGGGAACGAACTGTTCCTCACTTCCCCCGACGAGTTCGACGCGTGGCACGACGGCGGGCGTTACGAACACGAGTCCTTCTACCGCCACCAGCGCCGCGAGACGGGCTACCTGATGGACGGCGACGAGCCCGAGGGGGGCGCGTGGAACTACGACGACCAGAACAGAGAGACACCCCCGGAAGGGTACGAAGCGCCCGACCCGCCCGCCTTCGAGTACGGCGAGGACGTGCGCGAGACCCACGCGTGGGTGTGCGAGACGTTCGAGACGTGGGGCAACGACTCCTTCGGGGCGTTCGACTGGCCCGTCACCCGTGCGCAGGCCCAGCGGGCGCTCGACTCCTTCGTCTCGGAGCGGCTCCCCGACTTCGGGCCCTACGAGGACGCGATGGTCGCGGGCGAGCCCGTGCTCGACCACTCCCTGCTCTCGGCGGCGCTGAACCTCGGGCTCCTCCGTCCCGCCGAGGTCGTCGAGCGCGCCATCGCCGCGTACCGGGAGCGGGAGGCCGTCCCCATCAACTCCGTCGAGGGGTTCGTCCGGCAGGTCATCGGCTGGCGGGAGTTCATGCGCCACGTCTACCGTAGGGAGATGCCCGAACTGGCGGAAGCGAACCAACTGGGCGCGGAGCGGGACCTCCCGCCCGCCTACTGGAACCCTGACGAAACGGAGATGAACTGTCTCGCGGCGTGTGCGGGCGCCGTCCACGAGCGGGGCTACGCCCACCACATCCAGCGCCTGATGGTGCTCTCGAATCTGGCCCTGACGTACGGCGCCAGTCCCCAGGAACTGAACGAGTGGTTCCACGGCGGGTTCGTCGACGCCTACCACTGGGCGACGACGCCCAACGTCGTGGGGATGGGCGTCTTCGGCACGGACGCCTTCACCTCCAAGCCCTACGCCTCCGCCGCGAACTACGTGGACAAAATGAGCGACTACTGTTCGGGCTGCGTCTACGACCCTGACCAGAACGTGGGGGAGAACGCCTGCCCGTTCAACACGCTCTACTGGGATTTTCTGGCCGAGCACGAAGAGCGCCTCCGCTCGAACCACCGGATGGGGCTCGTCTACTCACACGTCGACGACAAACGGGAGTCGGGGGAGTTGGCCGAGATCCGGGCGTACGCCGAGACGGTCAGAGAGCAGTTGGCCGCCGGGGACCGGTAACGGGACCCGTCGTGGAACCCCGACCGCGGCGCCGTGGCGGCCTTCCGCCGGCGCTTTCCGGACGGCCCTCCGATTTCCGGCGGCTTGCTACTGTAGGTACTCGGGCTCCTCGGCGTCGCAGTTGGACTCGTGTTGTTCGGCGTCGCCCTCGTCGTCGAACATCAGCCCGCACATCTCACAGCGGTGCCACGTCATCCCGTCGCGCTCAGTTTGTTCGACCATAGGGGTAGCAGAGCGTCAAGGGGCATATTCTTGTTCCCGCTTCCTACTCACCCGTCAGCGTCCGCCACCGCCGCCGCGTAGGCCGCGGGCGCGTCGAAGTTCCCCGAGAGGTCCGCGACGACCTCCCCGTCGAAGGCGACGGTCAGCCGGTCGAGAAGCGGGGAGAGCCGCTCTAGGCGGTGACTCGACACGACGACGGTCCGCTCGTTGCTCCGGTAGTCCGCGAGCAACTCAAGAAAGTGCGTGACGGTCAGGTCGTCTAAGTCCGCGAGCGGCTCGTCCAGCAAGAGGACGTCGGGTTCCTTCAGCAGCGCGAGCGCCAAGTCGAGCTTCTTCCGGTAGCCGTCCGAGAGGTCGTCCG
>JBEQBK010000195.1:0-3189 GCA_041639855.1 Halobacteriaceae archaeon | reverse complement strand
TACTTCAGCGAGTGGTTGAGTGTGATGTCCTCGGGCTCGACGTTGTCGAGTTCCTCGTCGAACGTGAGCTCGAAGAACTGGTCCTCGTACGTCTCGGCGTCGTAGAGGACGACGGTGTGGTTGGCGGCCGAGATGTTCGTGTTGACCTCGAACGTCGCGTCCTCGCCCGGCGTGACGACGCTGGGCGCCGTCACGTCGGAGGCGGCTCCCTGTGCGGAGACGGTATCGGCGCCGACGATGGTCGTGTCGCCGGCGAGCGAGAGGTCACCGTCGGCTACGCTGAAGTTCTGGCCCGTCGCCGCGACGAGTGCGTAGTGGCCGGCCCGATTGGGGGTAAACTCCGTCGAGAACTCCCCGTCGGCGTCGATGCTCGTGTCGACGACTTGGGTAAAGGTGACGTTGTCACGCGCGCTCTCCTCCGCGTTCGACCGGTCGGCCTGTGCCGACTCGTTCACTTCCTCGCGGATGATGTCGGCGAGGTCGCTGATACCGGTGACGTCGTTCAAGGAGACGTTCTCGGCGCGCTCGCGGAGCGCGCTCTGGTTGGTGTCCCTCGCTCGCTCGCGGAGCGCGGAGGCGTTCGCGTCGAGGCGGGCGACGACCAGCTGGGCGTCGCCCTCGTAGGCGCCCGTGTCGATGCCCGGCGAGTTCGAGAAGTCGACCGGCACGCTCTCGCCCGCGTCGTAGACGTGGACGTCCTTGTTGATTTCCAGTGAACTCTGTCCCTCAATATTGACGAACAGACCGGGGTTCTCGACTGTCGTGGCCGCGCCCGCCCCGCTAACTCGGAGGGGGATACCCGCCTGCTGCCAAACTGATACGTCTTCCGTCATCGTTGTTTCGTCCGTGTTCGCCACGGGCTGGCTACCCAGCGCGCCGGCGGCCGGCGTGGCGGCGCTGAACAGCATCACGGCGACGAGCCCGACGGCGAGGACACGGGGGCGAGGAGAGGCCATGCTCTTAGGACAGTCTATCAACACTCGATGATAAGTCTTTGGTTGTAGATAGTTCCGGCTCGGTCGATAACCCGCCACATCACGCGTTTTGGCACCGCCTACCGTTGGATATCTTGTGGGAAAGAAATAAGTCGGATATCCACAGATAACTTCCTGATATGCCGACAACTGTTCCTGACCGCGTGTTCGCGCTCGGCGGCGCCGGGAAGGAGATAACGCTCAACCTTCTCGACACGGACTGGGTGTTGCGCGAAGTGTTGGAACCCCGTCCGGACCCGGAGTCGATGACCGTCCGGATACTCGACACGGCGGAGGGGGAAGCCAACCAGGACCGACAGCGGATTCGCGACATCGAGGACCGTATTGACGAACTGAAATCCGAGCTGCAGGACGTGGACAGGGGCCGCGTCGGCGATATCGACATCCAGTACAAAATCGTCACCGAGAATATCCAGCTCGACGAGGACATCGACCTCGTGGGCGACGATGTGGTGCCCCGAATCGCCCGCGGCAACGGCATCGACCCCGAGAACTGGTGGCTCCGGGGTGACCACATCATCGAGAACCTCGACTTCGCTCGGGGCGTCGTTCGCCGCCGCGGGCTGGGGAAGGCCGTCTACTACAAAGCCTACGCCGAGGACGACTCGATGAGTTCCTTCATCGACCTCCCCGAGCGGGGGAGCGTCGCCATCATCGCCGGGCTCGGCGGGGGAACCGGCTCGGGGACGTTCATCGACCTCGCGGAGCACATCCGGAGTCGGGTCCCGACCGCCGAAGTGTCGCTGTTCGGCGTGCTCCCGAACCACACTGAGGGCGCCGAGGAGAGTTCCAACGCCTACGCCGCGCTCTCGGAACTGGAGTACATGTCCCTCTCCGACGAAAAGCAGGTCTTCGAGGATATCGTCCTCTTCCCTATCGACCCCACCGGGTTCGAGGGGAAAAAGGGCGACCGGCTGCAGTCGGACTCGATGCTACAGGAGTTCGACGACGCGTTCACCTACGCGCTGTTGGCCTACTACAACAACGAGTTCTCGGAGAACCCCTTCGAGGACACGCCGGACTACGCGCCCTTCACGGTCGCCGTCCCGCAGGCCCTGCGCTACAACGTCGAGGCGATAAACGACAGCCGAGAGTCGCTGCGCGAGATGCTCGACGCGAAGCGCGACGCCCTCGACGCCGAGGACCAGCTCTACTCGAAGATCGAGCGCTTCCTCACCAGCCACTACCCCTCGGTCGACGACGAGAGTCTGCGCGAACTCGACCGCACGGACCTCGAAGAACGCCTGGAGGAAATCGAGGAGTCCCTCTCCTTCGAGCTGTTCAACGAACTGGAGTACCAGTCCCGCGCGGTCTTCGAGGACGTGCTCGCCGACGCGCGCCGCGAGGGCGACAGCGTCGTCGAACAAGTCGACATCGCCGCGGCGTCCGCAGCGACGTTCGACCCCTCCGGCCCGCAGGTGGAGGACTTCGTCGACACCATCGACGAGCGGCTGGGCGACCTGCTCAAACGCGAGCTCCAGCTCCTCCAGCGGCGCAAGGAGATTCTGGTCCGGAAGAAGGCCATCGACGACTCCCAGGTCCGGGGCGCCGTCGAGTACCTCATCGACGCCGACGACGGCAACAGCGTCGCGGCGGGCGTGAAGGTCCAGCGCCTGGAGTCCCAACTTGAGGCCCTGCGGAACAAAGAGGAGAGCGCGGCGAACGAGCTCGAATCCGCACGGGAAGAGCTCGAAACCGCCCGCGAGGAGCAGTCCGAACAGCTCCGCCGCGAGGTACGGGACTGGGCCGACGGCGTCCGTGACACCTTCGAGAAGTACCAGCGCCTGCAGAACGCCTCCTTCGACAGCTCGTTCACGGAGCTGCGCAACGCCTTGGAGTCCTACCTCCGCGGGGTAAACGGCGCCGAGAGCACCGACGAAGTCGACGAGGTGAGCCAGCAGGACGTCATCAGCGCGCTCGACAGCCTCGAACGTGACCTGAACCAGGTCGGCGTCGACTTCGGGCAACACCGCCGTGACGTGACCGAGGCGATGGACGCGCTGGCGGACTCGCGGAAGGCCTTCCTCCTGATGAACCAGGAGGAGTCCACCCTGGAGAAGTGGTCGCCCATCACGACCTCCTCCGAACAGGAGCGCGAGCAGGCCAGCCAGGACTGGAACATGGCCCAGAACAGCCTCGGCGACACCGGCGTCTTTGACCTCTCGCCGTCGAGTTCGACCTACGACGCGACGCT
>JBEQBK010000194.1:0-3215 GCA_041639855.1 Halobacteriaceae archaeon | reverse complement strand
AGCCGCTCGGCGCGCCCGGGCGCGAACGTCACCGACACGTTCCCCGCGAGGGTGCTGTTTTCGAGCGGCCCGAAGGCCTCGGTCACGTTCGCCCGCACGCGGTCGGCCGTCCGGTTCCGGGCGCTCCAGTTCCGGGCCGGCGCCTCGCGAACGGCCCGCCCGAGCGCCGCTTCGAGGGTTCGTTCCGCGGCGTCCGCCACGGTCGGGCCCTCGGCTCCCGCGTCGTCGACGATGCCCATCCCGTAGTACGCCGTCACCACGGGGACGAGGGCGACGGCGAACAGCGCGGCCGCCAGAAGGACGAACTGACCCCTGTTCACCCGTACCACACCCACAGGGTAACCGTTCCGTTCGCCGCCGTCGTTCGGGCCTGTCCGACGGCGACGCCCGTCGGTGTCGGCGGTCCGACGCTCCCGGTCGGCGTTTCGAGGCGGTAGCGCGTCCCGGGCGGCGCCAGCTTCCCGAGGCGCTCGCCCAGTGCGTCCGTGCCAGCGGTCCCGAGGGTCGGCTCGCCGTCGCGGAGTATGGTCAGCCCGTCGGCGGCGTAGCCGTCCAGGCGGGCCTCGCGGTCGTCGGGCGCGGGGACGCCGACGGCGAGCGTGGCGGCGATAGCCAGTAACAGAAGGAGTCCGACGCCGGCTTCGAGCACCGACAGCGAGAGCTGGCCCCTACGCATCGGCGCTCACCCGGAGCACGGCGCCCCGCTCGCGATACGTGACGCCCCACACCCGACTCGCCGTTCCGCCCGAGGAGACGCGGATTCGGTGGGGCCCCTCCCCGGCCAGAGGGAGCCGGTAGGTGCCGTTGAGCCCCGAACGGTTGGCGAGGACGGGCCGGCCGTCGACGCGGACCCACTCGACGTCGGCCCCCGCCGCGGGCCGGAGTTCGAGCCGCGCGGTACTCCCCGAGACGGCGGCATCCCCGTCCGCGAGCGAGCGGTTCTCGACTCTGACGGGCGTGAGAACGGCCACGAGGCGGCGGGCGGTCCCCGCGCCACTCCCCGAAACGAGGCTCCGGTTCCCGAGGGCGACGCCGACGGAGCGGCTGCGGGCGGCCGGCACCCGCTCGCGGAGGACGCTCTCGTTCACGCTCGTCGGGAGGACCAGCGCGTTCGCCCGTTCCGGCGCGCCGAACTCCCGGAGTAGGCCGTCGGCGACCGCTTCGGCGGCCTGGTCGGCGGCCGCGTCCCGGTCCGCGGCGGCGAAGGCGCCGCCCGCGACCCCGAGCGCCGCGCCGAGGGCGGCGCTCACGAGGAGGAGCGACACCGCCAGCGCCGCGAGGTTCGACTGCGCCCGGGTCGTCATACGCCCGCCACTCGCGGCGCCGAAAAGACTCTGGTGGCCTACACGTCGCGGCGCGCGAAGGCGGCTGCCGCGAGCGCACAGAGGAGGACGGCGCCGCCGGCGAGCACCGCCGCGCCCCCGAGGTCGTACGTCCCCTCGACGAGCACCGCGCTCGGGTCGTAGTATCTGGTCGGCGAGAGCCCGCCCAGCGCCCCGAACTCCGTTCCGGCGCTGACCGAGTCGAGGACGAACAGCCCGAAGACGGCGCCGATGGCGCCCCGCTGGGCGAAGTCCGCGCGGGAGAGGAGGGCCGAGAGCAGGAGCCCGATACCCCCGCAAGCCGCGAGGTAGGGGACGCCGAGCGCGTGGACCGCCAGCAGACGCTCGGCCGGCACCGACTCGCCGATGGCGAGCACACCCGCGTAGACGACGGGCGGCGTCACGACGGAGAGCGCGAGCACCGGCGCCAGAAGGGCGAGAGCCTTCTCCGTGACGACCCGACGGCGGCGTATCGGGGCGGCGAGTGTGAGCTCGATGCGCCCGCTCTCGACTTCGCCCGCGAGCGTCGCCCCGGCGGCGTAGGCGACGTACAGCCCGAGGAGGAGCACCCAGACGAACTGATAGAACTCTACGGCGAGAAACCCCTCGACCGTCGAGATGGCCTGAACGTTGAACGCGGCCTGTATCGCGGGCGGGAGGCTCTCCGCGTACGCCGCGAAGTCCACCCCGCTCGATTCGATGGAGGGGAAGAAGGCGACCATCAACAGCCCGAAGGCGCTCACGCCGACGGCGAGCGCCGCCGTCCCCCTGATTCGGCGGCGGGCCTCGTAGGCGGCGAGCTCAAACATCGGCGCTCGCCCCCTCGTCTTCCGTGCGCTCCCCGTAGAAATGCATGAACACGTCTTCGAGGGGTGGTTCCTCGACGTCCAGTTCCACCACGTCGAAGCGCCCGAGCGCGGCCAGCAGGTCGTTGAAATCGCCGGTGAACGTAAATCGGACGCCGTCGCCGAGTTGCTCGACGTCGACGGCGCCCGGGAGGTCAATATCGGCCGGGGCCAGTTCCCCGGCGGTCCGGACCCGCACGCGCTTGCCGCCCCGGGAGAGCAACTCCGAGACGTCCTCGACGGCCGCGAGCTCGCCGTCGCGGAGGACGCCGACCCGGTCACAGACCCGCCTAACTTCCCCGAGGACGTGACTGGAGAAGAAGACGGTTGTCCCGCGCTCGCGTTCCGCACGGAGGAACTCGTTGAAGCGCTCCTGTTTCAGCGGGTCCAGTCCCGAGGTGGGCTCGTCGAGGATTACCAGCTCCGGGTCGTGCATGAACGCCGCCACGATGCCCAGCATCTGGGCGTTCCCCGTGGAGTACGCCCGTATCTTCCGGTCCAGCGGCGGGTCGAACAGATCCAGCAACGCCCCCCTTCGGCTGTCGCCCTTCAAGCTCGCCTGGTGGTCGAGAAAGGCCCGTCCGGTCACGCCCGAATCGAACGTTGGGTGTGCGGGCAGGTAGCCGACCCGCCCCTTCACGTCCACGAGCGCCGCTTCGTCGCTCGCGTCGGCGCCGAGCACGCGAGCCTCGCCCGCCGTGGGCGCCTGAAACCCCATCAGCGTCCGGATGACCGTCGTCTTGCCGGCGCCGTTCGGGCCGAGAAAGCCGAAGATTTCGCCTTCCTCGACCGTGACGGAGAGCTCCGACACCGCGACGGTGTCGCCGTACGCCTTGCGGAGGGCGTCGACTTCGATGGGGGACATACCCGACGACTTCTCCGAGGGGTGAGAAAAAACTACCCCGGCTCAGGGCAGGTCGAACGCCTGCCAGCCGTCGGGCTGCTCGCGCAGGCCCCGGACCCGCAGTTCGCCGTCCGCGTCGCCGTCGGTCTCTCGCACTTCGACCAGGCCGTCGGCGACCTGGTGGAACATGTTCACGGTCTGTTC
>JBEQBK010000193.1:0-3279 GCA_041639855.1 Halobacteriaceae archaeon | reverse complement strand
TAGCGTTCGCCGCCGGGGAGAGCCTCTACGCCGTCGGCGTCCGAACGGTCCGCGCCCTCGACCCCGAAACCGGCGCCGAGCGCTGGCAGGTGCCCCTCCCCGGGTCGGGCGGGTGGCCCGGCCCGACCGCGTTCGGCGACGGGGTGCTCCTGACCCGGGGGACCGCGGACGGCGACACGCTAATCGCGCTCGACGACGGGGGCGAGGAGCGGTGGCGCTACACCGTCGGTTCCCTCCGCGGACTCACCGTCGCCGCCGACCGGGCGTACGTGACGACCGTGGACGGCCGCCTGCTCGCCCTCGGTTAAGGGGGGTCGAGGCGCCAGCCGGCGGCACCCACGAGCGCGAACCCGACGGCGTTCAGCGTGCCGTGGAGGTCGACCATCGTGGAGACGTCCAGCGGCACCGAGAGGACCCCGAAGCGCGCGAGACCGAAGGCGAGCGCGAAGGCCATCGAGAGCGGCAACACGAGCGCCGAGAGCGCCACGAGCGCGCCCTGCGTTCGGGGGAGCCCCGGCGCGACCCGCACGGCCAGGAAGACGCCGAGCGCGCCCACCGCGAGGGTGAAAAACCCGACCGAGACGACCTCCACGAGCGCCGAGAACGAGATGCCGAGCCCGATGAACCCCGGGCCCGCGACGGCGAGCGCCGCGAGAACCCGATAGAGCCGCCCCTCACCGTCGAGCGCGCGGCCGGCGATACCCGTGAGCGCGGACAGAATCAGGCCCGCGAAGGTGAAGTGAACCGCCGCGAACAGGACGGTTTCGGGCGCGAACCACAGGGAAACACCGAAGCCGGAGAGCAGTAGGCCGCCCGCACCCACGAGGGCGTAGACGAACCCGGCGTCGATGGCCGTCTCGTGGAGGGGGACGGGAGCGCCACGCTCGCGGAGGCGCTCGAACAGCCGAATCGCTCCGCTCGCGGCGAGCGCGGCGGCGAAGACGACCCACGGAACTGCCAGAAAGCCGGCCCGAGGCGCGCTCAGATGCAACGAGGCGAGCGCCGCCGGTGCACCGACCGGGTGGAGGACCGTCGCCGCGGTGAACGCCGGGCGCGCGCGGCCCTCGGGCGGCCCGACGACCCGAAGCACCAGAGGGACGACGACCAGCAGGCCGAGCGCCAACAGCGTCCGGACGGTGTCGAGTGTGCCGAGCGCGGCGACCGGCAGCCAGGCGAGCCCGCCGAGAACGGCGCTCAGGTCGGTCAGCCCGCGACCCACCCCGCCGCTCATGGGAGCGGGTCGACCGATGTGACGGGGCGGAAGTCCCGGCCGTCTTCGGGTTCCCGTTCGTCGGTGAACGTCCCCCGATAGCTGAGTACGTGGCCCGCCAGCGGGTTCTCGACGACGGCGTCCACGAAGAAGCGCCCGGCACCGGGGTCGTAGCGGTCCCGGACTTCGAGGTCCGCGGCGAGCACGCCCGGCAGTTTCCGGGTCCGGCCGGCGAGCCGGGCCCACTGCTCGCCCGCACGGACGACCAGAGCGCCGTCCTCGACGGTGGGACGGAGTTCGGTGACGAGGTGGCCCCCGCTGCCGAGGAAGTCCAGCAGCCGCGCCTCGGACTCGTCCCACACGGTGAGCGTCGAGAAGCGCCGTTGCGTGCCGTCGAAGTCGAACGCCCGGACCGTTGCGAGGGCGTCGTGGCCGTCCACCGTCGTGCCCTGAGTGTACACTGCGAAGGGAACCCCTTTGCCCGCCTCGGGGAAGAGCATCTCGAAGGCCGGCATCACCGCGAGCGCCGGCAGAACGTGGGTTCCGCGGGAGATGTCCATCTCGCCGCGGCCCACACAGACCGCCCCGTCGTCGGCATCGAGGGCGTAGCGCTCCCGGACTTCGGGGCGGAGGTCCGCGGCCGCCTCGCCGAGCGCGCGTTCGTAAACGCCGGTCATGCCCGATGTAGCGGGGCCGGCATCAAAACGGTGGGGGTCAGGCCGTCACGTTCGTCCAGAGGTGGAGCTCGCGGTAGGCGGTGTCCACCGTCGGGTCCGCGGGCAGCCCGTCCCGATAGAGCAGGAAGGCCAGGCGCATCCGCTCGCCCGTCATCGTCGGGCGGAGCTGATACTCGCGCTGGAACGTCTCGTTCGCCCCCACAGAGGCGTTGAACGTGCCCAGGCTCCGCTCGGCGGTCACCACCGCCGAGACGTTGGTCGTGTTCGTCGCGTTCGACCGGAAGACGTTCACCGGCTGGCCGGCGTCGTCCTCGAAGCGGACCCGCTGGAGTTCGACTGCCACCGAGTAGTTCGTCGGCTCGTGTTCGTGATTGCCGATGCCGACGACCACCGGGCGGGCTTCCCCCCGAACGAACTCGGTGGGGTAGTTGTCGGCGACCAGCTCGCCGGTCTCGTTCTCCGTGAGGACGTAGAACTCCGTGAACGCCTCGCCTTGCTTGGGGACCGCCACCGCGTAGGCGACGCTCGCGGTCGCGAGGAGAACACTGAGCACGAGCAGAACGTTCAGCGCGGCGTCGGCCCGCGAGTCGGGTTCGAACAGTTCGGCGCGGGCGTCCGCGCCCCAGGTTTCGTAGGGCACGGCGAAGCGCTCCGGTTCGGGGAGCTCGTGGCGCCGTCGAGCCGCGAGCGCGGTCGCGGCGAGGGTGAAGCCGCCGACGGCGACGAGGATGGGCACCAGCCGGATGCCCCACGGCGTGAAGTTGAGAACGAGTCCGAGGAGCGGGACGACGGCGATGCTCAACCCGAAGGAGAGCGCGACGCGCTCGATACCGTCTATCCCGGCACCATCGGTTTCGGTGGAGGCTTCCTGTGGGTCCTCGGTCTCCGTCGGCCCCTCTCCCTCCTCGGGGAAGAGCGCGGCGACGAGGGCGTAGCCGGGCAGGAAGAGGACGAGCGGGAGCCCGAGAACCACCCGCAGCGGCGTCTCCGAGACGACGGGGAGCGTCGCGGCGAGCGCCGCCGCCACGGTGAGCACCGCCGTCGCCGCCAGGTCCGCGGGGAGCTCGCGGACCGGCGCGGGGACGAGCAACCGGAGGTCCCGGGCCTGCATGGGGTCCGCTAACCGGTCGACGGGCAAAAAGGAGTCGTTATCGAAGGTCCTCCAGCCGGTCGAGCGCGTCGGCCGCGGCCCCCTCGTCGACAGCCCCGGGCGCGAACGCCGCGCGCTCGTAGGCCGCAGTAAGGTCGCGCAGCGCCTCGTCGGCCCGCCCGGCGAGCCCGGCCGCCCGGTAGAACTCCCAGTGGGTCGCCGCGCCCGGGTCCGCGTCGATGGCGGCGCGTGCGGCGGCGTAGGCGGTCCGGACCGCGGCGTCGAACTCGCCCGCCTCGCGG
>JBEQBK010000192.1:0-3329 GCA_041639855.1 Halobacteriaceae archaeon | reverse complement strand
CCCGCCGCGAGGTCGCGGGCGAGCTCGACGGCCCGCGCTTCGAGGTCCGCGTCCACGAGCTCGTTCACGAAGCCGTACTCCGCCATCGTCGCCGCGTCGTAGTGCTCGGCGGTGAAGATAATCTCCTTTGCGCGCCCCTCGCCGACGATGTTCGGCAGGCGCTGGGTGCCGCCCCAGCCGGGCATCAGCCCGAGGTTGTGCTCCGTCTGGCCGAAGGTGGCGCCCCGTTCGGCGACGCGCAGGTCACAAGCCGTCGCGAGCTCCATGCCGCCGCCCAGACAGTACCCCTCGACGCCCGCGACCACGGGCATGTCGCACTCCTCCAGCGTGCCGAAGACGGACTGTCCCCGGCGCGAGAGCTCCACGGCCTGGAGGGGCTCGACGTTCGAGGCGACGGCCTGCACGTCGGCGCCGGCGCAGAACGCACGGCCGCCCTCGCCGGTGATGAGAACGCTCCGCGTTTCGTCGTCGGCTTCCAGCTCCTCGATGGCCTTCTCCAGCTCGTCCAGCAGGTCGGGCGAGACGGTGTTCATCCGGTGTGGGCGGTCGATGACGACGTGACCCACGCCCTCGGAGCGCTCGACACGGACGGTCTCGTACGTCGGGCCCGCCTCCTCCTCGGCATCGACGTAGAAGCCCCTCCCCTCGGTGACCAGCGTTTCGAGCTTGGGCGCGGGTTCGTAGCGCGCGTGTCCCGTTCGGTCGTGGTGTTCCACGAGTGTCTCGTAGAGGACGTCCAACCCGACGTTGTCGGCCATCTTCGCGGGCCCTTCGGGGAAGCGCCCGCCGAGCATCAGCGCCTCGTCGATGTCCTCCGGGTCGGCTACGTCCTCGCCGACGAGCTTTGCGACCTCGTTCGCCATCGCGGCCTGCAGCCGGCGGACGATATCGTCGGTTCCCTCGCCGCTCGGGATTTCGGGGCCGCCGTCGTCGTACTCGTAGAAGCCCGCCCCCGTCTTCTGTCCCAGATTCCCCGCCTCGACGTGTTCGAGCAGGAGCGGGCAGGGTTCGTAGGCCTCGCCGAGCTCCTCGTTGAGGTATTCCAGGACGTGATAGCCCACGTCGATACCCACCCGGTCGGCCAGCTCGAAGGCGCCCATCGGGAGCCCCATGTCGTATTTCACTGCGGAGTCGACGGCTTCGACGGTCGCCTCCCCCTCCTCGACCATCCACGCCGCCTCGTTGATGAGCGGGACGAGCACGCGGTTGGCGATGAACCCGGGGCGGTCCTTGCGCACTCTGACGGGCGTCTTCCCCATCGCGCGGGCGATGTCCTCCGTGAGCGTGAGCGTTTCCTCCGCCGTCTCCTCGCCGGCGATGACCTCGACCAGCTGCATCCTGACCGGGGGATTGAAGAAGTGCATCCCGCAGAACTGCGCCGGGCGGTCGGTGACGGCGGCGAGCTCGGAGACGGAGAGCGCGGAGGTGTTCGTCGCGAACACCGCCTCGTCGGGGGCGTACTGCTCTAACTCGCGATAGACGTTCTTCTTCACCTCCATGCGCTCAGGAACGGCCTCGACGACGAAGTCGGCGTCCTCGACGGCCTCCTCGAAGTCCACAAGCGGCGTGATGCGTTCGAGGGTGGTCTCGACCTCGTCGGGCTCGATTTCGCCGTGTTCGGCGAGCTTGTTCAGGCTCCACTCAATCTCCTCGTAGCCCTTCTGGACGGGCTCGTCGGCGATGTCCCGCATCGTCACGTCGAAGCCCGCGAGCGCCGCGACCTCGGCGATGCCGTGGCCCATGTTGCCGGCGCCCAGTACCGCGATGGTGTCGACGTCCTCTAGGTCCATACGTCACTCTCGACGCCGGGCGGATTGAAGGTTGGGGGAGGTCCCGAAACCCATAGGCCGGTCCCACCCTTTCCCACCCTATGCCCGCTGACTCTCTCCGCGATGACCCCGACTTGGCGCCGCTCGTCGAGCGCTACGGGCCGCTCGAACTCGACACCGACGAGGAGCCCTTCGAGCGACTGGTGGTTTCCATCGTCAACCAACTCGTCTCGACCGAGGCCGCTAGAACGATTCGGGAACGCCTCTTCGACGCCGTCGAAATCACGCCCGACGGCGTGCGCGAGGCCGAGACACAAACCCTGCGGGACGCGGGCCTCTCGCCCCAAAAAGTCGAGTACGTCCGCGCCGCCGCGGACGCATACGACGCGGGACACATCACGCCCAACGCGCTTTCGGAACTCGACGATGACGCCGCGCGCGACGAGCTCACCCAGGTGAAGGGCATCGGCGACTGGACCGCGAAGATGTACCTCATGTTCGTGCTGGAGCGTCCCGACGTGTTCCCGGTCGAGGACCTCGCCGTTCGGCGCGGGATGGAGGCCCTCTTCGGCGACGAGAGTAGAGAGGAAATGCGCGAGCGGGCCACGAACTGGAAGCCCTATCGCTCCTACGCCACTCTCTACGTCTGGCACCACTACGTCGAGGAGAACAGCGATGTGGAAGAGCCCGTCGCCTGATTACTCGGCGCGCTCCTCTTCTTCCTCGCTCTCGGGCTCGGCGTCGTCGTGGTTCCGGGTCACGTCCACCCGGTAGTGCTCCAGAACGTCCCGGCCCAAGAGCAACGGATAGTCCATGTGGCTTCGGTCCACGAGGCTCGCCGCGACGGTGTGCTGGTCGCCGCCGACGCCGACGACGATGTCCACGACGGGCCGCGATTTCCCGGAGCGCACGCTGCCCGACTTGACCTTGGTCATGCTCTTGATTGGCCCCGCCCCTATTTTGGCGGCAAGCTTGGTGTCGATGCTCGTGCGCGAGGCGCCCGTGTCGGACTTCCCGATGACGCGCTCGTTGCCGCTCGTCCCGGAGACGATGACCTCCTCGGTGTAGCCCACGACCTTCGATTCGGGCTCGCTCGTTGCGCTCGCCGGCGCGCCGCGTGGCTTCGAGTCGTCCAGATGGCCGGCGAGCCGTTCGACCTCGTCGTCGTCGACCTCGCCGCCCGCGCGCTCGATGGCGAGTTTGGCGATGTGGGGCGCCGGGCTCTCCCCGATCGCCTTGAACAGCCCCCGGAAGCCGGCGGTGGGGTTCACTTCGAGAACGTACCAACCGTCGACCCCTTCGACGAGGTCGACCCCCGCGTAGTCGAGACCGAGTTCGTCGGCGGCTTCGAGCGCGAACTCGCGGGCCTCGTCGGGCAGGGGGTCCGCGCGCTCGACGTTCCCGCCGAGCGCGACGTTGGTGCGCCAGTCCCCCTCGGGCGCGTAGCGGTACATCGCGCCCACGACCTGCCCACCGACGACGTACACCCGGAGGTCGCGGTTACGCGCCTCGGGGTCCTGGTCGATGAGCGACTGGAGGAAGGCGAAGCGGTTCCCGACC
>JBEQBK010000191.1:0-3350 GCA_041639855.1 Halobacteriaceae archaeon | reverse complement strand
CTGCCCGCCGGCGGCGTCGCCGCCGCGCTCGCGGGATGGGTTCTCCGCCCCGCGCTCGGGCCACACAGCGTCGGGGCCGCCCGGCGGAGCCTGCACGCCGCCGCCGTCGCCTGGACTGCCGGGCTCCTCGGCTTGGCCACGGCCGCGTGGGCCGGGGTCGCCGTCGGCGTCCAGCCGTTCGTGACGACGGTCGGCGTTGGCGCGCCGGAGCTTTTTGCCGCGCTGCTGGTCGCGCCGGCGGCGCTCGCACTCGCCGCGCCCCTCGTTCCGCGGGACGGCCCCGTCGACGCGTCGGGACGAGCGCTCGCCGGGCTGGCGGGCGTCGCCGCCGTGTGGACCGTTTCGGGGACCGGGTTCTCGCTCGGGCGCCTCTGGTCCGCGACGGTCCCCGAGCCCGTCGTCGGCCAGTATCTCCCCCCCGCGTTGACCCACCTGTTCGCGCTCGTGGTACAGGAGCATCCCCTCCGCTCCCAGACCGCCCTCGGGCTCCTGTTCGCCGTGGCAGCCGTGCTGGCGGTCCGGCGCGGGTGAGAATCAGAGGTCCGCGTCGATGTGGTCGGCACATTTCAGCGCGAGCGCCGCGATGGTGAGCGTCGGGTTCACCGCCGACCCGGTGACGAAGACGCTCGCGGAGGAGACCGAGAGGTTCGAGAGGTCGTGGGTTCGTAGGCGGGGGTCCACGACGCTGTCGGCAGGGTCAGTTCCCATCCGCGTTGTCCCCATCTGGTGGGGCGTGAGCGTCGTCTCGGTGTGGAAGCTGTCCGGGTCGGCGCCGGTCGCGGCGAGGATATCCCGCTGAATCTCGGCCGCCCGGTCCCGGACCGATTCGACGCGGTCGCTCAGCGAGAGCCGGACGTCCGGAACCGGATTGCCGTACTCGTCCGTCGTCGAGCGGTCCAACGTCACCCGGTTCTCGGCGCGGGGGAGCTGTTCGACGAGGCCGATAATCGTGAGGTGGTCGCCGAACCCCGCGCGCATCTCCGCCAGCAGGTCGTCGCCCCAGAGGGGGCCCGACTCCCCGCCGCCGGCCGCGGCCGCCCACGAGTCGGGGTCGGCCGCCCCCTCGACGAGCGTTCGGAGCCGGTCGACGCCCGCGGACCCACCCAGCGCGAGCTGCGTCAGGTTCGGTCCAGCGGTGTTGCCGAACTCCAGTTGGATGCTTCCGGGGGTGTCCTCGTGCGTCATGAACTGGTGGGTGACGCTCGTCGGAAAACCGATGCGGTGTTGCTTCGTCGGCTGCCCGAGTCGAGCGCGCGTCTCGATGGACGGGTGGGTCATGAACTGCTTTCCGACGGCGCCCGAGGAGTTCGCCAGCCCGTTGGGGTAGCGTGCGGAGTCCGAGAGCAAGAGGAGCCGCGCCGTCTCGATGGCGCCGCAGGCGAGGACGAACTGGTCCGCCGTCTGTGTGTGCCGGCCGTCGGGCGTCCGATAGACCGCTTCGGTCACCCGCTCGCCGGCGGCGTCGTGTTCGAGGCGCTGGACGGGCGCCCTGTCGATGACGCGCGCGCCGGCGGTTTCCGCCTTCTCGACGTCGTGGGTCGCGTTGTACTTCGACCCGGAGGGACAGACGGGCGCACAGGTGCCGTAGGCGAGACAGCCGCCCCGACCGTCGTACGGTTCGGGCACCTGTGCGCGTGGCGCCGTGTGCATCGCCACGCCGACCGACTCGCAGGCGTCGGCGAAGAGACTGTCCGAATGACTCGGGGGGAACGGCGGGACCGGGTACGGCTCTTCCCGGGGCGGCAGGAAGGGATTGTCCCCCGCACCGGAGATACCCATGACCCGCTCCGCGGCGGCGTAGTAGGGCCGCAGGTCGTCGTAGCCGATGGGCCAGTCCCTCGCCACGCCGTACCGGGACGCCATCTCGAAGTCCTTCTCGTGGAACCGGGGCGCCATCCCGCCCCAGTGGAGGGTGGTGCCGCCGACGCCCTTCACGCGGTTGGCGTTCACGCGGTAGGGCACGTCGCCGCCCGTCGAGTAGCGGTCCCGCGGCCCGCCCATCCCCCACGTTTCGAGGTCGTTCCCCGAGGGGCGCAGACTCGACTCCATCCGCTCGACGAGGTCGTCCATCTCGAATCGGGGGCCCGCTTCGAGCACGACCACATCGTGACCGCGCCGCGCGAGGGAGTCGGCGAGTATCGCTCCCCCGGGGCCCGCGCCGACGACGCACACGTCGGCGTGCGCCGAGGGACGGCGGTCGGTCACCGTCCCCCGTCGTGTTGGTACTGCTCGATGCCGCCGGGGTACCCCTTCGGGTTCGGATTGCCGACGAGTTCGCCGCCCGTCGGCGTCGCGTAGAGACCGAAGAGCAGGTCGTTCACGAGGTAGTGGAGGCGCTCGACGGCTGTCCCGTCCGGGTTCGGCGGCACGCTTCCGACGCCGACCTCGCGGAGCGTGGACTCCCGGCTCGCCGCGTCGAGGTCGGCAAAGGCGAACCCGGACTCGCGAACCGCGAAGTCGTCGAGCGTCGCGGCCAGCGCGCCGGCGTCGAGTTCGTCGCCGTCCGCCGCGGTTCGGGAACCGAGATACGTCCGTACGAAGGACGGTTCGACGGCCACCTCCGAAGGGTACACCGTCTCCGCCAGCGCCAACAGGGTCGCGGCCGGCTGCGATTCCTCGTTCGCCACCCCCGAGTACGTCGCCGCGCCCATACCACCCGCGACGGTCCCGGCGGCGGCGAGGGCCGAAAGGGCCTCCCGCCGTGTCAACTCCATACCCGCGCTGGCGGGGCACGATTCCTAAACGTTGCGCCGGTTCCGGGACCGGGGGAAACGCGCCGTCGGGGTACCGGCACCCCCGTCCTTTCAGACGTTGCTCGACGCCGCGCCTGCCGAGTCGACGGTGCCTTCGACGAGGTTGAAGTGGACGCGGCTGTCGGCGCCGGCACGGAGGTCGCCGGTGACGTAGTTGGCCATGGCGGTGGCGCCCGCGGGAAGTTCGAGGGTTCCCTCGACGCGGTTGTTCGCGGCGTGGACGCCCTGCCAATCGACTCGAACGTCACCCGTGACGTGGTTGTCGCTCACCGCCGCGTCGCCCTTCGTTTGTGCCGCCCCCAAGGCCATCGCCGCCTCCCCGACCTCCCGGATGTGGTTGCCGATTATAATCGACGGTTCGTGCGGTTCGTAGGCGTCGATGCCCGTTCCGACGCCGGAGATGTCGTTGTCCCGAATGACGTTGCGCCCCGGATAGCGCAACAGAAGCCCGTGACTCCCGGCCTTCGAGATGTTGTTACCGATGATGACGTTGTCACGGGGGTAACGCTCGCCGCGGGCCTGGAGGAACATCGCGTAGTCCGAGCAGTTGATGAACGTATTGTTCGCGTACACGTTGCGCTGTGGGTCCCACACCGC
>JBEQBK010000190.1:0-3351 GCA_041639855.1 Halobacteriaceae archaeon | reverse complement strand
TGGACGCCGCCGACCACGCCGCCGTAGGTGACGGTCACGACGAAGCCGACGATGAGGAGGACCGACGCGAACAGCCAACCCTTCTCGAATCGGTGTATCTCCATCAGCCGATCACCGTGGGTCCGTTGCCGAGGAACTCGACGAAGTACATGAACAGCCACATCAGGGAGATGATAGCGAGGTACACCAAGAGGAGCGAAAGCGTCCCCCACGGGTCGTACTCGTCGTGTTCGATTTCGGCGGCGGGTTCGAGTTCGTTCGCCTCCGTCGCGGCGGTCGATTCGGGCGTCTCGCCGCGGACGCCGCCGTGGCGCCGGATTTCCGAGACCCCTTCGGCGCCGAGAACGACGGCCGCGGCGGCGCCGACCAGCGCGAAGCCGGTGTAAAGCACCGGCGCGCCCGGCGCACTCGGGAGCGAGTACGTGGAGCCGGTCTGGACCTGCGTTGTCGGCACGTCGTCACCGACGGCGATGCCGCCCAGCATGCCCGCCGAGCGATGCGGGCTACAGAAGTACCGGTAGAGCCCGCCCGTCTCGAAGGTCGTCTCGAAGGAGAACCCCTGGTTCTCGACCGTCTCGTGACCCGACCAGCTCGCGCCGTCGGGCTGGTCCTCGACGGCGACGTTGTGCGTGTTCGAGACCCACTCGAAGGTCACGGTCGTTCCGGGGTCAATCCAGAGGTTCGCCGGGCGGAAGGCGAAGGTGCCGCCGTTGCCCGAGTCGCCCACGCGAACCGTGACGCTGTCCTGCCCCCGGGCGTCGCGGACCCCGCCGTCGACGTCGTCGAGCCAATCCCCGAAGTCGGGTTTGGTGGTCGGCCCCTCCGACTGGGCGCTCGCCGGGCCGCTCAGTCCCGCCAGCGCCGCACCGCCCGCGAGGGCCATGGCGCCGCGTCTGGTCGTGTCCGTCCTGGTCATGTGCCGGAACGGTTTCTCGGAGCGGGACTTAATCCCCGAACGGAGTTCCAACGCGCTCAGAACTCCCGAGTACTTTAGGCGCACGGGGTCGCGACACACCGGCATGTCCACACGGAAAGCGGGGGGCGTGCCCGCGTCGGCGGCGGCGCTCGTAGCGGTGCTGGCGCTCGCGCCGGTCGGGGCGTATCTCGTCCTCCACCCGGCGCCGGTCGTCGCGCTCTCGCTGGTCAGCGTCGTGCTCATCGCGGCGTGCGTCTACACCCTCTTCGGCGGCACCGAATGAACTACCACGGAGGGCTGGCCGCGGCCTTCCTTCTGGGGCTCGCGGGCGGCGCGCACTGTCTCGGGATGTGTGGTCCCCTCGTGACCGCCTACACCGAAGACCGGGACGGCGTCGTCCCACACGCCCTGTTCAACGCGGGCAGAACCGTCGGCTACGCCGCGGTCGGGGCTCTGCTGGGCGGCGTCGGCGCGCTGGCCTTCGACGCGGCGGCGCTCTCCCCGTACGGTGACCGCCTCCGCGCGCTCGCCGGACTCTTCGCGGGCGGGTTCATTCTCCTCGTGGGCGTTCGCTACCTACTGGGTCGCCCGCCCGCCGGTGTCGGCGTCGGCGGGCTCGCCGGGCGGGTCGTCGGCCGGGTCCAGTCGTTCGCCGACGGCCGCGGCATCGCCGCCGTGGGCGCGGCTCACGCTCTGTTGCCGTGTCCGGTCCTCTACCCCGCGTTCGGATACGCGCTCGTGACCGGCGACCCGATACAGGGCGGCCTCTCGCTCGCCGCGGTCGGCGCGGGCACGTTCCCGACGCTGTTGGCCTACGGCACCGTCCTCGAATCGGTGAGCGCGGGGCGCCGCGAGCGCCTGCACCGGGCGCTGGGCGCGGCGTTTCTCCTCCTCGCGTGGTTCCCCCTCGCGATGGGCGTCCGCCTCCTATGAGCTGTACGCTGTGTGACCTGCCGACGCCGGAGCCGCCGGTCACGGCCCCCGACGTGGCGGGGACCTTCTGTTGTGACGGCTGTCTCGCGGTGGCCCGGACGCTCGACGACCCCGCGGGGGCGACGCCCGACGACTTCGGGTCGCCGTCGGAGGACTCTTCCGATGCGGCCGCCGACGCGACCGCCTTCCTCCCCGTCGAGGGGATGCACTGCACGACCTGCGAGGCGTTCCTCGAAGCGCGCGCCGAGGACGCGGCGGGCGTGGCGAGCGCCGCGGCGAACTACCCGACGGGGACGTTGAAGGCCGAGTACGACCCCACACGAACCGACGAGGCCGCCATCGCGGAGGCCGTCGCCGGCGCGGGCTACGACATCGGCGAGGACGGGGCGACCAGAGCCGACGACGGCCGGCTCTTGGTGGGGGCGTTCTTCGGGATGATGACGATGCTGTGGTACGTTCTCTTCCTCTACCCCGCCTATCTGGGGGTCCCGCCCGAGACGCTCCTCCTCGACACGACCGGGCTCGCGGGCGACTACCTCCTCCTCAACCTCTGGGTGATGGCAACGCTCGTGCTCGGCTACACCGGCGCGCCGATACTCCGGGGAGCGTACGTGAGCGTCCGGGCCCGCCAGCCGAACATGGACCTGCTCGTGGGTGTGGCAGCCACGGCCGCCTACGCCTACAGCGCGGCGGTCGTGTTGACGGGGGGCACGGAGGTGTACTTCGACGTGGCCGTCGTCGTCGTCCTCGCCGTCACCGTCGGGGAGCGCTACGAAAAGCGAATCAGGGAGCGGGTGAGCGACCGGCTGGGCGACCTCACGGCCGAGCGCGCCGGGACGGCGCGGGTCAGAACCGACGGCGGGGTCGAGGAGGTCACGACCGAGGACCTCGCGGGCGGCGAGGAACTGGTCGTGCGGGCCGGCGAACGCGTACCCGTCGACGGCCGCGTCGTTGAGGGCACCGGCGCGGCCGACGAGTCGCTCGTGACCGGTGAGGCAACCCCCGTCGAGAAGGAACCCGGCGACGCCGTCGTCGGGGGGGCGACGCTCACCTCCGGCGGGCTGGTCGTCTCGGTCCCCGAGGACCCGACGAGCACGATGGACCGCCTGCTGGCGTCGCTCTGGGAGATACGCGCGTCGGGAAGCGGCGCCCGCCGGCTCGCCGACCGCCTCGCGGCGGTCTTCGTCCCCGCGGTCCTCGTGTTGGCCGGGGTCACGGCGGGGTGGGGCTTGCTGACCGGGCCGCCGAACGACGCGTTGCTCGCCGGCGTGACCGTCCTCGCGGTCTCCTGTCCCTGTGCGCTCGGGCTGGCGACGCCGTTAGCCGTCACCGCGGGCCTCCGGCGCGCGCTCGGCGCGGGCGTCGTCGTCACCGACGGGTCGCTGTTCGAGCGGGCCCCCGACGTCGAGACCGTCGCGCTGGACAAGACCGGGACGCTGACGACGGGCGAGATGCGCCTCCTCGCGGCGGCGGGGAACGACCGGGCGCTCGGCGTCGCGGCG
>JBEQBK010000189.1:0-3449 GCA_041639855.1 Halobacteriaceae archaeon | reverse complement strand
CGAAGGGGTATAAACGCGGCCCCACGGAAAGATTGAACCCCGGCCCCCGGGTGGGTTCGGGTATGTCCGAACCACGGGCCCGCGCGGAGCGCCTGCGCGAGTCGATGTCCCTCGAAGAGAAGGTCAAACAGCTCTGTGCCGTCGAGGCCAGCGCCCTCTACGACGGCGAGGGGTTCTCCGAGGGGAAGGCCGACGAACTCCTTGCTGAAGGTATCGGTCAGCTCACCCGTATCGGCGACGAGACGGGGCTTCCCCCCGAGGACGTGGCCGAGTTCCGGAACGCGACGCAGGAATACTTACAGGAGGAGACCCGTCTGGGCGTTCCGGCCATCGTCCACGACGAGTGTATCTGCGGGTATATGGGCCCCGGCGGGACGACCTACCCACAGGGTATCGGGCTCGCCGCGACGTTCGAGCCCGAAACCGCGAGCGACGTGACCCGCGAAATCCGGCGCCAGTTGGAGGCCATCGGCACGGACCACGCGCTCTCCCCCGTCGCGGACCTCGCGCGGGACCTGCGCTGGGGGCGCGCGGAGGAGACCTACGGCGAGGACCCCTATCTCGCCGCGGAGATGACGACGGGCTACGTCAACGGCCTCCAGGGGACGGACAACGACGGCGTGATGGCGACCCTCAAACACTTCCTCGGGCACGGCACCACCGAGGGCGGACGGAACCGCGCGTCGGCGAACATCCCGCCGCGGGAACTCAGGGAGGAACACGCCTTCCCCTTCGAGGCCGCCATCCACGAGGCCGACGCCGGGGCCGTGATGAACGCCTACCACGATATCGACGGCTTCCCGTGCACGAGCTCGCCCGACGTCCTCCGTGACCTGCTGCGCGACGAGCTCGGTTTCGAGGGGATTGTCGTCTCGGACTACTACAGCGTGCGCTTCCTGGAGGACGAGCACAACGTCGCCGAAGACAGGAGAGACGCCGCGATACAAGCCTTGGAGGCGGGTATCGACATGGAACTCCCCCTCATCGAGTGCTACGACGAGCTCGTCGGCGCCGTCGAGGACGGCGAGCTGGCGGAGGAAACCATCAACGAAGCCGTCGACCGCGTCCTCGAAACGAAGGCCCGCCTCGGAGTTCTCGACACCGAACCCGTCGACCCCGACGCGGTGAGCGAGGCCTTCGAGACCGACGCCCAGCGCGAGCTCTCCCGGAAGGCCGCCGGGAAGTCGATGACACTCCTGGAGAACGACGGCACCCTTCCACTCGAATCGCCCGACTCCATCGCCGTCGTCGGCCCGATGGCCGACGCCGGGCGGGGGATGGTCGGCGACTACGGCTATCCCGCGCGGACGCCGGAGCACGGGATGGACCTCGTCTCGCCCCTCGAAGGCATCGAGTCCGCGTTCGACGGCGACGTGTCCCACGCGGCGGGCTGCGACATGAGCGAGGACGAGTCGGACATCGAGGACGCCGTCGCGGCGGCCGAGTCCGCGGATGTCACCGTCGCCTGTGTCGGTGCGTACTCCGCCATCAGCCTTGACGAGGGCGACGGCGTCAGCCCCGAGAAGCCGACGAGCGGCGAGGGCTGTGACGTGACGGACCTCTCGCTGCCGGGTGCCCAACCCGCGCTCCTGGAAGCGCTGCTCGGCTCGGACGCGACCGTGATTCCGGTCCTCGTCAGCGGCCGCGCACACACGGTGGGGTGGGCCGCCGATGACGCCGCGGCGCTCCTGCATGCCTTCCTCCCCGGCGAGGAGGGCGGCAACGCCATCGCGGACGTCCTGTTCGGCGACGTGAACCCCGCGGGACGGCTGCCCGTTTCCATCCCGGAGACCGTCGGCCAACAGCCGGTGCGCTACAACCGCAAGCCCAACTCCGCGCGGGCGGGCTACGTCGACGTCGGCATCGACCCCGTCTACGCCTTCGGCCACGGCGAGTCCTACACCGAATTCTCGTATTCGGAACTCGACCTCTCCGCCGAGGAAATCGCCGGGCGCGGCGAGATAACCGCGAGCGTCACCGTCGAGAACGTCGGCGAGCGCGCGGGCGACGAAGTGGTACAGCTGTACGTCGCCGACCCCGTCGCGAGCCGCACGCGTCCCGTACAGGAGCTGAAGGGCTTCGAGCGCGTCTCCTTGGAAGCGGGCGAGTCGGCGCGCGTCTCCTTCACCCTCGCCGCCGACCAGCTCGCCTTCTACGACGCGGACATGAACCTCACCGTCGAGGCCGGCGCGTTCGAGGTCCGCGTCGGCGCCGCCTCCGACGACATCCGCGCCTCCTCGACCTTCGACGTGACCGAAACCCGCGAGGTCGTGGGCGAGCGGCGCTACCTGACCGAGACGGCCGTCGACGCGGAGTAGGGCCGCTTTTAACTTCCGGCGAGTGGTGCCCCCGGTATGGTCCCTCACACGCGTCGTGACACCCTCCTCGCGGCCGGCGCCGGCCTCGCCGCGCTCGCGGGCTGTGCCGGCACGAGCACGCGCGAGAGCGAACAGGTCGGACCCGAACCCCCCGAAAACGCCGTCACCGACCCCGACCGCTACCGCCTCCGGAGTTCGGCGGTCAACCCCCTCGTGACGCTGGAAGGCGAGGAATCCGCCGGTCCGCGGGACGTGTTCACCGACGCCGAGCGCGCCGCCTCGCTCTCCTTCGCCGACGTGGACGGCGCCGCGGAGGCGCGGGCGTTCGTCCGGGCGACCGACTTCGATGCGGAGACGCTGTTCGTCGACCGGGGCACGGTCCGGGCGTGTTTCGAACGCCGGCTCTGTTACGTGACGTGGTCCGAAGGGGACGCGACGGTCTCCTACGGCCGGGTGCACCGGCCGTGGGACACCCCCTGCGGAACCGACGACCGGGACTTCTGTTGCTGGTTGATTCGGGTGCCCGCCGCGCTGGAGGACGTCTCGAACTACGCCCGCGGCCTCTCTTCGGGTGCGTGCCGGCTCCCGCCCCACATCCGCGAGGCGGCCGACGCCGGCGGAACGAACGCGACACACGACACGGAGGGGGGACGATGAGCCGCCACACGAGACGGGGCGTCCTGGGTCTGCTCGGGAGCGCCGCGCTCGCCGGCTGCGGGTCGCTCTCCGACTCCGAACCGGTCGAACTCGACGCCACGGCGCTCCGGGACGCCGTTTCGGGCGACCCGACGGTGCCGGCGGCGCTCCCCGTCGACGTCGGGGGCGACTACCGCGACTCCGTCCAGGAGCGCGTCGCGGCGGACCTCGCCTCCGTTCCCGACCCGCTCACCGCCGAGGACGTACCGAACGGCGCCGTCCGCGGGGAGTTCGCTCGCTTCCGCGAGGACGCGCGGACGGAGCTCGACGCCGCCGCGGCGGCCGAACCCCCGGTCGAGGCGCTCGGCCACCTCCGCGACGCCCGCGAGGAGGCCGCGGCGCTCGCGGCGGGCTGGGCGTTCACCCGCGGCGCGTTCGGCGTCGACGAACTCGGCGCGCGGCGGACCGCGCTGGGCGGGGACGCCGAAGCCTTCG
>JBEQBK010000188.1:0-3509 GCA_041639855.1 Halobacteriaceae archaeon | reverse complement strand
CGCCCGGAGGCCGCGCTGTACGACCTTTCACCCGCGGCTCTGCGCGACGACGCCGAGCCCGAACCGGCCGCGCAGCCCGACGCGGTCACGGGGCTGCCGGAGGCGCCCGCCGGTGTGTCCGTCGAGACCCTGCTCGCCACCGAGTACGGTGTCCACCCCGAGCAGGTAGTGCTGACCGGAGGTGCCGACGCCGCGCGCTTCGTCGCCTTCGCGGCCGCGCTCGAACTCGGCGACGGGCCGGCGCTCGTGGAGGCCCCGGCGGACGAGGCGCTCGTCCGGACGCCCGAGGCGCTGGGTGCCGACATCGAGCGCTTCGAGCGCCCGGCGCCGAACTACGGCGCCGAGCCCGACCCCGACTCCCCGAGTGTGGTCGCTCTGAGCAACCGCCACGCCCCGACGGGCCGGTTACTCGCCCGCGAAGCGCTTGGCGAGCTCGCCGAGCGCGTCGATGGGGGGCGCCTGCTCGTCGACGAGAACGCCGCGCCGCTGGCGTCCGACCCCGGGGAAAGTCTCGCGCTCGGCGGGGTGACGGCCGCCGGTCTGGAAAACGCGGTCGTGGCCGGTTCCCTCGAACGGCTGCCCGGGCTCGCGGGCCTGGAAGTCGGCTGGGTCGTCGGCGACCCCGCCGTCGCGGAGGCCGCACGCCGGGTTCAGCGCTATCTGGGCCGCGTCCCCGGTCCGAGTCGAGTCTACGCCCGCCGCGCCCTCTACGCCGCGGACGAACTGACGGCGCGGGCCCGCGAAATCTGCCGGGAGAACAGCGCGACGCTCGCGGCGAGTCTGGCCGAGCGCCCCGACACCGACTGTCGGGTCTTCGAGGACGCGCCCGCCGCGCTGCTCTCCGTCGAGGGAACCGACGGCGACGCCCTCGCCGGCGCAGCGTGGGACGCGGGCACCCTCGTCGTCCCCGGGAAGTTCTTCGGCGCACCCGACGCCGTCCGCGTCGGGCTGGGTCGCTCGCCCGAGCGGGTCCGTGCGGGCCTCGACGCGCTCGGCGGCGTGCTCGACGACCTCCACGAGGCACGGGAGCGCACCAACCCTTAAGCCCGACGCCATCAACGTCGGCGTATGGACGAACGACCCGAGGAGATCACGACCCTCGTGGGCCGCGAAGTGTACTCGAACAACGGCGTTTTCGTCGGGGAAGTCGAGGACATCCGGCTGAACCTGGACGCCGAAACCGTCACCGGGCTCGCGCTGACCGAGCTGAACAACGAACTCTTCGCCGACCGGGCGAACGGCGCTCGCGGCGTCGTCGTGCCGTACCGGTGGGTGCGCGCGGTGGGTGACGTGATACTCGTTAACGACGTCGTGGAGCGGCTCTCGGACCCCTCCGAGGGGAACGACGAGGCTATCGTCTAACTGCCGTTTCCGCTCTCGCTCTCGACGCCCATCGCGTCGAAGAGCTTTCGCGTGACGGCCTCGCCCGCGAGGTTCAGGAGGGTTTCGCGGTTCTCCTCGCTCCCCTCGAGCCCGCCGAAAATACCGAGTGGCACCTCCGCGGTGGCCTGCGTCGAGTGGCCCGCCGCCTCGCCCATCTCGGAGAAGGCGTCGTCGAGGACGTTACCGATGTTCATCCGGATGTCCTTGGACTGCGCGGCGAGGTGGATGGTGTCGTCGACGATGCCGAACACCGCGGCGGTCGTGACGCCCTCCAGGTTGAGGAGCTGTTGGGCCGCCTGTGAGAGCGCGTCGCGGTCGCGGATGAACCCCGCGTTCGAGACGAGGTGCGAGCCCTGGACCTCGCGGTTGGAGATGGCCTCCGCGAGCACGTCCAACGTTTCGGGCGACATCGAGGGCGATTCGACCTGTTCTAAGGTGTCGTGGTTCGCGAAGGGGTAGAGATACGCCGCGGCGGTGAGGTCCGCCGGCGTGGTTTCTCGCCGGAAGTCCAGCGTCTCGGCGCGGATTCCGTAGAGGAGGGCGGTCGCGACGGTCTCGCTGACGTTCAGGTCGTACTCCTGGATGTACTTGGTGAGGATGGTCGCCGTCGCGGAGACGTTCGGGCGCACGTCAACGAAGGCGGCCCCGATTTCGTCGCCCGACTCGTAGTGGTCGAGGTAGATGTCGACGTCCAAGTCGCCGGGCGGGTCGCCCGCGCGAGCGTGGTCCACGAGGGCGACTGTGTCGTAGTCGTCCATCTCGGCGTCCTCGTAGGGCACGAGTTCGATGCCCAGCAGGTTGACGAACGCCCGGTTCTCCTGACGGCCGACCTCGCCGACGTAGACGATGTCGGCCTCCACGCCGAAGTGGTCCGCAACGGCCTGCAGGGCGGCGGCCGCGGCGATGGAGTCGGGCCCGGGGTTGTTGTGGGTGAGCACCGCGAGTTTCTTCTCGGTGCTCTGGATGACCGCGGCCAACTGGCGCGCGCGGTACTCCAACTCCCCCGATTCGAGGGCGCGCAGGGCGGCGTCCGCGATGACCGAGGAGGGATTGATGACCACGTCGGCCCCCAACTCGCGGAGCTCGTCGCTGGTGACGGGGTCGCTGGCGCGCACGACGACGAAGCGGTCCTCGTCGCGTTCGCGGATGTTCTTCACCGCCTCTTTGTTCGCGTCGACGTCCGAGGAGAGGATGAGAACGACCTCCCTGTCGGAGACGAGCTCCGCCACCTCGGCGTCGCGGATGTCGGCGGCCTGTGCGTTCAGGTCCTGATCGCGCAGGGCCTCGACGCGCTCCTCGTTTTTGTCGACGATGAGCACGTCCTTCTCCCGCTCGACCAGCTCCTCCGCGACGGCGTGGCCGACGCTCCCACAGCCCAGGATGGCGTACGCCGACATGGAGGAAATGGTGACCCGGCTGCTCATGTACGCCCGCCTTCCGCGTCCCCTCACTTAACCCTCCCGACGCCGCCCCGGGTTCGAAAGGGAAGCCTTTTGATTCGGCCGGCGGTACTGGTGTTTGTCTCGGGCCGGTAGCTCAGTTAGGGAGAGCGACGGACTCTTAATCCGTCGGTCGGGGGTTCAAATCCCTCCCGGCCCGCTCTTGTTCCGACGCGAACGCGAGGAACAGAGCGTGGTTTGATTTGAACTCGAAGAGTCGCAACCGCGAGCGTAGCGAGCGGTCCGTCTCTGCATAGTTCAAATCCCTCCCGGCCCGCTTTTGTTGCGTCTTCGTGAGAGGGGTCGCGGCGCCTCGTCGTCGCCGCTATTCAGTGCGCGGACATCCCCGAGAGCACGTTCAAGCAGTAGACGCCGGCGAGAATCAACAGAATCCCGCCCGCACCGACCGCATCGACCGGTTCGTCGAAGACGACGACGCCGATGGCCGCCACGCCGACGATACCGAGTGCCGCCCACGTCCCGTAGACGACGCCGACCGGGAGGTCCTCTAGCGTCAGCGAGACCAGGTAGAACGCGAGACCGTAGCCGACCGCGACACTCAGGCTGGGGAGCGGGTTCGAGAACCCGTCGGAGAGCTTCAGCGCGGTCGTCCCGAACAGCTCGGAGACGATAGCGCCGAAGAGGAGGGCATAGGGGTTCATGCTCGTCGGACATTCAGGGAAGGAA
>JBEQBK010000187.1:0-3581 GCA_041639855.1 Halobacteriaceae archaeon | reverse complement strand
ACCGTCCCCGGGAAGTTGAGGATGACTGCCTGGGCGGTGTTCCCGAAGATGGCCTTGCCCGTCGGCGAGCGGCGCCGGCCGGTGAGGAAGACGTGGTCGCAGCCGTGGTCCTCCGCGGTGCGGATGATTTCGTCGGCGCGCTCGCCCTCGTTGACCGTGGCACCGACGACCTCGTATTCGATGTCGATGCCCTCCAGCGCGTCGCGGGCCACGTCCTCGGCGAAGCGGCGGGCCGCCTGCAGAACGGTGTCGGAGCCAAAGCCGGTGTGCTCGGTCTCGGCCATCGCCTCGATGGTCTCGGTCATCTCCTCGTACTCCTCCTCGGTAATCATCGAGAGCAGGACGAGGTCGGCGCCGACCCCGTCGGCGAGCTCGGCGGCCTCTTCCAGCAGGTCGCGGTGCTTCTCCGTGTCGTCGACGACGACGAGTGCGCGTTCCATGACGTCCCCGACATCACGTTGTCGGGTAAAATACCTACTGGTGGAACGGTCTCCGAAGGCTTATTCCCGACAGCGCGGTATCCGGAACCGATGGGCACCACCAGCGACGACCCCGCCGCCGAGGCGGGCGAGGGAGCCACGGAGGAGGAGTCCGGCGACCACCGCGCCTTCTGGGCCGACGAGGTCGCCGACGAAGTCGAGGCCCGCGACCCCGAGGAGCCGATTGTCATCAAGGGCGGCGTCTCCCCCTCCGGCGTTCCCCATATCGGCCACCTCAACGAGATTCTGCGGGGCTACTTCGTCGCCGAAGTGCTCCGCGAGCGCGGCCACGAAGTGAGGCAAGTGTTCACCAGCGACGACCGCGACCCCCTCCGGAAGGTGCCCCGGAAGCTCGCGGACGACGACTGGAATCTGGTGGGACTCGGGGATATCGACGCCGGCGCGCTCGGGCGCAATCTCGGGGCCCCGTACACGGGCATTCCGGACCCCTTCGGCTGTCACGACTCCTACGGCGCGCACTTCGCGGCCCTGCTCGCGGACGCGGCCGACGACGTGGGCGTTCCCGTCGAGACGCTCTCGAACACCACGCTCTACGAGGACGGCGAGATGGACGGCGTCGTCGGGGAAATCCTCGACAAGCGCGAGCTCGCCCGCGACGTGCTGAGCGAGTATCAGGACAAAGTCGATGCCGACTACGTCCCGTTCCGCCCGATATGCGCGAACTGCGGGCACGTCACCGAGACGGACGCCGTCACCGGCGTCGACCTCGAATCGGGGACCGTCGAGTACGTCTGCACCGATATCGAAGCCGGCGACCGGACCATCGAGGGCTGTGGCCACGAAGGGGTGGCCGAGTTCTCCGCAGGGAAGCTCCCGTGGCGCTTCGAGTGGCCCGCGCAGTGGGACGTGTTGGGGGTGGATTTCGAACCGTTCGGTAAGGACCACGCCGAGGGGTCGTGGCCCTCCGGACAGGACATCGCGCGGAACGTGCTGGAGAACGAACCGCCCGTGCCGATGGTGTACGAGTGGTTCACGCTCAACGGCGACGCGCTCTCCTCCTCGGCGGGGAACGTTCTCACGCCGCCCGAACTCTTGAAACTCGTCGAACCCGAGGTAGTGAGATACTTCTTCGCGTTGAACCCGAAGAAGCAACGCGATTTGGACCTCTCCCGGCTCGATAGGCTCGTCGAGGAGTTCGACCAGTTCGAGCGCGCCTCCTTCGAAGGCGATGATGCGTTCGCCGAGCGCGCCTACCCCTTCACCGTGGATTCCGTCACCGAGGACAGAATTCGCCTGCCCTACACGTTCGCCGCCGTGCTCGGGATGACCGACGACCGCGAGCTCAGGGTCGAGATGGCCAGAAACGAGGGCCACATCCCCGCGGACGCCAGCGACGAGCAGATAGCACGGGCGATGGAGCGCGTCGAGAAGGCCCGCGCCTGGGCGAAGCGGATGGACAACGAGTACAACTACCGTATCCAGAACGAACTGCCCGAGACGGAGTTCGACGCGGCGATGCAAACCGCCCTTTCCGAGCTCGCCGATTTCGTCGCCGAGGGCCACGACGGCGAGGCGATTCAGGGCGAAATCTACGAGACGGCCAAGCGTCACGGCGTCGACGTCGGCGACTTCTTCGCCGCCGGCTACGAGCTGTTCTTCGGCCAGGACTCCGGACCCCAGTTGGGTCCGCTTCTAGGCTCGCTGGACCGCGAGTTCGTGGTCCGCCGGCTGCGCCGCGAGGGCTAAGGGAAGCCCCCGCCCCGACCCCAACCGTTTCTTTCCGCCCCCTCCTACGCCGCCCATGAGCGACTTCGCACTCGTCCACGAGCATCTCGAACCCGACGAGCCCGAGGGGGCGCCCGCGGTCCTCCTCCTACACGGCCGGGGCTCCCACGAACGCGACCTGCTGGGTCTCGCGGACGCCTTTCCCGACGGCGTTCACGTCCTCTCGGCGCGCGCGCCCGACCGGATGGGCCAGGGCTACACCTGGTACGAACTCGACCTCTCGGGGGGCGGGCTCGCCAACTCCGAACCCGTCGAGGAGGACTACGTCCGCTCCCGGGAACGCCTCGACGAGTTCGTCGGCCAAGCCAAGGCGGAGTACGGCGTCGGCGACGTCGGGGTTCTGGGCTTCTCGCAGGGCTCGATTCTCGGGATGGGCTCGCTGCTCGACAGGCCCGACCTGTACGAGTACGTCGTCGGCCTGCACGGCTACCTGCCCGCCCGCTACGACTCGGGCTACGACGTTTCGGGCAAGCCGGTCTTCCTCGCGGCCGGCGAAGCCGACGACATCATCGCCGAATCCCGCACGGCGGAGGCCGCCGAGCGCTTGGAGGGGTTCGGCGCGGACGTGACCTACAACACCTACCCGACGGGCCACGGCATCGGCGCCGACGAACACCGCGACGCCACGGCGTGGCTGGCCGAGCACGTCGGCGAGTAGCATGGCCGTCTCCGAGGACGCCATCGGCGACACGCCGCTTCTCGAACTCGATACGGGGACGCCCGGCACGGTTTACGCCAAGGCGGAGTGGTTCAACCTCCCGACGCTCCCCCACGGCGGGGGCTCCGTCAAGGACCGCATCGCCGTCGCGATGCTCGACGGCCTCGACGCCGAACCGGGCGAGCAAACCCTTCTCGAACCGACCTCCGGGAACACGGGCGCGGCCGTCGCCCGCATCGGCACCGCACGGGGCTACGACGTGGAAATCGTGATGCCCGCCGACGCGGCCCGGGGGAAGAAGGAGGCCGTCCGCGAGGCCGGCGCCCGAGTGCGGGAAATCGAGACCGACGGCGACTACGACGAGTTGCTCGACGCCTGCGAGGAAATCGCGTCCGAAGGGGGGTACACCCGCCCCGGGCAGTACACCAATCCCGCCAACCCGGGCGCCCACGAGCGCACGACGGCCGCCGAAATCGCAGCACAGGCGCCCGAGCGCACGCACTTCGTCGCGGGCGTCGGCACCGGCGGCACGATAACCGGGGTGGGTCGCGGCCTCCCCGATTCGGTCACAACCGTCGGCTTCGAGGCCGCCAACAAGGACCACGGGCTGGAGGGGCTGAAGTACCTCCGCGACGGCGGGACACACCCCGACACGTACGACGAGTCGGTGCTCGACGCGAAACGCTACGTCACGACCC
>JBEQBK010000186.1:0-3625 GCA_041639855.1 Halobacteriaceae archaeon | reverse complement strand
TTATCTCTTCTATCACGCCGAACAGCATCGCCTTGAGGGGTTCGTCCTGTGCGTGAATCCTGATGTCCGTCTTCAACGCGACGACCGGCACGTCGTGGGCGTACGCGAGGCCCGCCTCGACGGCGAGCCCCTCGTCCGGAATCTGCCCGTCGACGAGCGCGGCGACGACGTCGGCGTCCCGGATTTCGCCGTAGTCGAGTTCGAAAACCGCGTTCATCGCGTCGGCCTCGTTCTCGACCTCGGGGTCGTTCTCGATGAGCGAGTCCAACCCCTCGATACCGTCGCGCTGGGGGAGGAACACGTCGTGACCGGCGTCTTCGAGCAACTCGACGACCGACTCGTTGTACGCACGCTCGGCTTCGTTGAACAGCGGCGCCGCGAAGTACACTTGCATCGTTTTTCCGATGAAGGTGCCCGCACGTAAGCGTTCCTGCGCCAATAAAAATTGAAACGAGATATAATTCTCAAACTTTCGCTACAGAAAGGTTATTGTCTGGCGGGGGCCGTGTTCGGGTATGGCGCATCTCGGATTCCTCCTCACAGGGGGACCGTTCGACAGCGAGCGCTGGCGCACCGCCTATGAACTCGGACGGGCCGCTCTCGACACGGGCCACGACGTAACGTTCTTTCACTACCTCGACGGGGCGCTGGTGCCTGTGGCGGACCAGACGCTCCCGGGCTGTGCCGAGGACGGCCTCTACGACGCGATGCCGACGGCGAAGTTCCAGGAACTCATCGCCGACGGCGCCGACGTGGTCTGCTGCGGGCTCTGCGTCGACGCCCGGGGTATCGACGCGGAGACTGACTACCCCGAGGGCGTCGAGGTCGGACTCCTTCCGGACCTTGCGGACCTCCTGAGCGAGGCCGACAGGGTGGTGTCGCTGTGAAACGCCATGTCGTCGTCCTCCTGACCCGTGCACCGTACGGGCGGGTCCACGTTCCCGAGGGGTTGCGCGCCGCCCGGGGTGTCGCGGCCGGCTTCGACCGCCACGACGTGACCGTCGTCTACACCGAGGACGCCGTCTACGCCGCCCGCGAAGCGCTCGACCGGGAAGCGCTGAACATGCCCAGTCACATCGCGGATTTGGAGAAGGAGAACGGCGAGATGGTGGCCGACGCCGACGCGATGGCCGAGCGCGGGGTCGACGCGTCGGAGATCGCCGCCGACGTGACCGTCCACACGGGCGATGAAATAGCCGAACTGATTCGCGGAGCCGACCACACCATCGACTTCTGATGCTCTATCTCATCGACAAGCCGCTCGCCGAACTGGCGTACCGCACCGCGGAGGGGGACGACGACGCGCGGGCCGTGCTCGTCCAAGACGGCGTCCTGTTGGACCCCCCTACGGACGTGTTCACTGAGACGTTCGCCGTCGCCCGCGACGTCGAGGTTCGGGGCGTCTCCCCGCCCTCCCGTGTCGAAGCCGTCCCCTACGAGCGCGTCGTCGAGCTCACGCTCGCACAGGAGGTGCGGTCGTTCGTATGAACGCCGTTGAGCGCGCCGCCGACCTCGCGGCGGCCGGCGAGCCCGCCGCGATGCTCACGGTCGTCGGTACGGAGGGCAGCGCCCCCCGGAACGTGGGAACCAAGATGGTCGTCACCGCCCAGGAAACCTACGGAACCATCGGCGGTGGCACGGTCGAGGGCCTCGCTATCGAGGCCGCTCGCGAGGTGTTGGCGCGCGAGGCCGACCCCGGCGTCCGAACGTACGACCTCGAACCCGGCGGCAACACCGGCATGGTCTGTGGCGGGTCGATGGACGTGTTCGTCGACCGGATGGACGCCGCGCCGCTCCTCTACGTCGCCGGCGCGGGACACATCGGTCGGGAACTCGCACCTCTCGCGGACCAGGTCGGTTACGACGTGACGGTCGTGGACGACCGCGAGGAGTACGCCGACCCCGAGGCGTTCCCCGACTCCGTAGAGGTAGTCCGGGGCGACTACCGCGAGGAAATCGCGGGGCTCCCCACCGGCGAGGGCGCGGCCGTCGCGGTCGCGACCCGCAGCGGCACCTTCGACGCACGGGCCGTCGGCGCGGCCATCGACGGCGGCGCGGGCTATGTCGGCCTCGTCGCCAGCGAGGACAAGACCGACCACGTCCTCGACTCTCTCGCGGACGAAGGGTACTCCCGAACCGAACTGGCCCGCGTTCGGGCGCCCGTCGGCCTCGATTTAGGGGGTGGGTCCCCGGCGGACATCGCGCTCTCGATTCTCGCGGAGGTGAACGCCGACAGACACGGCGCCAGTCGAAAACGAGAGACGAAACTCGACCTCGACGACCTGGTGGTGGTTCGCGGGGGCGGCGACCTCGGGAGCGGCGCCGTCTACCGCCTCCACCGCGCGGGCTACCCAGTCGTCGTCACCGAGGTCGAAGCGCCGACGGTGGTACGGCGGGCCGTCGCGTTCGGCGCGGCGATGTACGAAAGCGAAGTTGAGGTGGAGGGCGTCGTCGGCCGCGCGGCCGAAACGCCCGACGAAGTCTTAGAGGTCCTTGCGGACGGTGACGTCCCCGTGCTCGCGGACCCCGAAGCGGACATCGCCGACGAACTCGACGCCGCAGCGCTCGTGGACGCGACGATGGTGAAAGGCCGCGCGGATACCGGCACCCGGCGTGGGGACGCCGACACGGTCGTCGGTCTCGGTCCGGGGTTCGTCGCGGGGGACGCCGACGCCGACCCCCCAGCCGAGTTCGTCCACCCGGTCGACGCCGTCGTGGAGACGGACCGCGGGCACGAACTCGGGCGCGTCGTTTATGAGGGGACGGTGAGCCCGTACGACGGCGAACCGGGCGAGCGAAAGGGATTCACCACCGAACGCGTGCTCCGGTCGTCAGCGGCCGGTGAATGGACGCCGACGGTCGAAATCGGCGCGGAAGTCGAATCCGGCCAGGTCGTGGGTCGGGTCGGCGACGAGCCCGTGAAAACCGAAATCGCGGGGCTTGTTCGTGGCTTGGTTCACGACGGCGTGACGGTGAACGAAGGCGCGAAACTCGGCGATGTGGACCCCCGCGAGGGGGTGGACTACACGAAAATATCGGACAAAGCGTTGTGTCTCGGCGGCGGGGTCTTGGAGGCGCTGCTCCGGTTGGATTAACGCGCGACTTCCTCGATAGCGGGGTCGACCAACCGTGCGCCCTCGCCCTCGACGACCCGCCCCACTTCGCGGTAGAACACACCGTGCTCGGCGAGGTTTGCTTCGATGCGCTCCCGTTCGGCTTCGGGCACCGAGACCAGCAAGCCGCCGCTGGTCTCCGACTCCTCGCCGGCGTCGAGACCGTAGCCGAACAGCGCCGAGAGGTCGGGTGTGCCTGCGATGACGGGAAGGGAAGTGACCTCGACTCCCACTCCGGAGCGTTCGGCGAGGGTCCCCGACTGTCCGAGCAGGCCAAAGCCCGTGATGTCGGTGGCGGCGTTCGCACCGTCCCGGACGGCGAGAGCCGCGTCCCGGTTCGGCGTCGTCATCCACGCCAGCGCGTCCGCAGCGACGGTTTCGACGGGCCGTCCCACGGTTGCCCTGACCCGCTCGCCGAACTCGCTTTCCGCCACTCGCTCGGCGCCCATCGCGGACTGCGTTCCCAGCGGTTTGGTTAAGTAGAGCGTATCCCCGGGCTCGGCGCCCCCGCT
>JBEQBK010000185.1:0-3741 GCA_041639855.1 Halobacteriaceae archaeon | reverse complement strand
CCACGACCACGACGGCGACGGTGAGCGCGACGCCCGAGAGGAAGCCCGCGATGAGTGCGATGCTAACGAGCGTCGACAGCGGGGCGCTCGAACGGCCCAGCGCGAGGAGGGCGGCGAACGCGGCCGTCGCGGCGAAGGCGCTCGCGAGCAGGCCGTTCGCCGTCGACGCCAGCACGGCGGCCCGAAGTCGTTCGTCCCCCGCGTCGATGCGGGGTTCGACGAGCCCTTGGTGGAGGCCCGTCGCGAGGCGGGCGCCCAGCGCCCCGTAGACGTTCCCGCGGGTGGCGAGCAGGGCCGGCACGAGAACGAGCAGGCCCTCGACCGCCCGGAGCTCCGCGCGCATCCCGCCGAGGACGACGCCGGCGAAGAGCCCACCGACGACGCTCGCGGCCAGCGCGGGGAGGGCCTCCCGGTAGGCCTCGCTCGCCACCTCGCGGGCGGTCATGGGTCCATCTGCGCCGCCGACCGGCAAAAAACCGCCACCATCAGCGGGTGAGGAGCAATCCCACCGTAATAGCCGCCGCCCCGGCGACACAGACCGCGAGCAGGCCGAAGGCGACCCGGAACGAGAAGAAATCGGAGAGGCCGCCGACGACCGCGGGCGAGACGGCGCCCGCACCCATCAGCAGGGTTCTGACGGCGCCCAGTCCACCCCCCGCCGCCTCCTCGGGGAGTTCGGCCATCAGGTAGGCGCCCCGGACCGGCCGGTGGCCGTGGCCCCCGATTCCGAACGCGACGACGGCGGCGCCCAACGCGAGGGGCGGCGCCTCGCCCAGCGCGACGAGCGCGACGATACCCGCGGTCGCGAGCAAGAGCGCGGCGACGAGCGTCGGGAGCGTTCCCACCCTGTCGGCGGCCTCGCCCGTGAGTGTCTGTATCAGGCTGGCGAGGAAGAGTGCGCTGAACAGGCCGCCCGCCGCCGTCTCCGAGAGGCCGCCCGCCGTCGTCAGATAGGAGGGGAAGAAGGCGACGGCACCGTTGTACGCGAACGAAAAGAGGAGCGTGACGCAGACGAAAGCGGCGAGTCGGCGGTCAGCGAACAGCGCGCCGTACGTCCCGAGCGAGGTGCCCGAATCGGGGTCGGGGTCCGGCTCGCGCCGGGGGATGCGCCGGAGGAAGAGCATAGCGAGAACGGCGCCCGCCACACCGGCAGCGAGGAAGACCGCGGGCCAGCCGTACGGGCTCGCGAGGGTCGCGACGACCGCGGCGCTGGCGCCCGCGCCGCCCAGCGCGCCGAGGGTGTCCATCGCGCCCAGCGCGCGGCCCGTCCGCTCGGGGTACACCGACGCGAGGAGGCCCATCGAGACGGTCTTGTGAACACCGGTGCCCAGCCCGACGAGGGCCATCCCGGCGACGACAACCGGGAACGTGGGGAGAAAGCCGACCGCGAGGGCAGCCGCGGCGGTGAGGAGCGCGCCGGCGGCGATGACTTTCGTCGCGCCGACCCGGTCCGCGAGCGCGCCGGAGGGGAACTGCATGACGGCGTACACCAGCATCATCGCGGTGAACGCCGTGCCCAGGAGCGTGTTCGAGACGGCGAAGCTCTCACGGAAGGTGGGAAAGAGCGGCGGGAACGCGTAGCGGAGGAACTTCGCGACGAACCAGAGCGTCGCGGAGAGGAGTAGGGCGTCCGCGTGGCCGACGCGTCGCAGGGCGCCCCGGACGTTCATGCGCTACCCGGCGAGTGCGAGGGAGAAAAGGAACCGGATTGCGGTAGCAGGGGCGTTCAGAACATGCCGCCCATGCCGCCCATCCCGCCGCCGCCACCGCCGTCGCCGCCGCCCATCTGCTTCATCATCCGCTCCATGTCGCCCTGTCCCATCCCCTGGAACTGCTTGAGCGTCTGGGACATCATCTTGTGCTGTTCGAGGAGCTCTCTGACCGTGTCCTCCTCGACGCCCGCACCCCGAGAGATGCGCTCGACCTGCGTCGCGCCGATGGAGCGGGGGTTCTCCAACTCGTGCTCGGTCATCGAGTCCATCACGACCTCGAAGTTCCGCATCCGGTCTTTGGTGACGTCCATCGCGTCGTCGGGGAGCTGGTCCATCAGCCCGCCGCCCATCCCCGGAATCATGTCCATGACCTGGTCGAGGGGGCCCATCTTGTCCATCGCACCCATCTGTTTTTTCATGTCCTTGAGGGTGAACTCCCCTTCGAGCATGGACTCGGGGTCCCAGTCGTCCTCCTCTTCGGCCGTTTCCTCCATCGCGCGCTCGACGCGTTCGGAGAGCTGTTTGAGGTCGCCCATCCCCAGCAGGCGGGAGATGAAGCCGTCGGGCTCGAAGCGCTCGATGTCTTGGACCGTCTCGCCGGACCCGAGGAAGGCGATATGCGAGTCGGTCTCGTTCACCGCCGTCAGCGCCCCTCCACCTTTCGCCGTCCCGTCGAGTTTGGTGATGGAGACGCTGTCGATGCCGATGGCGCGCTCGAACTCCTTGGCCTGGTCCTTCGCGCCCTGCCCGATAGCCGCGTCGAGGACGAGCATCGAGTGGTCGGGATTAACCTCGCCCTCGATGGCCTCGATCTCCGCGATGAGGTCGTCCTCCAAGGCGTGGCGACCCGCAGTGTCCACGATGTGGACGTCGGCGTCCTCGGTTTCCGCCAGCCCCTCCCGGGCGATTTCGACGGGGTCGTCGGCGTCGGGGTCGCCGTAGAACTCCACCTCCGCGCGTTCGGTCATCTGCTTGGCCTGGTCGTAGGCACCGGGGCGGAAGGTGTCGGTCTGAATCACGGCGGGCCGCAGCCCCTTCTTCGAGAACCACCACGCCATCTTCGCGGCGGTGGTGGTCTTCCCGGAGCCCTGCAGCCCCGCCAGAAGGATGGTCTGGGATTCGAGGGGGATGTCGGCGGAGTCGCCAACCAGCCCGACCATCTCCTCGTAGACGATTTTGAGGACGTGGTCGCGCGCGGAGGTGCCGCCCGCGGGCTCCTCCTCTAAGGCCCGCTCCTTGATGGAGTCCGAGAGGTCCATCACGAGCGAGACTTCCACGTCGGCGGAGAGCAAGGAGCGCTGTATCTCCTTTACGACCTCCTCGACGTCCTCCTCGTCGATGCGGGACTTCCCTTGGAGCTTCGAGAGGGTCCCCCGCAAGGAACCCCCGAGGTCGTCAAGTACCATTTGCGCCCTGTAGGGTAGGCCGGCGTTAAAGCCTTGTCCACCCTGGAGCGGGCGCGGAACGCCTCAGTAACCCAGCTGCTCCTTCACGAGGACGACTTTCGTCCGGTCCTCTTCGGTCTCGCGGTGGAGCGTCACCTGCTTCGCGACGGCCGACTCGACGCCGTAGGCCTCCTGTGCGCGCTCGTTCTCCAGGGGGTAGGCGACGGATTCGAGCCGGTCGTAAGCGGCGTCGAGGTCGGGAACGATTTTGTTCACGCCGGTGACGATGACGACGTTCGACGCGGCGAAGGGGTAGGCGCCCACGCGGCTCCCGGAGAGGTCCGCGGCGACGAGTTCACCCGTCTCGGAGACGGCGTTGATGCCGCCCAGGAAGTAATCGGCAGTTTGGGCCTCGCGGCGCGCGGCCTGGCGTTCCTCGTCGTCGTCGATGCTCCAGACCTCCGCGGCCAGGCTCTCCCAGTCGTGGTCGCCCTCCTCGACGAACTCGGTGAAGCCGATCTCTTCGAGGGTGGTGGAGTGGCCGTTCATCACCGAGGCACCCTCGGGGATGTGGGACTGTACTTCTTCGAGCGCCGCGTCCGACGACTCGACGACGACGACGTCGAAGCCGTGCTCCTCCAGGT
>JBEQBK010000184.1:0-3755 GCA_041639855.1 Halobacteriaceae archaeon | reverse complement strand
GCGGCCCGTCGCGCGCTCGATTACCTCGCCGTCCCGCGTCGCAACGACGGCGCTGACCGCCTCGTCGTCACGGAACGCCTGGTCCACGCCGACGACGACGGGCGCTGCGTCCCGCGCGTCGTCCGGCGTCCACCGGACCTCGTCGGGGGCGAAGGGGAGGTCGTCACGGAACAGCGCCGTATCGGCCACCTCGCGCTGGAGCGCCTCCATCCCGTCCCGAGAGAGGGAGGGGTCGGGGCGGAACGCCTCCTTCATATCCGGCCGCGTCCCGGTCCACCGGGTCCACCGGGACCGCCGGGACCGCCGCCCCCGAACTGGAGTTGCTGTGGCGCGCGCTCGCCCTCCCGTTTGAGCTTGTAGCCGTAGAGCACGCCGACCACGAGGCCGGCGAGGTGGGCCACCTGGGCGACGTTGCCCGCGCCGATGCCGCCGACGGAGGAAACGAACACCGAGTAGCCCGCGAAGAGCGCGGTCGCCATCCAGAGGGGCATCGGGATGATGAAGTAGAGGTAGATGCGGAGATGGGGGTTCAACACCGTGAGCACGCCCATCGCGGCGGCGATGGCGCCGCTGGCGCCGACGACACCCGGCCCGGGGTCGCCGATGGTGAGCCCCACGACGATCTGTGAGAGTCCCGCGAGCGCGCCGGCGAAGAGGAACATCGCTGCGAAGCGCTTGCTCCCGACCCTATCCTCGACGACCGGGCCGAAGAAGTAGAGCACGATGCTGTTCAACGCGATGTGCCCGAAGCCGCCGTGGGCGAAAATCGACGTAACCCACGTCCAGACGTAGAGGGGGCTGTCCGGCGTGAGGACGAAGGTGGCGCGCCATATCGTGTTCGGGACGCCGAGCGCCGGAAACACGAGATACTGCAGGAGGAAGGTGAACCACATCACGGCGAGGAAGAAGTAGGTCACGTTCCCCCGGAAGTACGCCAAGACGCTGCCGGGGCCCGTGTCGAAGGGGAGGCGGGCGGCAAGGCCCCCTGAACTACTCGACTGGTTCACCGAGTCGTCGAAGCCGCTGTCGAAGACGCCCGAGGGGTCGTTCCACTGATTCAGTCCCGGACAGTCGTGGTTCTCGGGGAGACGGTGTTCGGAGCAGAAGGTTCCCCCGCACCCGCGGCACCGATAGGGCAGGTTCACCTGCTCACCGCACACGTCGCAGGTCGCCATTAGAGGCAGTAGGGAAAGGGGCGCAAAGCGTTTTGGGGTACGGTTCAGGCGTGGTCGAAACCGGGACCGTCGCAGTTGGCGTTCTGTGACGTACTCCGGACGAGTTCAAGGCCGTCGCTTCGGGGCTGGACGGAGACGATGTAACAGCCGGGGTCGGTGTTCGGCGCCGCCTGCTCGTACTCCGAACCGTCGCCGTTCGTCCACGCGGTCGTTCCGTCTTCCAGACGCGCGAGCACCGAGAAACCACGCCGGTCCGCGGGCGTCCGCAGACGCACCGGGTTTCGGGTGTGTCCTCGACCGGGAGGTGATGAGTGTCCCAGTGGACGACCTGTCCGCCGGTTCGAGCGATAACCTCGACATCGTGGGGCGTATCATCCCGGTTCCAGAGGCGTATCGTCCCGAGACGGGGGTCCTTCGGCGGTTCCGCCTCCAGCGCGTCGTTCGCGAAAAACCCGCCGAGCGCGCCGAGAACCCCCGTTCCGCCGGCGGCCAGCAGTTCCCGACGGCTCAATTCAATATCCATTACTGACACATCCGGGAGAACGAACTTCAAACCCCGCCTCGGCAGGGAGGTTTTTGGCCCGGCGTGCCCAACTCCGCCCGTGAAGGAGTACGAGCGCAAGCAGCTGCTCGAACGGGTCGACCGGGAGGGCGCCATCGTCGGCGTCGACATCCCCGACACCGTCGCGTTCTACGCCTACGAGGCGGGCGAGGAGCCCGAACCCGTCTCCCTGCGGGATTTCGTCTTCGAGGTGAAGAAGCGCGACTCCCTGCCCGAGGAGCTCCAGGAGGAGGCGGAGGCGACGAAGAAGCGCCTGCGCCGCGAGCGCATCCAGCGCCGCCAGCGAATCGAGGAGGCCGACATCACGAAGGGAGAGGGCGAGGAGCTCGTCGCCGAAATCATCGGCATCGAGCGCGCCCTCAACGCTTTGGAGGGGTTGGGTTCGCCAACGAACCTCGAAGCCGAGATGCAGCGCAAGGACACCGCGGACAAGCGCCGCTGGCGCTCCTTCCTGAACGAGGCGCTCGGGAAGGACTCGCGAGGAGGAGGCCGATGAGATGAGCCGGAACGCCGCCGCGGCCGACGAACTCGAAACCCTCGCGGACTTCCTCGAAGCCCGCGGCGTCGAGTACAAGCCCCAGACCTACCGGACGGCCGCCGCGAACGTCCGGGACTACCCGGAGGACGTGACGACGCTCGCGGAGAACGACTCGCTCGGGGATATCGAAGGGGTCGGCGACGCAATCGCGGACAAAATCGCCGAGTTCGTCGAGACCGGCAGAATCGAGGAACTCGAAGCCGAGCGCGACGAGTTGCCCGTGGAGATGGAGGCGCTCACGCGAGTGGAGGGCGTCGGGCCGAAGACCGTCAAAAAACTCCACGACGCGCTCGGGATAGGGGACCTCGACGACCTGGAGGAAGCCGCCGAAAACGGCGACATACAGGGCGTGAAGGGGTTCGGCGAGAAGACCGAGCAAAACATTCTGGACGGGATTCCCTTCGCCCGCGAATCGCAGGGCCGCGAGCTGCTGGGGGACGCCCGCCCCGTGGGCGAGGAAGTCAGGGAGTACGTCCGCTCGCTCGACCCCGTCGAGGACGCCGAGCTCTGTGGCTCGCTGCGGCGCTGGAAGCCGACCATCGGTGACGTGGACGTGCTCGCGGCGAGCCCCGACGACGCACGTACCGTCGAAGCGTTCATCGAGTGGGGGCGTGCCGACGAGCGCATCGAGGCGGGCACGAACAAGGCCTCGCTGCGAGTCGACGGCCTTCGCGTCGACCTCAGAGTGGTCATCCCGGAGGAGTACGGCGCCGCCCTGCAGTACTTCACGGGGTCGCGGGAGCACAATATCCGCCTGCGGAACCACGCTATTGGGATGGGAAAGAAAGTCAACGAGTACGGCGTCTTCGACGTTTCGGACGTGGAGGACCCGGACGCGGGTGAGGGAACGGACGGGTCGCGAACGTCGTCGGACTCGTCCGACGGAAGTCAGCGAGTCGGCGAGCGCGTCGCGGGCGACACCGAGGAATCCGTCTACGACGCGCTCGGCCTACCATTCGTCGAACCGGAGCTCCGGGAGGACGCCGGGGAAATCGACGCCGCGAACGACGGGAGCCTCCCGGCGCTCCTGACCGAGTCCGACATCCGCGGGGACCTCCACACCCACACCGACAACTCCGACGGCGACTACACGGTCGCGGAGATGGTCGACGCGGCGAGCGAGTTCGGCCACGACTACCTTGCCATCACCGACCACGGGGAGGGCCCCGGCGTCTTCGGCGACAGCGGCCTGAGCGCCGTAGACCTGGAAGAACAGCGCGCGGAAATCGAGGCCGTCGCCGCGGACGCGGACATCGACGTGTTCGCCGGCGTCGAGACGAACATCGATTCGGAGGGTAACGTCGAGTCCGTCCCCGACGACGCGCTCGCGGCGCTGGACCTCGTCATCGCCTCGCCCCACAACGCGCTGGAGGGGGACGCCACCGACCGGCTAGTTCGGGCCATCGAGCACGAACACGTCGATGTCGTCGGTCACCCGACGGGCCGTCTCATCAACCAGCGCCCCGGCGTGGACATCGAA
>JBEQBK010000183.1:0-3797 GCA_041639855.1 Halobacteriaceae archaeon | reverse complement strand
AGACGAACTACGCCCGGAAACTCGTGGAGTGGGCCAGCGACGACAGCTACGTCGAGTACGTCGCCGGCGCGCTCGAACAGTTCGTCGGGGACATCCAGACGGTCGCGGGCGACGGGCGCTCCTTCGCCCGCGTGGGCGTCGCGAGCGTCCTCATCTGGAGCATCGACGTGGTGACCGCCCTACTGGTGTTCGCGGCGTTCGACGTGGCGCTCCCGCTCGGGACGCTGGTCGCCGTCTGTTTCTTCGCCGTCAGCGTCGGTAACCTCGCGAAGGTCATCCCCGGGCCGCCGGGGGGTATCGGCCTCTACGAGGCGGCCTTCACCGTGTTCGTCTGGGCGCTTACCCCCGTCACTTGGGAGGTGGCGTTCGCCGCGGCCATCGTGGACCACGCCGTGAAGAACGTCATCACCGTCATCGGCGGCGCGGTGTCGATGGTCCGCCTGAACGTCTCGCTCACGGAGGCCGTCACAGGGAGCCGCAACGTCGATGAACCGGCAACGCCCGCCAAGGAGTGAACCGCCGCGAGAACGTCTCACACGGTTGTTCGTGCGTGCTTTTCCGGAATATTTAAGTATAGGTCCCCGAAACAAATGGGTTACGTTCGGCGTCCCGGGTTCCCGGGAGCCGGTTCTTCAACGATGACCGACGCGAGTATGCGCACTGAGCGGCACAGGCAACGCGAGGAAGAAAACGAGACCGAAAAGGAGTCCGAATCCGAGGGCTGTCCGGAGTGTGGCGGCCAGCTCGTCGCCGACGACAGCCACGGCGAGACGGTGTGTGCGGACTGTGGCCTCGTCGTCGAGGACGACGAAATCGACCGCGGGCCGGAGTGGCGCGCGTTCGACGCCAAGGAGAAAGACGAGAAGAGCAGGGTGGGCGCCCCCACGACGAACATGATGCACGACAAGGGGCTCTCCACGAACATCGACTGGCGCGACCAGGACGCGTACGGCAACTCCCTGGACTCCCGCCAGCGCGAGAAGATGCAGCGGCTGCGCAAGTGGAACGAGCGCTTCCGCACCCGCGACGCCCGCGAGCGCAACCTCAAGCAGGCCCTCGGCGAAATCGACCGGATGGCCAGCGGACTGGGCCTTCCCGACAACGTTCGGGAGACGGCTTCGGTCATCTATCGCCGCGCGCTCGACGAGGACCTCCTCCCCGGGCGCTCCATCGAGGGCGTTTCGACCTCCTGTGTGTACGCCGCCGCCCGACAGGCCGGCGTGCCCCGTTCGCTCGACGAGATTTCGGAGGTCTCCCGCGTGGAGAAGAGCGAGGTCGCTCGTACCTACCGGTACGTCGTCCGGGAGCTCGGGCTCGAAATCAAGCCCGCGGACCCCGAGCAGTACGTCCCGCGCTTCGCGTCCGAGCTCGACCTCTCCGAGGAATCCGAGCACCGCGCCCGGAGCCTCCTGAAGAACGCCAAGGAGAAGGGCGTCCACAGCGGCAAGTCCCCGGTCGGCCTCGCGGCCGCCGCGGTGTACGCCGCCTCCCTCCTCACCAACGAGAAGACGACGCAGGCCGCGGTTTCGGAGGTCGCCGACATCTCCGAGGTCACCATCCGCAACCGCTACCACGAGCTGCTGGAAGCTGAAGACGGGATGCTCGTTTAATCGGATTCGGCGGACCGGAGTTTTTTCACCGCCGCACTCGCTGTGAGCGTATGCTCCCTTTCGACTCCTTTACCCTCGTCGCCGCGACGGCCGACCTGCGCGACGCGGAAACCGACGCCGCAAAAGAGCACGCCGACGCCGTGGAGTTCCGGATGGACCTCGCCGAGGACCCCCTCGAACGGGTGGTCGACTACGACGCCGAACTCCCCCTGCTCGTGACGAACCGCGCGTCGTGGGAAGGCGGCGAAGCGGGGGCCGACGACGCCCGGCTGGAAGCACTGGAAGCGGCCGTCGCCGACGAGTCCGTCGAAGCGGTCGACATCGAACTCGCCGAGATGGCCGACGGCAGCGGGGCGCGCGTCGCGGAGGCGGCCCGGGCGAACGACGTCTCGGTCGTCGTCTCGACCCACGACTTCGACGCCACACCGCCCGTAGACGCGATGGTCGCCCTCTTGGAGGACGCCTGCGAGCACGGCGACGTGGGCAAACTCGCCGTCACCGCCGAGAGCCGGGCGGACGCGCTGGACGTGTTGAGCGCGACCCACGCCTGCGACGCCGCGGGCGACACGGTGGCGACGATGGCGATGGGCGAGGCGGGCAGACACACGCGGGCGGTCGCACCCCTCTACGGCTCGAAAATCGGGTACGCGCCCGTGGACCCGACCGAGGCGACGGCGCCCGGCCAGTACGATTTGGCGACGCTCGCCGAACTCGTGGGCCGGCTTCAGTAACGTTTTCCCGGGGACTCCCCTTTCTCGGGGCGTGAGCCGGAAACGACCGTGGCTGGCGGCCGCGCTTGCCCTCCTCTACCCCGGGCTGGGCCACCTGTACCTGCGCGCGTGGCTCCGGGCCATCGTGTGGTTCCTGCTGGCGCTGATGACGGCCGGCCTGGTGATGCCCGAGTCGGTAGCAACGGCGGAGAGCCTCGACGCGATGTGGACCGCAATGCAGAACGTCCCAATCACGACGCTGGCACCCCTCCTCGTGGTGAGCGGACTCTGCGCGCTCGACGCCTACGTCTCCGCGCGTCGCGATGTCGCCTACGGGTCCGGAACTGCCCAGGGCGCGCCCGACGCCGGGGCCGCCGACGGCGAACCCACCTGCCCCGCCTGCGGCAAGGAGTTGGACGAGGAGCTCGACTTCTGTCCGTGGTGTACGACGCGACTGGAGTGGGAGGACGAGGCTACTTCTCGATGATAGACTCCTCGATGGCCTCGCCGAAGTGGCGGGCGCCGCCCTCCCGATAGACCTTCACCTCGTCGCCGGGTTCCAAGTCGGTGACGGCTGTGCGGCCCTCCTTCGCCGCGACCTTGATGGTCTCGGCGTTCTGGATGAGCGTCTCGAAGCGGTCGTCCTCGACTTGGGCCTCCAGTCGGAACATCGGGCGCTTCTCGATTTTCGCGCGGCCGACGACGGCTTCGCGGGTTTTGCCCTCTAGGTCCACCACCTGGACCTCGTCGCCGGATTCGAGTTCGGAGAGGTACTTCGTGCCGCCGTCGGGCGTCCGGATGTAGGCGTGGACGGCGCCGGCGTTCACCCGGAAGGGCCGGGAGGCGACGTAGGGCGACTCGGCGGTTTCCGCGTGGACGAAGAAGAGCCCGCGGCTCATCGACCCCACGAGCATCCCCTCGTCGTGGTCCATCAGGCTGCCCGTATCGACGCAGACGCGGTCGGCGAGCCCCACCGGTTCGACGGCCGTCACTTCGGCCCAGGCCAGGTCCAACTGTTCGCGCTGAGCGGCGTCCCGAGCCTCGACGGCGCCGCGAATCTCGCTGGGGTCGTCCGAATCCACGAGCACGCCGTCGGCGCCGAGTTCGAGCGTCTCGAACGCCGTTTCGGCCTCCTCGGCGGTCTGGACGCCCGCGACGAGTTCCGTCTCGTCGCCGATGCGCGCGATGAGGTTCTCCAAGGGAATTATCTGCCAGTCCTCGCCGACGACGAGAGTGTGTTCGGCGTCGTGGGCCGCCTCCTCCGCGAGGGCCTCGTACTCCGAGTCGAAGATGCGGGTGTAGCTGCCCGTGACCTTCTCGTCGCGGCGCAGCGTCGTCAGGTCGGCCGAGCCGGAGAGGTCGTTGGGTAGGTCGACGGTGCCGTCGCCCTCGCTGTCCTTCCCGACGATGTAGGCGTCGGCCTCGCCCTCGGGTTCGGCCTCGTCCATCACGTCGGCGTGGACCTCGTGGAACGCAG
>JBEQBK010000182.1:0-3828 GCA_041639855.1 Halobacteriaceae archaeon | reverse complement strand
GAGCAGGTCGGCCTGGAGGCGGTTGTACGAGGCCGCGCTCTCCGAAGAGAACCGCTGGTAGGCCAGCAAGCGCGAGGGATGGTGTTCGGCCGGCGTCGGGCCCGGCAAGTCAACCTCGGCGAACGCCGAATACGCCTGGCTCCAGAAGGCGTTACCCCACGACGCGTTCAGGTCGTCGATGGAGTCGTACTCGCGGCGGAGCCAGTCTCGGAAGGCGGCCACACAGTCGTCACAGTAGCACCGAATCGTGTCGTGACAGCCGTACTCGTTGTCGGTCTGCCAGCCCGCGACGCCGGCCACGCCGGCGAACCGTTCGGCCATCGCCGCGACGATGCGCTCGGTCTCGCGACGGTAGACCGGGGAGTTATAACAGTAGTGCCGTCGGCTCCCGAATTCGAGCGGGGTGCCGTCGGTCTCCTCCTGTCGGATGTCGGGGTACTCGTCGACGAGCCATTTCGGCGGGGTGGCCGTCGGCGTACAGAGGACCGCTCGCATCCCGCTCTCGTGCACTAATTCGACGGCCTCGGCCAGCCAGTCGAAGTCATACGTTCCAGGCTCGGGCTCCAGGCGGTTCCACGCGAACTCGGACATCCGGACGTACTCGATACCCGCCTCGGCCATCCCCTCGATATCCGAGTCCCAGTTCTCGCGGGGCCAGTGTTCGGGGAAGTAGCAGACGCCAGTATGCATTCGGGAAGATACGCGCCGGACGGAATAAAGACGTATGTCGGGGGGTTGCCTATTCGCTCGGCGAGTAGTTCGGCGCCTCGTCCGTAATCATCACGTCGTGGGGGTGGCCCTCCGTTTGGCCGGCCTGCGAGACGCGAACGAAGCGGGCACGCTCCTTCAGTTCGGGAACCGTCTCCGCGCCGACGTAGCCCATGCCCGATTGAATGCCGCCGACGAGCTGGTGGAGCTCGCTCGCCAGCGAGCCCTTGTAGGGGGTGGCGGCCTCGACGCCTTCGGGAACGAACTCCTCGTCCTCGTCCTCCTCTTTGAGGTACCTATCGCCGCCGCCGGACTGCATCGCGCCGACGGAGCCCATGCCTCGATACTGTTTGTACTTCTTGCCGTCCACCGTGATGACGCGGCCGGGCGCCTCGTCGGTGCCCGCGAAGTACGAACCCAACATCACGGCGTCCGCGCCCGCGGCGATGGCCTTCGCGGCGTCGCCGGAGTACCGAATCCCGCCGTCCGCGATGACGGGGACGTCGTGCTGGCTCGCCACGTCAGCCACTTGGGCGACGGCCGTAATCTGGGGCATCCCCGCGCCCGAAACCACGCGGGTCGTACAGATGGAGCCGGGACCGATACCCACCTTGACGCCGTCGGCGAAGTCGACGACGTCCTCGGCGGCCTCCCGGGTGCCGATGTTACCCACGACCACGTCGGCCTCGACGGCCTCGGTAATTTCGCGGGCGCTGTCGATGACGTTCAGGTTGTGCGCGTGGGCGCAGTCGATGAACAGCACGTCGGCGCCGGCCTCGTCGGCGGCCTCGGCGCGGTCCATCTCGAAGGGTCCCACCGCAACGCCACAACGGAGCCCCCCATCCGCATCGCGGACGGCGTCGTCGTGCTCGCGGCGTTCGAGGATGCCCTGCATCGTGATAAGACCGACCAAGCGGTTCTCGTCGTCCACGATGGGGAGGCGCTCGATTTTGTGCTCGTACATCATCTCCAGGGCCTCGCGGGCGCTCACACCCTCGTCGGCGGTGATGACCTCGTCGGTCATCGCTTCCCGCACCTCGTCGGACTCGCCGACTTCGAGGTAGGGGCGGATGTCCGTCCCCGAGATAATACCAAGGACGGTGTCGTCGTCGGCCACGACGGGCGCGCCGCTGACGCCCTCGTGGCCCATCATCGCGTCCACGTCGCTGAGCGCCTGCTCCGGGGAGGCGGTGACGACGTTCTCGCGGCGGATGACCAGCTCGTCCGCGCGCTTCACGCGCTCGATTTCGGCCTCCATCTCGTCGATGTCGAGGCTCCGGTGGATGACGCCCAGCCCGCCCTCCCGGGCGATGGCGATGGCCGTGTCTGCCTCCGTGACGGTGTCCATCGCCGCCGTGAGCACCGGGGTGTTCAGTTCTACGTTCTTCGAAACGCTGGTGGAAACGTCCGCGTCGTCGGGTTCGACGCGGCTCTCCATCGGGCGGAGAAGCACGTCGTCGAACGTCAGCGCGTCGGGCTCGCGGAGTTTCTCCGAGAAGGTGTCGTCGGACTCGTCGTGCGCCATGTAATCGGTGGGGGGAGGCGTCGCAAAAACGTTGCGAGACCCGAATACTGTGTGAATCGCTCCCTCGACACGCATTAGGATGGTGGTCTGTGACCCCTCCTCACGAAATGTTTAATCGTTCGTGCAAGTAATGTCGAATATGAAGTCCGAACCATCCACCCGGGGTGTCGCGCGGCAGCCGTATGCCGGGAACAACGGGTTCCGGACTGTCTCCGGGGTGTGAGATGAGCGTCTCACAGCACCCTCTGGCGCTCGCCATCGAGGAGCGCGTTGGGGAGGGTACACGCCTGCTGGCCGTCGTGATGTGTCTCTCGCTCGTCGACGGCATCTTCCCCGCGCTCGTGCTCGCGGGGGCGCTCGACTCCCCGCTGGGGATTCTCCACGTCGGCTTGCTCGTCTTCGGCGGCTCCGCAACGCTGGCGGTCCTCCTCGCGGACATGTCGGGGAGCAGGCGGGAGCGCCTCCGCGCGGTTGGCGTCGTGGGCGTCCTCCTCGTCGTCGGGAGCGTCGCTGAGGCGGCGCTCGCGCCGACCATCGGGAGCGCTCTGGACCTCGCGCGCTTCGAGCTCTTCGCCGCCCTGGTCTTGGTGACGGTGGCGGCCAAGACCGCGAGCGCCGGCATCGGGCCGTACCTCCCCCGCCCGAGCGTCATCATCGCCGCGGGCGCGGTAGTGAGTCTCCGGCCCGGGACCGCCGAGCTGGCGCTCTCCCCCGACCCGGCCCTGCTGGCGTCGGCCGCCGCCGCGGCGCTCGTCGCGGTCGCCTTCGCCGCCGGGGTCGTGCTGGCGAGCGACGCCCTCACGGCGTGGCTCGATTTGGACCGCTTCCGCTTCGGCAGCGCCGTCGCGCTGGGCGTGTTGGGCCTCCAGGTGGCGGGCGTCGTCCCCGCGAGTGCCCCGCTCCCGTTGGCCGTGCTCGGTCTGGCGGCCCTGCTGGCCTTCGACCCCGATTCGGGCGAGGAGGGCGGTACGGTCCCCGACTACGAGAGCGAACCGGAGTGGCGCCCCGAGGCGTAAGCGATTAGCGGCCGCCCTCCCATCCGTCCGCATGGCCGAGAACCGCGTCGTGCAGGGACGGATGGTGACGCCTGGAAAGCTAGCCGAACTGATAGAGGGCGAGTCCGTGATGGACGCCGAAGCCATCGAGGACGCCGAGCGCGAGTGTCCCGAATGCGGCGGGGACGTGCTGAAGGTGGGCTACATGCCCTCCGTAACGGCGTTCGTGACGGGGTACAAGTGCCAGGACTGCGACTGGAGCGAGCGAGACGAATAGCTCGCCCCGGACTACGCGAACGAGAGGTATCTGTCGGTCGGGAGTTCAAGCCGGCGTTGATTCGAAACCCTCTTAGGCCGAATCGCCCAACGGAGTCGTGCGGGGTCGTGGCCCAGTCAGGGAGGGCGACTGACTCCAGAGGCACGCACGCCAGGGACGAGGGACTGATATACCGAGTCGGGCGGGTTGATCACCGCCGGACGTTGACGACCCTCTGGAGTCCCGAGGCGTGTACCGGAGATATCAGTAGATCGGGGGTTCAAATCCCTCCGACCCCATCGAAGTTAAGTCAGAAGCGGCGGCTCTTGCCGCGTCTTCTGGCG
>JBEQBK010000181.1:0-3837 GCA_041639855.1 Halobacteriaceae archaeon | reverse complement strand
GAGGCGCTCCGGGACGCCGCCGCCGAATCCGATTTCGTCGTCACGACGGGGGGGTCCTCCGTCGGCGAGCGCGACCTGGTCCCCGAGACGGTCGCGGAGCTGGGCGGACTCCTCTTTCACGGCGTCGCGCTCAATCCGGGCCATCCGGTCGCCGCGGGCCGGATAGGGGGAACGCCCGCCCTGCTGTTGCCGGGCTACCCCGTCTCCTGTCTGGTGAACGCGGTCCAGTTCCTCCGGCCAGCGCTGGCCGGCCTCGCCGCCACCGAGCCCGGAGACCACTCGACGACGGTGGCCACCCTGAGCGACAAAATCCGCAGCGAGCCCGGCGTCCGGACGTTCGCGAGAGTCGCCCTCGACGGCGACGACGCCACCCCGGTTTCGGCCGCCGGCGCCGGCGTCCTCTCTAGTGTGACCCGCGCTGACGGCTGGGTCGAGGTCCCGGAACCGAAGGAGGGAATCCCTGCCCGAACGAGCGTCGAGGTACAGAGGTGGGAACCGTGAGCAGACGGGAGTTCAACGAACTCGCGAGCCCCGAGGCGGTCCACGAAACCCTGCGCGGGATGGCGTTCGGCGCCGGCGTCGAGGATGTCCCGCTCGCGGACGCGGCGGGCCGCACGCTCGCCGAGCGGGTCGACGCGTCGATGGACGTGCCGGGTTTCGACCGGGCCGCGATGGACGGCTACGCCGTGCGCGCCGCGGACACTGACGGCGCGGGCGAGCGCGACCCTGTCGAACTCGACTTGACGGGGAGCGTCGGTGCGGGCGAACGCCCTGGGGTCCGGGTCGGGGAGGGCGAAGCCGCTGAAATCGCCACGGGCGCCGTGATGCCGCCCGGCGCGGACGCCGTCGTGCCGGTCGAGCGCACCACGACCGAGGATGGCGCGGTCACACTCCGGACTCCCCTCGCGCCGGGCGCGGACGTCTCCCCGGCCGGGTCGGACGTCGCGGCCGGCGAGCGCTGCCTGGGCGCGGGAACGACGCTCTCGACCCGGGAAATCGGCCTGCTGGCCGCCATCGGCCGGGAGACCGTCCCCGTGCGGGCCCGCCCCACGGTGGGTATCGTCTCGACGGGCGCCGAACTCGTCCCGCCGGGCGAACCCCTCGACCACGCGGCGGGCCAGATACACGACGTGAACGGCCCGGCTATCGCGGCGGCCGTCGCGGCGGCGGGCGCCGACCCCCGCCGATACGCCCGGACCGAGGACGACCCCGAGGAGTTGGCCGACGTACTGACCCGGGCGGCCGACGAGTGCGACGCGGTGCTCTCTTCGGGGTCGACGAGCGCGAGCACTCGCGACGTGGTGTATCGGGTCGTCGAGGAGCGCGGCGAGCGCCTGCTCCACGGCGTCGCTATCAAGCCGGGGAAACCCACTATCGTCGGACGCATCGAGGGCACCCCCTACGTGGGGCTCCCGGGCTATCCCGTGTCGGCGCTCTCGGTCTTCCGGACGTTCGTCGCGCCCGCCCTGCGCCGCGCGACGGGGGTTCCGGCGCCGGAGCGCGAGACGGTCACCGCCGACCTGACGGCGGACGTGCGCTACAGCGAGGGGCGCCACCGTCTCCTTCCCGTAGGACTCGTCGGCGACGGCGACGGGGACCTCCTCGCCTACCCCGTCGACAGGGGGAGCGGCGCGACCACGAGTCTGGTCGCCGCGGACGGCATCGTCGAGATGGCCGCCGACACCGCACTCCTCTCGGGAGGCGACGCCGTCGAGGTGGCGCGCTTCGCGGGCGCCGGCGTGCCCGACCCCGTCGGCGCGGGTGCCGACGACCCGGTGCTCGACGCCCTGCTCGATACTCTCGATGCGCCCCGGTACCGACGGGTCGGGAGCCGGGAGGGCGCCCGTCGGCTGCGGGACACGACCGACTTCGCGGCCGTCGCCGACCCGTTCGACCCTCCGGAGGACGCGCGGGAAATCGCCTCGTGGCGCCGCGAGTGGGGCGTCGCCGTCGCGCCGGGCAACCCCTTCGGCGTCGAGTCCGTGACGGATTTGGTTGCGCCCGGCGTGCGCTTTTGCACCAGAACGGAAGGCGCTGCGCTCCGCGCGACCGTCGAGGACCGAGCGGAAACTGCGGGCGTCGAACTCGACGGGCCGGCCGTCCGGGGCGCCGCCAGCCCCGCCCACCGGGTCGCGAGCGGCGACGCGGACGCCGGGCTCTGCACGCGCGGGCACGCCGCCGGCACGAACACCGAGTTCGTCCGGTTCGGGCACAACAGAGTCAGGCTGGTGGCGAACCCCGAGCGAACCGACAAGGCGGGGATGCGCGCCCTCGACGGGGCACTCCGGGGACTCCCCGACGTGCTCGACTCGGTGCCGGGCGCGGGCCGCTAGTCGCCCTTCAGTTTCTCGATGACGCGGACGTTCCCGATGGCGGTGTCCGGGTACTGTCCGTCCGTGTCTTTCTCGGCGGATTTCACCATGTCCCAGACGACCCCCAACCCCGTGGTGACGCCCTGAATCGCCTCCATCTCACAGCCGGTCTGTCCCGTGGTCTCGACGGTGACGGCGAGTTCGATTCGGTCCTCACGAACGTCGAACGCCGTTTCGACGTTGGTAATCGGAATCTGGTGACACATCGGAATCGTCTCCCAGGTGTGCTTGACGGCGTCTATCGCGCCGACGCGGGCCGTCGCCAGTACGTCGCCCTTCGCGAGGTCGTTCTCCCGGACAGCCGCCGTCGTGGACTCCGAGAGCCGGATTTCCCCCGCCGCGGTCGCGCGGCGCTCGACGTGGTCCTTCTCGCCCACGTCGACCATCTCCACGGCCCCGTCCTCGTCGGTGTGTGTCAACTCATCCATGGCTGTTCACCCACGTCTCGCCCTCGACGGTGACCTCCTTTTTGAAGATGGGCACCTCCGCTTTCAGCCTGTCAATCCCGTCCTCCACCGCCTCGAACGCCTCGGCGCGGTGGCCCGCGAGGACGACGACGAAGACGATGTCCTCCCCGGCGTCGACGCGCCCGACGCGGTGGTGCATGACGACCTCGAAGACGCCCTCGCGGGCCTCTATCTCGTCGCTGATTTCGTCCATCCGTTCCTCGGCGACGTTCTCGTACTTCTCGAACTCCAGAAACTCCGTGGCCTCGTCCTCGGGGTCGTCCTTCGCCCGGACGCGCCCCGTGAAGGTAGCGACGGCGCCCGCGCGCTCCGCGGCCGGCGACTCTTTTGCCGCGGCCACGAGGGACGCGAGCGTTTCGAAGGGGTCGACGGCCTCGATTGCGTCGACGGCGTCCTCGGTGTCGACGGCGTCGGCCTCGGGCGCGGCGATGAGCGTCTCGCCCGCGGCTTCGGTGCTCCCGAGTTCGATGTTCGGGACGGCGGCGCCGCTGAACCCTTCCAGCACGGCGTAGTCGCAGTCCGGCGCGAGCGCTTCGAGGGTCGCATTCAGGTCCCAGCCCTCGCCCTCGGCGAACCACGCCCCGTCGTCCGCGAGGCCGTAGGTCGTTCCGGCCCCCGCGGCGCGGTGGCGCGCGGTGTCGGTCCCCTCGCCGTCCCGGTCGGTGGGATGGGTGAGGTGTTTCACCGTCGCGACGTCGCCCTCGAGCGCGCCGACGAGCCGCTCGACGAGTTCGGTTTTCCCCGTGTCGGAGGGCCCGACGACCGCGACGACCTTCATGGCTCCCTCCGGGAGCGTGACGTTTGTCTCATTCGTCGTGTTCTCGGAAGGGCTTTCAGTTCTCTCCGGGCTTAACAGTTGGCACTTGACCGGAAACGGCCTGAGAAACGAAACGCTACCGACGCGAGAAGAGCGCACCGAGCAGGACGGCAAGCCCGGCCAGAAGCCCGAAGCCGGGCGTGCCCGGCGAGCCGGTCGTGTCGGTCGGTCCATCGCTCGT
>JBEQBK010000180.1:0-3847 GCA_041639855.1 Halobacteriaceae archaeon | reverse complement strand
CATCACGGTCACGACCCCCGCGGCGACGGCGGCGAGCGACAGGAGCCCCAGCCGCCGGAGACGGGTTCCCCGCGGCGTTCGGTAGTACGCGAGCACGGCGGCGACGGCGACGACCATCGCGACCGGGCTGAGCATGTGCGCGTGGAGGTCGCCGTTCAGGAAGGCGAAGAGCGGGAACTCGTTTATCGTCCCCGGGATGACGCGGCTGGCGTCCCAGTAGGAGAAGGTGTCGGGCGTGACGGTGACGGATTCCCAGTTGAGCGCGGCGTGTGTCTCCACCCACGCCGCGACGTTCGGCGGGAGCGCGGCCATCGCCAGCCGGAAGGGGGTGAAGAGGTTCGCGGCGAAGCCGAAGAGGAACGCGCCCGCGATGCCGGCGGCGCGGGGGGAGAGACCACGACCGGCAGCCACGGCGCCGCTCACGCCGTACACACCGACGACGATGGCCGCGTAGAAGCCGGCGAGCGCGAGGTTGTAGGCGAGCGCTCCTGAAGTAGCAGTCAACTCGGCCAGCGTCGCGGCCAGCAGGTGGCCGCCGTAGTAGTAGTTCACCGGCTCACCCGCGAACCACATCGACTCCGGAGGGAGCGCGTCGGCGCGCAGGAGCGCCTTGAGGAGGCCGAAATCGAGGAACTTCTCCCCGCCGCCGGGGAACGCGCCGGGGTCGAGCGCGCGGAGCGCGACTAGAAAGCCGAAAGCGACTAAGAAGACGGCGGCCGCGTCGCGATACCCCCGTCGGTCGACCGTCGCCCCGCGGCGGCGGGCGAGAACGGAGAGCGCGACGAGCACGAATACGCCGGCGAACGCGGTCAGCGAACCGAAGGAGAGCTGGCCGATCCAGTACACCGGCACGAAGAGGACGAGCACCGAGAGCGGGAAGGCGAGCGCGGCACCCCGGTCGGGGAACCGGGGGAAGGCGGCCGCCGCGAGGGGAGCCGCCGCGGCCGCCAACAGTAGGTAGATCGCGGTCCAGAGCGCGACGACCCCGTACTCCATCGCCCGGGTGTTAGCCGGGCGAGCAATAACCTTACTGCTCCGTGTCGAGGACCTCGATAACGCCCGCCGCGGTCGCCGGGTTCGTCGCGAGCGGCGTGTCGTGGACGTCACAGATGCGCAGGAGCGCCGAGACGTCCGGCTCGTGGGGCTGAGCGGTGAGCGGGTCCCGGAAGAAGACGATGGCGTCGATCTCTCCCGATGCGACCTCGCCCCCGATTTGGAGGTCGCCACCCAGCGGGCCCGACGCCTTACGCTCCACGTCGAGACCCGTCTCCTCGCGCAGGCGCTTGCCCGTGGTGCCGGTTGCGACGAGGGCACAGCGTTCGAGCGTGGCGGCGTGGCGCCGGACGAACGCGACCAGTTCCGGCTTCTCCTCGTCGTGGGCGATGAGCGCGACGCGGGTCATACGTCCCCCAGAGTGGCCACCGCCGAGAGCGTTGTGCCACCCCTTCGCGTCCCGACGCGGGCAGTCGAATCACAACCCTTATCCAGGGGACGGCGCTACGAATTGGTAGCGGGATGGGATAGCCAGGAGATTCCGCCGGGCTCATAACCCGGAGATCGGTAGTTCAAATCTACCTCCCGCTATGTTCTGCGGCGCTCCCGACTGAGGAACGACCTGACCACTGGGACGCCCACATAGCGACGTACCTTCGGACGAGGGCTGAATCGACAGCGGAGTCCGCTCGTCCCTACTTTTCGCACGGTCGCTTTCCTTCGACCCGGAGACACGCCGCGTCCTGATTCCCGTCGGTCCGGAGCGCCGGGTTCGACGCCGCACACGGCGTCCGGAACACCCGGCCCAGAAGCGCCGCCGCCGCCGCTTGGTTCCCCTCCGAAGCTCGGTCGAGCGCCGCGCGCAGACAGCGCTCGCCCTCGGCGTCGCCCAACGTGTCAGGCAGGCCGGAGCGCTCGCGGAGCGTCCCGGGCGGTGCGGGCGCCACCGCTCCCGCTTCCAGCACCCGCCGGAACCGGAGAACCGCACGGAAGCCCTCGGAACCGCCCCCGTAGCCCTCGGGGAGAATCACCTCGGGACAGCGCGGGTGGAACCGACAGCCTTCGGGCGGGTCGCCCGCGCTCGCGGGGTCGCCGGGCAGGCCTTCCCCATCCGAACGCTCCGGCTCCGGCGGCGTCTCCGCGGCGACCAGCGCGCGAACGTAGGGGTGTGCCGGGGCGTCGAAGAACTCTGGGAGGGGTCCCCGCGCGACGGCCTCGCCGGCGTAGAGCGCGAGCGCGCGTTCGCAGACCGAGCGAACGGCTCGGAGGTCGTGGGCAACGAACAGTACGGCCGTCCCCCCCTCCCGTCGGTCTGCGAGCAGGGTGAGTATCGCCGCCTGCACGCTCACGTCGAGCGCGCTCGTCGGTTCGTCCAACACGAGCAGGTCGGGGTCTGTCACGAGCGCCCGTGCGAGGCCGGCGCGGGCGGCCTCCCCGCCGGAGAGTTCGTTCGGGGAGGCCGTCCCGCCGTCGACGCCGACATCGCCGAGGGTTTCGCGGGCGCGCTCCCGGGCGGCGTCGCGTTCGACCCCCGCGATGCGGAGCGGTTCGGCCACCGAATCGACGACGCTCATCCGGGGGTCCAGACTCCCCTCGGGTTGTTGGAAGACGAAGCCGACGCGCGTCCGGTCGGCGTCCGCCATCGGGGCGCCGTCGAAGCGGACCGACCCCTCACTCGGCGCGTCCAGTCCCGCGGCGACCCGCGCGAGCGTCGATTTGCCGGCCCCGGACTCCCCGACGACGGCGAGCGCCTCGCCGGCACCGAGCGAAAGCGAGACCCCCTCAAGCGCGGGGTCACTCCCGCGGGGTCGGCCGAGAAATCCCCGACGCGGATAGCCCTTCGAGACGCCGTCGAGTTCGAGCAGGGTCATTCCAACTCCCCGGGGTCGTAGCCCGGGCCGTAGTAGACACAGGAGGCCGACCCCGACTCGGTGTCGTAGAGGGGGGGTTGCTCTCCCACCCGACAGTCGTCCGTGGCGTGCGGACAGCGCGGGTGGAACCGACAGCCCTCCGGCGGGTTCGCCGGGTTCGGCGGGTCGCCCGGAATCGGCGTCGGCAGGTCGAGCCCGGAGCCGGGCGCCGCGTCGATGAGGGCACGGGTGTAGGGGTGGGCCGGCTCGTTCAGGAGGGCGGAAACGGGGGCGTGCTCCATCGTTTTCCCGCCGTAGAGGACGAGTCCGTCGCCCCCGAGCGCGGCGACGGCGCCCAGGTCGTGTGTGACGACGAGGAGGCCGAGCCCGTCCTCGCGCAGGTCGGCGAGCAGGGAGAGCACCGCGCGCTTCGTCGGCGCGTCCAGCCCGGCGGTCGGCTCGTCGAGGAGGAGGTAGTCGGGCTCGCCGGCGAGCGCCGCGGCCAGCGCGACGCGCCGGGCTTCGCCGCCGGAGAGTTCGCTCGGGTGCGCTTCCCCCAACCCCGGCGCGCCGACGCGCACGAGGAGATCGGCGGCGCGTTCGCGGGCCGTCCGCCGCCCGACGCCGTTCGCGCGGAGGCCCTCAGCCACGTTCGCGCGCGCCGTCAACACCGGGTTGAGCGACCCGACCGCGTCCTGGAAAACGAAGCCGATGCGTGACCCCCGGACCCGTTCGGGAGCGTCGAGGACGCGCTCGCCGTCGAGCGTGACCTCCCCCTCCGCCGTGCCGTCGTTGAGCCCGACGAGCGCCTCGCAGAGCGTCGTCTTGCCGGCCCCGGACTCCCCGACGACGCAGAGCGAGTCCCCGGGAGCGAGGTCGAAGGAGACGCCGTCGACGGGGCGGGCGTCGTCGATCCGGACCCGGAGGTCGCGGACGGAGAGCGTCATCCGCCGGCCTCCCGCGGGTCGAGGGCGTCGCGGAGCCCGTCGCCGACGAAGTTGAGC
>JBEQBK010000179.1:0-3880 GCA_041639855.1 Halobacteriaceae archaeon | reverse complement strand
GTGGCTCGTGGTCGTCGTCGCGCTGGCGCGCTGGCTCGACACCGCGTCGCCCGCCGTCCAGCGGGGTGCGCCGGTAGTCGCGCTCGCGGGGTGTACGGCCGTGCTCGTCGGCAACGCGGCCGTCTCGGTCTACCCCGGCACCGCGACCACGTCCCCGACGCTGCTGGTGCTCACGCTCCCGCTGACCGTGCTTGCCGTCCCCGTCGCGCTCGGTGCGCCACAGCTCGCGGACAGCGACCCTCTCGGCGCGTTCGCGGCGCTCGTGGGGCCGTTCGCGGCGGTCGGCTTCGCGCTCACTGCCGGGAGCACGCCGCTGTACCTCGACTTGCTGCTCCGGTCGGCGACGTTCGTCTTCCCCGGGCTCTTCGTCGCCGCCGCCGTCGGGCTCGCGTGGCTGGCGCGCCGGCGCCCGGGCGTCGGCACCGCCCTCAGCGTCGTGGTCGTCGTCGCGGTCGTGGCGTCGGCGCCGCTCCCCTTCGCCGGGCTGGCGGCGTTCCCCTTCGAGCCAGTGACGGAGACCGACGAGTTCGAGGCGGCGACGTTCGCCGCCGACCACACCGAGAGGTGGGCGACGGACGAGCATCTGGCGCTGGTTGCGAACAACTACGGTCCGGGTGGCGCGAGCGTCGCCCCGACGACGGCGTGGCTCCGGGGTGACGCCGGTCCGCCCGACTGTCCGACGCTCGCCCGGGCGTCGTGGACGACGGTCGGGGCCCCGACCGGGACGGGACCGAGCCGATTATCCCGGCCGGTGTACGAGGGGTGGAGCGTGAACGCCAGCGTTGTCTACGCCGGCGGCGCGCACGACCGGACCGTCCTCGGCTGGGCGCCCGGGAGCTGTGCCGGCGGGGTGGTCCCGTGACGGACCCCGTCGTCGCTGCCCGGAACGTGACGCTGACGCGGGGCGAGCGGGTCGTGCTCGACGACCTCTCGATGACGGTGCCCCCGGACGCGCGGGCGCTCGTTCGCGGCGAGAGTGGCGCGGGCAAGTCCACCCTCTTCGAGGTGCTCGGCCTCCTCACGACGCCCGACTCGGGCGCGGTCGAGGTACGGGGCACGGACGCGACGGCGCTCCCCGAACGGGAGCGGGCGGCGTTCCGCCGGGACCACCTCGGCTTCGTCTTTCAGGACTTCCGGCTCATCGACGACCTGAGCGCCCGCGAGAACGCCCGCGTTCCTCAGGAACACGCCGGCGAGACCGACGAGGCGTGGCTCGACACGCTCTTCGAACGACTCGGCATCGCCGAGCTCGCACACCGGGCCCCCCCGACGCTCTCGGGCGGGGAGCGCCAGCGGGTCGCCATCGCGCGGGCCCTCGCGAACCGGCCGAGCGTCGTCCTCGCGGACGAGCCCACGGGACAACTCGACCCCGAGACGACCGACTCGGTGATGCGGACGCTCGCGGCGGTCCACGACGACTTCGACACCGCGCTGGTCGTCGTGAGCCACGACCCGCGCCTCGCCGAGCGCTTCGAGGAGCGCTACACCCTGGCCGACGGAGCCGTCCGCGCCGATTAGAGCCCGTTCCGATGGGCGGGGTACGCCGCCAGCGCGACCAGCGCGAGAAGCGCCCACCCGACGGTTCGCGCCCGGGTCGACGGGGTCCACGACACCGGGTTTCGGACGACGCGCAGCGTCCGAGTGACACCGTAGCCCGAGAGCACTGCCGTCGGCACGACCGAGGCCATCACGTAGTGAATCCACGTCGAGGAGGTCAGTACGGTGAACAGCAGGATTGGGGCGACGAGCCACCAGCAGAGGACGCGCCCCGCCCCGGCCCGTTGGGTCCCCTCCCGGGCGTCCCGCAGGGCGTAGTACGCCCCGACGGCCAGCGGGAGGAGGAACGGGCCGACGTAGCCGGGAAAGCGAAGCAGGTAGAAGGGGTTGAACGGCCCGACCGGCTCGTACACCTGGCCGTGGAGGGGCTCGCTGCCCGTCCCGAGCCGCCCGACGAACTGCTCGTACACCATCTGTCTGAGATACGTCTCAGGGTAGCGCGCGAGGGCGTAGACGTTCCACGGGAGGACGACGAGGGCGCCCGCCGCGACGCCACGGCGAAACGACCCCGCGTGGCGCCGCGCGGCGCGGAGGAGGAACGGCGCCGCGACGAGGAGATAGACGCCCGCCGCGACCTGCTTGGACATGACCGCGAGCCCGCCCGCGACGCCCGCGGGCAGGAGGTGGCGTGGCTCCTCGGGCGAACGGAAGGCGAACCAGACGAACAGCGTCCCGAACAGCAGGAGGAAGATGTCGGTCGTCGCCGTCCGCCCGCCGTTGCCGTACTGGAACACCGCGGGGAGCGTCAGGAACGCCAGCCCACTCACGAGCCCGGTCCGGTCGCTGTAGAGCTCCGTTCCGATGCGGACGACGACGACGGCGCAGGCTGCCGTCGCGAGCACCGAGGGGAGGCGCGCGCCCAGCCAGGTCGCGCCGACCGCGTCCATGCTGAGCCCCTGTAGCCAGAATACCAGCGGCGGCTTCTCTAGGAAGACGGTCCCGGCGACGACGTCCGCGTCGCCCGTGTAGCGCGGAATCAGCCAGTGACCGTTGAACGCCATCTCTCGGGCGACGACGAAGTAAATCCAGCCGTCGAGCTCCATCTCGAAGCCCAACTGGGGCAGGTAGCCCACCAGACAGACCAGCGCGACCGTGATTTCGTTCCGGGAGTGGGGGACCAACCCTGACATGACAGCCCGTCCGCGTTGTGACCCCATGAACGACGCGTTCCCCGGCGGCACCCCGAGGCGGCTCCCCGGGTTCCGACCGACCGGCGAAACGACTCCGCTAATCGGCGGTTTTCGGCGTTCCTAAACTCTCTCGCGGCGTTTTAGGCTCTCCAAACAGCACAGATTTATGTGTATTGGTACCATGGGTCTACGTGTATGAGCGCCGAAGGACTCGAACGCCGGACGCGGAACTACCTGAGCAACAGCGTGCCCCAGATTCAGGAGCACGGCGGGCACTTCGAAATCGAGGACGTGAACGACGAGACGGGCGAAGTGACCGTCGCCATCGGGGGCGCCTGCTCGGGCTGTGGCATCGCGCCGATGACAATCAAGGCTATCGAACAGCGCCTCCCCCAGGAGCTCGACGACGTCTCGCAGGTGACGGTGCGGCGGGCCGGCGGCCCGCGCGCCGCGGTCATGCCGGACAAGACCGAGGAGATGGAGGAGATGGAGGAGTACGCGGACTACTCGCCGCCGTTCTGAGCGTCCGCCAAGGACCCTTCCTCCAGCAGCGTCGTCGCCAACTGCTGTGCGACGTCCGGACTCACCGTCGCCGCGAGCTCCATCGCCTGGGCCTCGTGGTCCTCCAAGTCGAGCGCGCTCCGGAAGAACCACGAGAGCGTAACGTACGCCTCGTGGAGCTCCTCGGCACGGCCCCGGCCCGCCTCGGTGAGCGTCGCGCCCTCGTAGGGCTCGTAGCTGACGGCTCCCTCCTCGGCGAGGTTCTGGAACGCCTCCGTGACGGTCCCCGGCGAGCGGTCGACGGCGTCGGCGACGACGCCCGAGGGGACGGGCGGCCCGTCGCGCTCCTCCGCGATGTAGACCGCGAGGAGATACTGCGGGTTCGCGCTCATCGCCGCTCACCCCCCAAGCGCGGAACGGACCGTCGGCCCCGAGAATCGCGGTTCCGGGACATCAGGCCCGCCTCGTCAGGTGGTCCCGGACGGCGTGTTGGCACTCCTCGCAGGCGGCGTCGAGGCGGGCGAGCGCCGTGAGCACGGGGTAGGAATCGTGGCAGTCCTCGTACAGCGAGGCGACCAGACTCCGGTGGCGCACGCCGATTTCGACGCCGTCGTTGGTCGTCCCGTCGAGGAACGCCTGCCGGTCGGCGAGCCGCTCCGCACACCGTTCGCGGTGTGCCGTGAGCGTCTGGT
>JBEQBK010000178.1:0-3946 GCA_041639855.1 Halobacteriaceae archaeon | reverse complement strand
GACCTCCACGCGACGTTCATGCCCAAGCCCATCGCGGAGATCAACGGCTCCGGGATGCACACGCACATGTCCCTCTTCGAGGACGGCGAGAACGCCTTCCACGACGAGGACGACGAGTTCAACCTCTCCGATACGGCCCACTCCTACCTCGCGGGCGTCCTCGAACACGCACCCGCCATCACGGCCGTCACGAACCCGACCGTGAACTCCTACAAGCGCCTCGTCCCCGGCTACGAGGCGCCCGTCTACGTCGCCTGGTCCGACCGGAACCGCTCGGCGCTCATCCGCAAGCCCGCCGCGCGCGTTCCGGCCGCCTCCCGCATCGAGGCGCGCTTCCCGGACCCGTCGTGTAACCCGTACCTCGCCTTCGCCGCGCTCATCTCCGCGGGTCTGGACGGCATCGAGAAGGGTCTCGACGCCCCCGACCCCATCCGCGAGAACATCTACGAGTTCGGCGAGGAGGAGCGCGAGGAGTACGGCATCGAGACGCTGCCGTCGAACCTCGGCGAGTCCCTCGACGAGCTCGAGGACGACGATGTCATCCAGGACGCTCTGGGCGAGCACGTCTCCGAGAAGTTCATCGAGGCCAAGACCGAGGAGCATACCGGATACCGCATCCAGGTCTCGGACTGGGAGAAGGAGCGCTACCTCGAGAAGTTCTGAGCCGGTAGCCCGCTCAGCGTAGCGCCTCCGACCACACTACTTATCGCGACCACACCGTCGGCGAGCGACAGCGCCAACACCGGCCCAAGCAGCGCGCCGACGGCGAGCAGTCCGACGAGCGTGCGCGCGGGTGAGGGGTGGGTCCGATTCTCTCCCAGCCCCCACGCCAGCGCGGCGCCACCCGCCACGCCGCCCACGGCTAGCGGGTCGCTCGCGCCGGTCGCGACGTAGCCGAGCGCACCGACGACGGCCGCGGCCCGGAGGCCGAAATCGGCACGCCGGCGCGCGAGACGAACGGTGACGAACGCGGCGGCGCCGCCCAGCACGGCGCCGACGAGCACGTCGGGCACGTAGTGAACGCCGAGGGCTACTCGGGTGAAGGAGACCAGCGCGGTCCCGGCGAGCGCGACGCCCCAGCGCCTCCGGGGTGTCAAGGCGGTCACGACGAGCGCGCCCGCGGTGAACGCGGCCGCGGCCCCCGTGGCGTGCCCGCTCGGGAAGGTGAAGCCGCTCTCCGCGACGAGCGCGGCGGCGGGCCGCGAGTGGGCGAAGAGGGGTTTGAGCGCGGCGACGGCCGCCATCCCCGAGAGGGTCCCCGCGACGAGCGCCATCCCGTCGGCGAACCCCTTGACTATCCGACCGGGGCCGTGCCAGTAGACGAGCGTGACGGCGGCCGCCAGCACCGCGGGGTCGCCGAGGAGGGTCAGGGCCTCGATGAGAGGCACTAGCGTGTCGGGGATTGCCGCGACGACCCGCTCGGTGACACCGAGCCCGTGCATCTATCGGAACCGGTCGACGAGTTTGCCGGGGAGCCCGGCGGCGGAGACGCCGGCGCCGGCCAGCAACATCAGCGCGTAGAGGCCCAGCGTCGAGAGCCAGACGACGACCATCGCCAGGATTGCCCATCCCCCCTGTAGGTCGAGGAAGGCCCCGATGGTCATGGCCGTCCCGTAGAGGAGCACGAGATAGGGCCCCCACCCGTGGGCGTGCCCCCGCCGGATTCTGCTCCGGACGTACCCCTTCAGTTCGGCCTCCAGGCGGCCGCGGTCGAGGGACCGTTCGTTCACTCGCTCCTGTAGCTCCTCCAGTTCGCGTTCGAGCTCGACCACGTCGGGCGCGGGGCCGTCGGACTCGGCTTCGTCGTCGGCGTCCGCTCCCTCGGCGTCGGTCGTACGTCCGGCCAGCACGGCGTTGAGTATCCCCCCCAGTATGATAACGATGCCGGCGAGGTAGAGCCACGTCACGAAGAGGAGGACCGCCCCCAGAACGCCGTACACGGAGTACTGCCCGGCGCTCGCGGCGTACGTCCGAAAAGCGCCCGTGAGGAAGGTCCACGAGATCGCCACCGCCACCGCGCCGGGGAGCGCTTCCCGGGGGCGCAGTGGAATGTCCGGGAAGACGTAGTAAATCGGGAAGAAGACCATCACCAGCGCCACCGGGAGCACCAGCGTGCTGAGGAGGTTCACGAAGGGGATGCGATAGAGGAGGGGGGCCGCGCCGCCCAGCGCCACCGCGACCACCACGGCCGCGCCGATGGCGAACAGGACGATGAGCGCGTCCTTCATCTGTGAGACGATGTTCTCGGTGTCTTCGACGCCGTACACCCGGGAGAAGGCGATGTCGAGCGCGCGGAAGAACTTCAGCGCCGACCAGAGCAGGAGGGCGACCCCGATGACGGTCGCCTGGCCCTGTCCGGCGGCGTTGAGCACGGCGTTGCGGACCATATCCTGACCCGTGGGGGCCAACACTTCGCCGCTGGCCTCGACCAGGTAGACGGCGATTTCCTCCCCCCCGACGAACGTGCTGACGACGAGCGTCAACACTAGGAGAGGGAGCAGGGAGACGAAGGCGTAGTAGGCGAGCGCCGCCGCGAGAAAGGTCACCTGGTGGCGCTGGACCTCCCGGCCGACGGCGATAGCCACGGCGACGGAGCGGCGGGCGTATGACACGGGTTGCGCCCGCTTCGCCCGCCCCGCCCTAAAACCCACGGAAGGGCCCCGGATTCAGGCGAACAGCTCCCGCATCGTCGACACGGCGGCATTCGTCTTGAACGTCGTGCCGCCGTAGTGGGTCCGGCTCGCCGCAAAGCCGGCCTCCCGGAGCGTTCCGAGGAAGCCGTCCATCCCGATGGCCGGTTCGTTCCACCGGCCGTAGAGGCGGTGCTGGTCGTAGTGAGTCGGGGCGTCGTACTCGGATTCGATGCGCTCCAGGAGGGAGTCGGCGCGTGCGGCCGTCCCCATCCCCTCGTCCAGGTTCCCCCGCGTCTCGCGGACGAAGGCGTCCTCGTGGGGTTTGTCCAGCCAGAGGGGGCCCGCTTCGAGTACCTGCTCGCTCCCGCAGTTCGGGCAGGCGTCGCGCTCTCTGACCGTGCGGCCCCTGTGGTGCTCGCGCCAGAGGCACTCCGGGCAGTGGTGGAGGTACCCCAGCGATTCGAGACAGTCGTTGGCGACGCTGGCGCCCCGCGAGAGGTCCAGGTACGTCCGGACGTAGTGGTCCGAGACGTGGCTCAGAACGGGGTCGATGGCCGTGTCGTAGCGCGCGGCGGTGCGCGCGAGCGCGGAGAGGAGGATTCGGAGGCCCATCTCGGCGTGGTACTCCGTGTTTCGGGGGATGGCGTCGTACTTCCGTCGGCCGCTGTCGAAGTGCGCGCCACACAGCGGCGCGGTGTCGGTCGCCGTCACGCAGACCATGTCGCGGGCGTTGGCGAAGGCGGCGTCCGCGAACGGGATAGGCGTCCCGAAGGGGTCCAGGTCGACGACGTCGAACACCTCGCTTCCGTCGTAGAGCAACGCGTTCGCGTCGCGGTGGACCGCCCTCCCCTCCAAACCGTTACGCGCGAGGTTGTCCTCACACCGGGCGACGGCGTCGGGGTCCACGTCGGCCATCGTCGCGTCCCAGCCGTTCGCGGCGGCGCGCACGCCGCGGATTCCCGTGGCGGCGGTGGCGTCGAGGTAGGATTCGGCGCGCGGCTCGCGCTCCCGGTAGGCGTCGAGCGCGGCGACGGTGAGGTCGCGGTTCAGCTCCATCCGCGGATTGAAGAAGACGGCGTCGCTCTTCCCCTGGCCTTCCTGTTCGGGGACCTCGCACTCGACGCCCCCCTCGCGGACCAACATACCCGCCCTGCGTGGGGGCTGCGGAAAAACCCAGTCGTTTCAGGAGCGGCGGGCTGACGCACGTCCGTGACCTGCCGTCCACGAACGGCTGACGCACGTCCGTGACCTCCGTCGGCACCACCGACCACCGGGCCTCGTCCGGCCCGGCATCCGGCGCACGCGACTCTCGT
>JBEQBK010000177.1:0-3950 GCA_041639855.1 Halobacteriaceae archaeon | reverse complement strand
CGCGACCCTCGCCGTAACCGACGCTCTCGTGGTCGTTGTCGAGGAACCGTGCCACCTCCTGGAGGTCGTCGCCGGTGACCCCGGGCGCGTGGCCGTCCACGGGCAGGTCGCGCTCCCGGGCGGCATCAATCTTCGCGTGGAGTTCCGACTCGCCCGCCAGCAGACCGTGGGTGTTCATTACTTCCCCCAGCGCGACGGCGTCGGGCGAGTCGAGGAGGGACGCCACCGCTTCGGGACCCAACTCGGCGCCGGTGTCCTGCAGGTCGCTGGCCGGGACCGAGGAAGGAACGGTGAGGTGGGCCTTCAGCGGCGTGTGTTCGGCGCCCGCCGCGAACGCTCGGACCCCTTCCGCGCCGAGGACGTTCGCCACCTCGTGTGGGTCGTAGACCGCGCCGGTAACGCCCTTCGGGACGACGGCCTCGCCGTAGCGGGGCACCGTCACCATCGACGCCTCGACGTGGGTGTGGGCGTCGAGGAGCCCTGGGGCGACGTACGCGCCTTCGACGACCCGGTCTGCCGGGCGCTCCGCGAGCGCGACGATTTCGCCGTCGTCGACCGCGACCGCCCCTTCCTCGATGGTGCCGGTCGTGACGTTGATGACCTTCCCCCGGAGGAGTAGGTCGACAGTGTCGCTCATCGCTCTCCCTCCCGGACGGCACACTGTGACATGGTAGTCCTGCGCGGCGGTTCCGGAAGTAGGTTATCCCCGCGGCCAAACCTGCCCGACCGGTACGCTTAGTTGACGACCCCCGTATTGTCTATCATGCACAGCTTCTGCTATATCGCGCCGTGTACACATCCCCGCGGGGTTCTCGGATGACCCGCGTCGGCGGTGTGCTGCTGGCCGCCGGAGAAAGCGAACGCTTCGGCGACGCCAACAAGCTGCTGGCGGACATCGGAGGGGAGCCGCTCGTCCGGCGCGCCGCCCGCACTCTCCTCGACGCGCCCCTCGACAGCCGGGTCGCAGTCGTCGGTCACCAAGCGGAGCGAGTGTGCGCGTCACTCCCACCTGGCCTCGACACCCGGTCGAACCCGGCGTACTCGGCGGGCCAACACACGTCTGTCCGCGAGGGCGTGGCGGCCGCCCGGGAGGCCGGGATGGATGCGGTCGTCTTCGCACTCGGCGACATGCCGTTCGTCGCGCCCGAAACGGTTCGAACGCTGCGGACCGCGTTCGAGGAGGGTCTCGGGAGTATCGTCGCGCCGACCTACGGGGGAACCCGGGGGAACCCAGTCATGTTCGGGAGAAGACACTTCGACGCGCTCGCCGACGTCGACGGTGACCGAGGCGGCAGGCAACTGGTGCGGACCCACCCCGACGCAGTCCGAGTCGCCGTCGAGGACGAGGGAGTGTGTCGGGACGTTGACCGGCCCGACGACCTCCCCTGAGTGTGCCCCGCTCTCAGTCCGCTTTGACGTACGTGACCGGACACGGCGCTTCAAGGAGGAGGTCCTGAGAAACGCTCCCGAACACCGCCTTCCCCGTCGGCGAGCGGCGGTGACCGGTGACGATGAGCCGGTCGGCACCCATCTCAAGGGCCGCCGCGACGAGTTCCTCGGTCACGTTGCCCACGGCACCGCGCACTTCGTAGCGCACGTCGTGTTCCTCCAGGGCGTCCGCGAACGCGCGGACCCGGCGGTGGCGACGGAGGACGGCGTCGGCGTCCTCGACGGTCGCGTCCGGGTACTCCAGTCGCTCGGCGGCGGCCGTGAACTCGTCGGGGGTGAAGACGTGGGCCAACACGACCCGCGCGCCGGTCGGGACGGCGACCTGTAGGGTCGCTTCGACCACGCTGTCGAGGTCGTCTTCGGGGTCGGCCCCGACGGCGACCATTACGGTGTCTATCGTCGTGTCCATACATGTACTGCGTTACCAAACGACAAAACGCTACCTCCTAGCTTCGGCCGGTGACACATCGGTTTTGCCGCTAGCATCGGCGTGGCGGACCCGATCTCCGGACCACAGATACATTTCTGTCGCCGCGTCGCGGTCGGCGTAGATGTCGCGGTGGTGCGCCCGCTGGTCGTTCCGCTCGACCTCGACACCCGAGAAGCGCGGCGCGAGGCCCGCGGCGACCCAGAAGCTCGGCGTATCCTGTAGCTGATAGTGGAGATGCGGTTCGGAGGAGTGCCCGGAGTTGCCACACCGGCCGACGACGTCGCCGGCCTCCACCTCGTCGCCCTCCGCGACGGTCGTGCTCCCCCGCTTGAGGTGTGCGAGAAAGGAGTACTCGCCCGCGGTGTGTTCGATGGTGACGTGATTGCCCGCGATGTCCCATGTGCGCCACTCGACGAGCGTGGTGCCGACGCCGGGGTAGTCGCGGCGCCGGTCGCTCACGTCCACGACCGTTCCGTCGGCGGGCGCGACCACCGGCTTTCCGTACGCGTAGTAGTCGTCCAACTCGTCGCCGTCCCCGTTGTGTGTTTCACCCTCGTCGTCAGTCACCAGAAAGTCGTAGGCGTAGCGCTGGGCGTATATCTCCCACGAGTGGGAGGTATCGGGCGTGACGCCCCCGTTGACGACCGTCCACTCGCTCTCGACGGGGAGACGGAGCTCCGTTTCCGGCGTGTGGCACTCCGTGCTGGGCATCGCCCCTCGGTAGCGGACGTAGGCGGCCAGTTGCCCGGCGACCTGGAGGACCTGGGTGAAGATACCCCACGGCGTGAACGCCCACCGGAGGACCCCGAGGAGGTAGACCGCCCGCTCGCGGTTCGTGATTTCGTACTCGAAGCCGTCCTCCTCGCTGGGGACCGTCGAGAGGAGGATGGGAAGGAACCCCCCGCCGAGATAGCAGAGGAAGGCTAGCCACCACGGCCCGTCGAAGTGGGTTACCGTGTAGCCGAGTGCGAACCCGGCGGCCACGATTACCCACATGTTGACCTCCGCGAGGCGTTCAAGCGCGCGCCGCGGGAGGGAAGCGTGTCCACTCATACGGGTCGGTGGCCGCCGAGGATGATAGCCGTTTTGCGAAGCGGGATACCCGGAGAGGGCCGGCCCGTTCAGCCTTCCCCGGCACCCTGGAGGCCGAGGGCGGCCGTGAGGTCGTCGGGGTTCGTCACATGCGGGACGGTCATCGGTTTGTTCTCGTTCGCGTCGTCCTCGCCGAGCTCCTCCGGGTCCGGCGGGTCGAGCGCCAGCCCCATCGGGGGCCACTCCTCCTCTTCCTCCGGCTCGACCGCTTCGAGCTCGAGGGTGTGGGTGTCGAAGAGCCGGTCCACGCGGTCCCGTTCGGTCGCCCAGTCGGTGACGGCGGGGGCTTCGAGGCGCGCCTGTGGCTCGTCCAACAGGGCGTCGTACGCGACGAGCGTGTCGCCGTACACCCGGTACTCGACGGTGCCGGCGGTGAGATAGCGGCCGGCAGCGCGCAACAGGGTGAAACAACAGCCGACGCCGAGGAAGAGGACCGCGAAGGGGGTCGCCCCCAAGGCCGCCATCACGACACCGAGACCGTAGAACAGGAGCGCCGTGCTGGAAACCGAATACGTCACCCCCCGGTAGAGGGCGTCGACGAGCGCCACGCGACGCGACGGCCGGACTGCGAGGTCGGGCTCCCGGTCGGGTTCATGAACCGATATGGGGTTTATTTCCGTCTCCTCGCTCCCGTAGAGCCGGTAGAAGACCCCGTGTCGATCGTCGTCGCGCGCGACTTGGAGGGTGCGCAGGTCGTAGAGGCCCTTTCCCAGGACGACGACGACCAGCAGCGAGCGGCTCTCGAAGGTGCCCTGCAAGGGGGTGAAGACCAGCATCAGCCCGCCGACGGCGAAGAGGTATTTGAACGGGCCCAACAGCAGCGAGCGCGGGGAGTGGTCCTCGTAGCCGCGGTTCCGGAAGTACTCCGTGTACGTTTCGACGCCGTGGCCGACGAACGCGGCCGACCACCCCAGCAGTAGCTGTCCGGCGACGGCGTCGGTAATCGTAGGGTCCGGGAGCGCGAACACCATCAGGACGA
>JBEQBK010000176.1:0-3951 GCA_041639855.1 Halobacteriaceae archaeon | reverse complement strand
GGTCGTCGCCTCCGTGCCCGACGAGCTCGCCGACCGGGTCGACGCGACGGCCGTCGGCGGCAAGGGGGCGAACCAGGCTGTCGCCGCGGCCCGCGCCGGTGCCGACGCCGCGCTGGTCGGGGCCGTCGGCCCGGACGGCGACGACGCACTCGACATCCTCGAATCGCGGGGCGTGGATACGTCGGCCGTCGCGCGGGTCGACGAGCGCACCGGGACGGCGTACGTCTTCGTCGAACCCGACGGCGAGAACCGAATCGCGCTCGTCGAGGGCGCCAACGACGAGGCCGAGCCCCTCGACGCCTTCGAGCGGGTCCGGGCTGCGGACTGTCTCCTCCTCCAAAACGAGATTCCCCTTGCCGCCAACGACCGGCTACTCACCCGACTCGACGGCTGTTCGGACCCGCCGACGGTCGTGTTGGACCCGGCGCCCGCGGGCGGTGCGGGGAGGCTCCTCTCCCACCCCTGTTTGTCGGTCATCACGCCGAACGCCGGCGAATATGGGGTCCTGCGCCCGGCGCTCCTCGACTACCCCGGCGAAACAGTCGTCACCCGAGGCGCCGACGACTTGCTCGTTGAGGACGGCGGTCGCGAGCGGGTGCCGCCCCCCTCCGCGGACCCCGTAGACACGACCGGCGCGGGCGACACGTTCGCGGGCTATCTCGCGGCGGAGCTCGCGCGCGGTGAACCCCTTCGGGCCGCCGTCGAAACGGCCGCGGCGGCGTCGGCCCGCGCCACCGAGGCGGAGGGTGCACAGGCGGCCATCCCCGAGCGCGGGGAGCTCTAGAGGTCGATACGCTCGGCCCGGGCGGCCGCCGCCGTCGCCCGCTCGAAGAGGTCGTCGGGCTCGGCGCGCTCGACGGCCGGCAGCCGCCCCGCTGTCTCGGGGTTCGGCGGCGCGAAGCGCTCGCAACCGGCGTCGACCGTCGCGTCGGTGAACGTCCCGATTTCGCGGGCGCGCTCGGTGATTTCGCTTTTGTCCCGACTCAGCAGCGGCCGGTGGACCGGGTACGTCGTGGCCGCGCCGGTCACCCGCAGGTTGCGGGCCGTCTGCGAGGACTTCTGGCCCAGCGCTTCGCCGGTGACGATGCCCGCCGCGCCGGTTCGCTCGGCGACCTCGCCCGCGACGCGTAGGGAGTAGCGCCGGAAGGCGAGCATCCGCCCGCGGTCCATCACGTCGGCGAGCGTTTCGAGGTCAGGGCCGGCGGGGACCCGAAAGCCCTCGTCGACTCGGTTGGGGGCGCGGGCCGCCAGCGTCCGCATCGCGGCCTCCGCGCGGGCGACGTGGTCCGGGCCGCCGTAGGGGCCGAGGTCCAGATAGACGGGGACGACGGGCGCGCCCCGGCGCATCGCCTCGAAAGCGGCGACGGGTGAGTCGATACCGCCGCTGACCAGCGCCACCAGCGGCGCCTGGGTCCCGACGGGGAGGCCACCCGGGCCCGCGCGCTTCTCGGCGAAGACGAAGGTCCGCGATTCGCGGACCTCGACGAACAGCTCGCAGTCGGGGTCGTCGAGGTCGACGCGGGGCTCGAAAGCCACCGCCTCGCCGACGGCGTCGCCGCCGAAGCGCCCGACGTCCTCGCTGTCGAAGGCCGTCGTGTCCGTCGCTCGGCGCGCTCGTATCGCGAACGTCCCCCCCGTATAGGCGCGGGGCGCCAACCGGGCTAGGGCGTCCTCGATGGCGCCCCGCTTGGAGTCGACGACGGAGGTCGGCGAGGCGGAGGCGACCCCCGGCGTGTCGGTCGCGGCGTCGCACGCGGCGTCGGGGTCGCCGGTACGGACGAGGGGCCGGACGTGGTCGGCTTCGACGCTGGCCTCGACGCCGCGCTCGGCGAGGACTGCCCGGAGGTTGTCCAGCAGGTCCCCGACCATTCCCCGGCGGACCCGTTCGGATTTGGTGTTCAGGTCGCCGTAGCGGACCAGTACGGCGTCGGCATCGCGCATGCTCCCGCTATCGGGGGCGCGGGTTTGGAACTATCGACTCCCGGGGCGCGGGTTTATCTCCTCGCGCGCCCTCAATAGTCGTATGAGAGGGGTCTACGACGTCTACGCCGACCGCCGGGGGGAGTCCCGTCCAGTCCGTTCGCGGACGCCGACCCCCGCAACTGGGGGGCTGTTGAGCACGTTGCTCCTCCTCGGCGGGTTCGCGCTGTTCGGGTGGGCCCTCCTCGACGCCGCCGCGGTCGTCTTCGGACAGTGGGAGGGGGTCCTCGTGGGGGACGCCTTCGTTCTCGACGGCGGGCGCTTCGCCGTTGCCGGCGTCGCGGCGCTCTCCGCCGCCGGCGTCGTGCTGTTGGGCTGTCTCGCCTACGCGTTTCACGTTCTCCGCCGGCGCCGTTGACGGACGGTCGGTTTTCGGGCGCTGCCCACAGCTATAAGTGGTGTGGTAACGTGTATCAATACACGATGTCGACCGACAACCAGTCGCAGGCCACAACCCTCGAAGACAGAGCGCCGGTACTCGTCGATACCGACGACGGTTACGTCCGCATCGAACAGATGCTGGGCAACCACCCGCTCTACACTCCCGAGGAGGCCCGCGACCTGGCCGAGGACATCCTCGACGCGGCGGAGGAGGCCGACCCTACTCGCTGAGGACCGCACGCACGGCGTCTTCGTCCTCGACGTGGCGCCACTCGCCGTCGGCGTCCCGCACGCGGTAGCCCCCGCCGTCGCGCTCCCAGCGGTCCTCGTGGCGCGCGAGAAGGTTCTCTCTGGCTTCCTGCAGTCGCTCGGCGGGGTCGACGCCCTCGTTTGCAACCCGTCTCCCGGTGGGTTCCGACTCCCCGACGGGTGTTGCGTTCTCCCCCGGGGCCTCCCCGACGGGGTTCAGGTCGCTGGAGCCACAGAGCGGGCAGCTCTCGTCGTCGCCGTCGACCTCGGTGCCACAGACCGCACAGCGGTAGGTCTCGGGCTCGCCCCCGTGTTCCGCCTCGGACGCCGGTTCGCTCTCGGACGGCGCTTCGCTCTCTCCGTCCCCGAACAGCCACGCCTTCAGTCGGCTCCAGACCATCAGTAGTTCTTGAACAGCACGGCGCGCACGTCGTCCTTCGTTCTGACCGTCTCCGTGTCGCCGTCGGGGAGATCGACCTCGTAGGTTCCGTCGTCACTCTCCGCGCGGCGCCACTTCCCGTCGTGTTCGTCGAGCAGGCTCATCATCGAGGAGAGTCGGTCCGCGTCGTCGCCGTCGTCGGACGCCTCATCGTCGCCTCCGTCCGATTCGGGCGACGAGTCCGACGGTTCGGCTCCCTCGGGTTCGCCCGCGTCGGTGTCGACGCTCCCACCGTGGTTGTCGATGAGGTACTGTAGGGCGTCGCGGGGCCGGACGTGGGCGTAGGGGCCCGCGTCCGCGGCGAGTTCCTCTCGGAGCTCCTCGATGTACGATAGTTGGTCTTCCGTGACCGTCAACTCGGGCATACGCCCCCCTTCTCGTCGCGGCGTCTAAAGTCCTCCCGCAGCTGTCGTCGAGCGCTCGGCCGCGCGCTTCACCCTCGGCTGGTCTCCCATGCCGCGGCGCCAACGCTTATCCGGCGTCCGCTCACCCGGACGGTATGGACGAGTTCCGCCTCGGCTTCGGCACCTACGATTTGAACGGCCGCGACGCCGTCGAGAACGTCGCTCGCGCGCTCGACACGGGTTATCGTCACGTCGACACCGCGCAGGGCTACGACAACGAGGAAGGCGTCGGGAGGGGCATCGCCGAGGCGGACGTGGACCGCGAGGACGTCTTTCTCGCGACCAAGGTCGACACCGGCAACCTCGCCCACGACGACGTGCTGGCGAGCACACAGGAGAGCCTGAAGAAACTAGACACCGAGTACATCGACCTCCTCTACGTCCACTGGCCGACCCACGCCTACGAGGGTGCCGACACGCTCGCGGCCTTCGACGAGCTCGTCGACCGCGGCGCCGTGCGCCATATCGGCCTCTCGAACTTCACGCCCGACCTCCTCG
>JBEQBK010000175.1:0-3966 GCA_041639855.1 Halobacteriaceae archaeon | reverse complement strand
CAGGCTGGGGAGCGGGTTCGAGAACCCGTCGGAGAGCTTCAGCGCGGTCGTCCCGAACAGCTCGGAGACGATAGCGCCGAAGAGGAGGGCATAGGGGTTCATGCTCGTCGGACATTCAGGGAAGGAAATAGGCGTTTCGGACGGCGCCAAGCGGCGAGTGGCAGGTCTACGCCCGCCCGCCCAGCGTCGATAACTGCGTTTGTTCCATATCCGAGGGATAGACGATACGCATGGGGAGGCCCCGTCGGTCGGTCGGCGGCGCCTCCGGAAGGGTCGTCCACTTCGCCTCCGAGCGGCGAGCCGTCACCGCTGCGGCCAGTGCATCCAGAATGTCGTCCGCACCGCCCAGCAGCGGCGCGTAGCTGGGTTCCGTGTATCGCCCGACGCTCGCCTCGTAGAGCGCATCGGCATCGGTGTACTCCTCGGATAGAAGCTCTTTGCGCCGCACAATACCGGACTCGGTCCGCTTTGACTCCCCGAGCGGGGTCCCCCCGTTCAGCCCGTAGAAGCAGAGTTCCGGGTGTGTCTCGTAGAGCCGGTCGCGGGCACTGGGGTACATATCCAGAAACTCGTCGACCTCCCGAATCCGGGGAACGATGCTCCATGTCTGGTTCTGGATACTGAAGCCGCCTTCGGCTTCGTTGATTCGCTTGGCCTCGTCGAGGTTCCCCTCGTAGACGGCGTCACGGACCGGCGTGTAGAAGACGCTCCCCTGTCGGGCACCCAGCTTTCCTTTCGCGCGTCGGTCGCAGGCCCGTGTCCCGTCGCTCGGCAATCCGATCGGGATATCGATACAAATCCGTTCGGCGTCGCTGTGGTACTTCCAGAGGCTCCAAATCGACGGGAACAGGTCGGTCTCCCAGTCGCCGTCCTCCAGAATGACGCCGAACCACCCCTTGGAAGCCCAATCGAGTCCCACATATTTGCTCATGGCCGACACCACTCGGAGAAGCGCCATAGGTCTTCACCTAGCGCCCCGCGTGGGGACCGCTGAATCGCAGAACCATTTTCGGCCAAATATATCCAAAAATACACCACATTCCAAAATTGATATGGATAATAATACACTAGACGTGTAGTATAAACCCGTTGAGAGTGTCCATTCAGTCGATGAAACAGGATGGAACCCCACCGACGGCGAGCGAGACCGACGGCGAGCGGTTCCGCCACCTCTTCGAGAACATCCAGGACGCCGTCGTGGAGTTCGAGTTCGAGGACGGCGAGCCGATTATCAGGACGGTCAACGATGCCTTTCGCGCGCTGTTCGGCCTCGAAGGCGAGGAAATCGTCGGGACCTCGCTGAACGACCACATCGTGCCCAACGACCAGCGCGCACAGAGCGACCGCTTCGACCGACGGACGGCCGCCGGGAAGTCAAACGATGCCATCGTCGACCGGCGCACGGAGGAGGGTGTCCAGACGCTCCTCTACCGCGGCATCCCTCATCGGAACGGCCAGCGGGGGTTCGCGGTGTACACGGATCTCACCGACGAGATTCGCCAGGAGCGCGAGCTCGCCGTCCTCAATCGGGTGCTCCGGTACAACCTCTCCTCGGAAGTCGGCCAGCTCACCGACCACGCCGAACGGCTCATCGAAGGCGTCGACGACCCCGAGCTCGCCGCGTCGGCGGAGTCGGTCCGCGAGAGCGCGCTCGCTCTCGAGCGGATGAGCAAGGAGGCCCGCGATGTGGAGCGGGCTCTGGACGCGGACCCGGAGCTCAAAGCGACATCGCTCGACGAGGTCGTCACGGACGCCCTCAAGGACGTACAGCTGGTCGCGCACGCCGATGTGTCGGTCGACCTCGCGGACACACCCGACGTCATGACCGGCGGGCATCTCGACCGGGCGGTCGCGGCGCTCGTCGACAACGCCATCAGATACGCCGACGTCCCCACCCCGAATGTGTGGGTGACATCGACCGGGCTCGGGGACCGCGTGGCGCTCCGCGTCCGCGACGAGGGTCCCGGCCTTCCCGAACAGGAGCGCCGCCTGCTCACCGGCGAGATGCGACCCACGCCGCTAGACCACGGGAGCGGGCTCGGTCTCTGGCTGGTCCGCTGGATTGTGACGGCCTACGACGGGACCGTCTCCTACGAGGAAACCGAGGTCGGCGGCGAGATAACGCTCGAACTCCTCCCCGCGCGATAGCTTCTCGCGGGGACCGGAGAAACACGCCGGGACGGACACGGCTTATTGGCGTTCGTCCCTACGAACTGCCATGCCGAAGCTTTGGGAAGTCGAGGACGAGTCCCGCATCGTCGCCGCGTCCGGGCGGGAGGCCGTCGTCGACGTCGAGCGCCTCCTGAAGGGGCGCAAAATCGTCACGCAGCGCGTGGGGGACGCCCCGTACCCGGGTCGTGCGGACGTGCGCGAGGAGGACGGCACGCTCAAAGCCTACTGGGCGATGGACTGGGACTCGGTCGACAACCAGCGCGACGAATCCCAGTTCGTCTGGGACATCGAGCGCGTCGAGCGGGCCTGAGTCGGTCGGTGCGACAGCCGCGCCCCCTGCTATCGCGTCACGTCCGGCGAAGCCTGACGCTCTCAACCGGTCCAGCCACGACAGCGAGGTCGCGTCCGGGGACGTCAGCGTCGCCGACGACGATGTCGGCGTCGGTTTCGATTCCGACCGCGTCCGAGCGGAAGTTCAACACCCATGTGTGGCCGTCGCGCTCGGCCAAGCGGACGCGCTCGGGGAGACGCGCGCTCGGGGGCAGCCCGGCCCGTTCGAGCAGGTCGACGACGAGCGCGTCGGCCAACTCGGTCCCGGGCCAAACGCCGACGTAGGACACTCCGCCGTCGCCGTGTTCGTCCCGAACGACGGCCGGTTCGCCCGCCGCGGGGCCGGATTCGTGGCTCCCGAGGACCGACGCGCCCTCGACGCGGAGCCACTCGCCCCATGTTCGGTAGTCGTACTCGGTTCCGGCGTACGAAACACGGGTTTCGACCCCGGGTGCGAGACTCTCGTGTTGCGTTACGCGAGCGCCGAGCGCGCCGGCGAGCGGGCCGGGCGCGAGGTCCTCACGGAGCGCGTCCTGTTCGTCTTTCGTCCCCGAACGAACGGTGAGGAGGAGTTCGCCGCCGGCCGCGGCGTAGCCGGCGAGACGCTCTGCACGCCCCTCCGAAACGAGGTGGAGCGCGGGCGCGACGACGGCCGAATACGGTCCGAGGTCGGCGTCCGCCGGAACCACGTCGACCGTCACGCCGCGGCCCCGGAGCGCCCGGTAGTACGTCCGGAGGTGGTCCCAGTAGTCGAACTCGGGGGTGTGGGGCTCGTTGTGGAGCGCCCACATGCTGTCGTAGTCGAAGAGCACCGCGACGTCACCGACGGGCGCGTCCAACGCGGGGAGGGAAGTGAACTCCGCGGCGGCCCGCGTCGCTTCGGGGAGGCCCCTATCCGGGGAGCCGTCGTAGTTGTTCAGCGCGCCCCAGTACTGCTCCTGGCCGAAGCGGCAGCGACGCCACCGGAAGTACGAGACCGTATCGGCCCCGTGCGCGACAGCCTGGTGCGTCCAGAGGCGGACCATCCCGTCGTCGGGCTCCGCCGAGTAGGGGAACGCGCGGATGTCGCCCGACTGGTTCTCCATCACCCAGAAAGGGCCCCCACTCGCGCCCCGGAACAGCGCGTGGTTCATCCCCGTCACGTCCGGGTCGCCGGCGCGCTGGACGTCCTCGCCGAGAGCCTCGGACTCGTCGAACTCCGGCGCGCGCTGGCCGTGCGCCGTCGGGTAGGAGTCCCACGACGCGAACTCCAGGTCCTCCGAAACCGAGAAGGCGTCCAGCGGCTCGAAATCGCCCATGAAGTTGTGGGTGACGAACCACTCGGGGGTCGCCTCCCCGAGCAGGTCGGCCTGGAGGCGGTTGTACGAGGCCGCGCTCTCCGAAGAGAACCGCTGGTAGGCCAGCAAGCGCGAGGGATGGTGTTCGGCCGGCGTCGGGCCCGGCAAGTCAACCTCGGCGAACGCC
>JBEQBK010000174.1:0-4127 GCA_041639855.1 Halobacteriaceae archaeon | reverse complement strand
CTCCAGCGTCCCTTCGACCCGGACGCCCCGCGCTTCATCGACTACGAGGACCACGCCGAGAACTACGGCACGGTGAAGAACCCCCACGACCGGGACCACTGAACCCGGGCCGCGTTCTTTTGGCCGGGATACGGACCTGTACGGGAGACATCCGCGAGCGAAGCACGGGAAGACCGCGGTGAGTCCGTCTGTACGGCCGGTGAACCAGCGCCCCGGGAGGACTATTCGAAGAGCGTCTCCCCCTCTGCCAGATGCTCCTTCGCCACCTCTCTATCTAGCTCGACGCCCAGCCCCGGCTCGTCGGGGACCTCGATTTCGCCCTCCTCGATGAGCTCCTCGCCCACGAGGTCGCCCCACCACGGCACGTCGCGGGCGTGGTATTCGAGAGCGAGGCAGTTGGAGGCCGACGCGGCGACGTGCGCGCTCGCCATCGTCCCGATGGGCGAGGAGACGTTGTGCAGGGCGAGCGGGATGTAGTAGGTCTTCGCCATGTCGGCGATTTTCTTCGCTTCGAGCATCCCGCCGTTCTTCGGTACGTCGGGGTGAATCACGTCGAGGCCCTGGTTTTCGAGGAGGCGCCGGGCGCCCTGCGCCCGATAGACGTTCTCGCCGGCCGCGATGGTCGTATCGACGTTTCTCGTGACTTCGATCTGTACGTCGTGGTTCTCGGGGGGAACGGTGTCCTCCAGCCACCAGACGTCGTACTCCGAGACGGCGCTGGCGAGGCGGCCGACGCTGTCGGCGTTCCACGACCAGTGGCAGTCGAAGGCGACGTCCGCGCGGTCCCCGACGGCTTCCGTGACGCCTTCGACGATTTTCCGGCGGTACTCGACGCCCTTGTTGCTGAGGTGGCTGTTGCGCATGTCGCCCTCGAAGCGGTGGCCGGCGTCGAGGTCGAACTTGATGGCGTCGAACCCCTCGTCGAGGACCTCCTCGGCCGCGCCGACGAACGCCTCCGGCGCGTAGGGGTCGTCGAACGCCTCGCTCTCGGCCTCGTCGGCGGCGTCGTGGAGGTGCGCGCCGGCGTGGGTGTCACAGTAGACCCGCACGGAGTCGCGGTGTTTCCCGCCCAACAGGCGGTAGGCGGGAACGCCCAACAGCTTCCCCGCCAAATCGTGCAGGGCGATGTCGAGTGCGGAGGCGGCGGTCACGCCGACGCCCGAGATGCCGCCGTGGTGGGCGAGCCGGGCGTACAGCTCCGACATGCGCGCATCGACGTCGAGCGGGCTCTCGCCGATGAGGTACTGCTTGGCGTGCTCGACGTAGGCGTCGGCCTTCGGCCCGAGCACGGCCTCGCCCGTCCCGTAGGTCCCCTCGTCGGTGTAGATACGCACGAGCGTCCAGGGGAAGTTCCCCTCGACGATGGTCGTCTGTACGTCCGTGATGGTGGCGCCGGATTCTTCACCGTCGTTCATAGCCTTCGGGTTTCGCCGGTTCGGCAAAAGTCTGTGGGCGCCGTACCCGGATTACCGTTTCACGGGTTCGCTACCCGTCTAGCCCGGGCACCCGCTCCGCGTCGGACTCCCGGACCGGGTTCGAGAGCTCGCCCACGCCCTCGATTTCGCAGGTCACTTCCGCGGCGCCGCGCAGGGTTCCCTCCGCGTGGGGTTCGCCCAGGGCGACCATGTCGCCCGCTTCGAGTTGGAGCACGCGGCTCACGTCCGCGACCATCTCGCCGAGGGTGAAGCGCATCTCCTCGGTCGTGCTCTCCGAGGCCGTCTCCCCGTCGATGTGGGCCGTAATCGCGCGCTCTTCGTCGCTTCCGTCGTAGGGAACACCCTCCGTGAGAACCGGCCGGAACGTGGGGAACATCTTGTACGCCGGACTCGTCACGTCACCCCCCGGATGACCGGGCCACGCGCCGGTCGCGCTGATGTCGTTGGTGACCGTCAGGGCCGACACCGCTTTCTCGGCCTCCGCGGGCGTCGCGCGGTGGAGCTCCTCCCCGAGGACGGCCGTGAGCTCCGGGCCGATGGAGGCGTCCTCGATTTCCGGCGGGATTACGACCGCTTCGCCCTCGGGAACCAGCGCCTGCTCGGGTTCGGTCCAGACCATCGGCCAGTCGACCGGCGCGACGGCGTGCGAGCCGAAGGTGTGGCCCAGCGCGACGAAGGTGCCGACGTCGTCGAGGTCGATATGCATCGTTCGCTCCCCGGGCGCCCGGGCACATAGGCCTTCGCCCGCGGACCCCCGAGCGACCGCCTCGACTCTACTCGGTCACTTCGGCGCCTTCCGGCGCGGGCTGCTCCTGCCGGGCCGTCTCCCGGCCGTCCATCGCGCGTTCGAGGGCCCGGCGCTGTGGGCCCGACAGCGTTTCGAGCGCCCGCGCCGGGTCGGCCCAGCGGTGGCCGGTGTGTTCCGGGCTCAACTCCACGGCGCAGGCCTCGACGTACCCCCGGTAGTAGGTGGCGAAGCGGCCGTTGTCGTCGTCGTTTTCCCACGCGGTCGTGTGAACGGGGCGGTCGATTTCGGGGTTGAGGTTCGTCTCCTCGTCTATCTCCCGGCGGAGCCCCTCAAGGGTGTCCTCCCCAGCGTTCAACCGCCCCCCCGGGAGCTCCCACCCGCCGTCGCTCGCGCGGCGGACGAGGAGCACGTCGTCACTGACGGTGAACAGTACCGCGCGGAGACTGACCGTGGCGTTGAGGTGTGTTTCGGTCATGGTGGCTCCGGGTCCCCTCCCCGAGGTCCCTGTGTGATTTTGTTAGACGTTGGCGCAACGTCATATACCTTGTGTCGAGTCCGAGGTTGGGGTTTTTGTGCCGGGGCTCGTTCGCTCCGCTATGGGCGCCGCCGAACGGTTCCGGGAGAACGCCACGGGAATTACCAGTACCGTCGTCACGGGGACGTGGCTGGCGATGCTGTTTCTGTTCCCCGACCAGAACTGGTGGCTCGCGGCGCTGCTGTTCGGGTACGTCGTGGTCGTTCCCGTCGTCGCGCTCCTCTTCGACGACGAGCGCGAGTCGGAGTGGTGGGACGAGTGGGACGGAAACTCACAGACAGAGGAGAGCACCCGCGACGCCCTCGAAACGCTCCGGGAGCGCTACGCCGCGGGCGAACTGACCGACGAGCAGTTCGAGCGGAAACTCGACCGTCTGCTGGAGACGGAGACCGTCGAGAGCGCGGCCGAACACGCCCGCGAACGCGAGCCGGAGGGCGAGCGCTGAGCTACGGGAGGAGTTTGCGGACGTTCCAGTACAGCCCCTGTGCCATCCCGCGGAGCGCTCGCACCGGGTGGAGGCCGTCGTCGGGGTCCGGCGCGGGTTCGAGGGTCGCCGCTTCCGATGCGGGTACCTGCCGCAGGTCGCCGGTGTGTTCCCGCCGCCCCTCGCCGTCGGCCACGCGGAGCAGGGCGACGGGGTCGCCCGCCCCGACGACGCGATAGACGGCACCGTCCAGCCGGTAGTGGTCGCCGACGCTCGCCATACCGGAGCGTCATCGCTCGCCGACTTGTTTCTTTCCCGGCCACGACGCCTTTCCGTCGGGCGCTCACACCCTCGGCCATGGCCGAGAAGACGGTCCTCGTCCCGGTCGACGACGGCCCGCTGTCGAACGACGCGCTCGAACACGCGCTCGAACGGAACCCCGACGCCGAAATCGTCGCGGTCCACGCGGTGGACCCGGCCGACGCGGGGCGGTTCGTCGCGCCGGGCGCGGGCGTTCCCTCGGAGCCCTACTGGAACGAGATGGTCGAGGCGGCCGAGGAGCGCGCGGAGACGGTCCTCGACGACGCCCGCGAACTCGCCGCGGCCCACGACCGCGAGATACGCACCGAACTCGACCACAGCCAGCCCGTCCGCGCGGTCGTCGAGCGCGCCGAATCGGAGGACGCCGACGAAATCGTCGTGGGGAGCCACGGCCGGACGGGCGTCTCGCGCGTGCTGTTGGGGAGTGTCGCCGAGGGCGTCGTCCGCCGCGCGCCGTGTCCGGTGACGGTCGTGCGCTGACCTCCCGCACCGTCGCTCGTGCGCTGTGACCTGTACCGAACCTGTTAGGTGCCTCGGGGCGTCTACGACGGGTATGGCGGCCGACCTCGCTCTCCGGGCGCTCGTCGTTCTCCTGTGGGTCGCTCTCGTTCTCTACGGCGCGTCGACGCTGTGGTGGCTGTTCGAGGCGCTCGTTCTCTCACG
>JBEQBK010000173.1:0-4134 GCA_041639855.1 Halobacteriaceae archaeon | reverse complement strand
CCGACGAGTGGGTCGAGGAGGGTGTCGTGCAGGTCGAACGCATCGAGGACACCGACCGCGCGGCCGAAATTTCGCTGGAGGGCCCCGGCGACCCGGAGAACTGGGACGCCGTCGACGAGCACAACCGCGAGTTGGTCGCCGAGTTCGCGGCCGACCACGACGAGGCCCACGCCGAGACAGCCGCCGCGTTCGCGGATTTCATGGGGAATCACTACGCCAAGCGCATCGAGGAGGCTACCGAGAAGGAGGTCGAAGAGTTCCTCGGCGAGTACTTCCCGCGGAACGCGTGGCCGTCCCCGGAACAGGAGGAACGGGCCGAGCGCTCGGTTCGGCTCCTCCGCGAGTCGGCTTCGGAGAACTAGTCCAGCAGGTCTTCGGCGTCGTCAAACTTCGAGAGGCGCCACTCTAGGTCGTCGAGGACGACGCCCCGTCCCTCCTCGGTGAGTTCGTACTGGTTGGTGCGTTTGTCGAGTTCGGACTTCTCCACGAAGCCGCGCTCGACGAGGTCGTCGAGGTTGGGGTAGAGGCGGCCGTGATTGACCTCCTCCCCGTAGTAGGATTCGAGCTCGCGCTTGATGGCCAGCCCGTACATCGGCTCCTCGGAGAGCACGATTAGGATGTTCTTCTGGAACGCCGTCAGGTCCCGCCCCTCCTCCGTTCGCGCCGCACGCGTCGTAGGCATGTTCCGCACATGGGAACCGGGTTATTTAAAGACTTGTGTGACGGCACCCCGCCCGTCGGGGACGATGGAAAGGCCTTTTTCCCGCCCGCGAGTGCTCTCGCGCACATGGCGAACCTCTTCGAGGACATCGAGGCCGGTCCGGACGCGCCCGAAACTATCCACGCGGTCGTGGAGTGTCTCAAAGGCGAGCGCAACAAGTACGAGTACGACAAGGAGATTCCCGGCGTCGTGCTCGACCGCGTTCTCCACAGCAACGTCCACTACCCCTCGGACTACGGCTTCATTCCGCAAACTTGGTACGACGACGACGACCCCCTCGACGTGCTCGTCCTCGTCGAGGACCAGACGTTCCCCGGCTGTGTCATCGAGGCCCGTCCCGTCGCGCTGATGGGGATGGACGACGACGGCGAGCAGGACGACAAGGTCATCGCCGTCCCCGCGGAGGACCCCCGCTTCGACCACATCGAGGACGTCGAGGACATCACCGAACAGACCAAAGCGGAGATCGACGAGTTCTTCGAGACGTACAAGAACCTCGAGGCCGGCAAGAGCGTCGAGACCCTCGGTTGGGAGGGCAAGGACGCCGCGCTCGAAGCCATCGAGCACGGGATGGAACTCTACGAGGAGCAGTTCTAGGCTAACACCCCTCCGGTTCTTCGTTCGTACGCACGCCGAACAGCGCGTACACTCCGCAGTAGCCAGTGGCGGCGCTCGCCAGCAGTCCGGCCCCGACGAGCGCCGCGAACGCGACGACCGGCGTGAGCCCCGTGTCCGGGTACTGCCAGCCGGCCAGCGCTCCCAGAAGGAGCCCGCAGGTGCCCCTGAAGGCCCGGTCCCGCGCGCTCAGGTTCCGTTCCATACGACATCCTCGGTCGCGGGGGTAAAAACCTGTCCGCGACGACCGCAGGTCGGGCCGCGAAACCAACCTTCTTGTAGCCGAGCGCGATATCACGTCCATGGGACTGTTCGACCGGCTCCGTGGGGAGGATGCCCCGCGCGCGGCCTTCTTCGGTATCGACGGCGTGCCGTACTCGCTCATCCGGGACAACCCCGAGCGTTTCCCGAACCTGACCGAGATGGTCAAGTCGGGCGCCGGCGGTGCCATCGACTCGATTGTGCCTCCCGAGTCCAGCGCCTGCTGGCCCTCGCTCACGAGCGGCGTCAACCCCGGCGAGACGGGCGTGTACGGCTTCACGGACCGCGAGACCGGCTCGTACGACACGTACGTGCCGATGGCCCGCGACGTGCAGGCCGACCGCGTCTGGGACCGTGTCGAGGCGGAGGGCCGCGACGCGACGGTGATGAACGTCGTAACGACGTTCCCGCCCCAGCAGAACGTCCAGCGGATGGTCTCGGGCTTCCTCGCGCCGCCCGAGCTCGACAAAATCGCCCAACCCCCCGAGTTCGCCGACTACCTCGACTCGATAGGGTATCGGACGGACGTGAACGCCAAACTCGGCCACGACGAGGACAAGAGTGACTTCATCGAGGACGCCCACGAGACCATCGACGCCCGCCACGAGGCGTTCAAGCAGTACATCGGCGAGGACGACTGGGACCTCTTCTTCGGCGTCTACATGACCACCGACCGAGTGAACCACTTCCTGTTCAAGGACTACGAAGAGGGCGGCGAGTACGCCGAGGAGTTCCTGGAGTTCTACGAGAAGGTCGACCGATATCTCGGCGAAATCAACGACATGCTCCCCGACGACGTGACGATGCTCGTCGCCTCGGACCACGGCTTCACCTCGCTGGACTACGAGGTCCACATGAACGCCTGGCTTGAGGAGGAGGGGTGGCTCTCCTACGCCGACGACGACCACGAGGAGCTCGCCGACATCGCGGACGACACGAAGGCCTACTCCTTCGTCCCGGGGCGCTTCTACATCAACCTCGAGGACCGCGAGCCACGCGGCGCCGTCCCCGAGGACGAGTACGAGGCGGTCCGCGCCGAACTGAAGGAGAAGTTGGAGAACCTGGAGGGGCCGGACGGCGAGTCCGTCGTTGAGCGCGTCGTCGAGAAGGAGTCCGCCTTCGAGGGTGACCATGACGAAATCGCGCCCGACCTCGTTGCCATCCCCGAGCGCGGCTTCGACCTGAAGGCCGGCTTCAAGGGCGACAAAGACGTGTTCGGAACCGGTCCCCGAAACGGGATGCACACCTTCGACAACGCGACGCTCGTCGTCGACGACCCCGACGTGCGCGTCGACGGCGACGTGAATCTCTTCGACATCACGCCGACGATTCTGGAGCTGATGGAGATGGACTTCCGCGCGGAGGAGTTCGACGGCCGCTCGCTGGCCTAAAAACGAAACCGAGGGTCGGTTTTTAACGCGTCCCCCTCAGAACGCGGTCATCACTTCGTCCTCGACCAGCCGGCAGAACGTCTCTTGGTCGGGGGAGTGGGACTGGTAGACGATTTCGTCGAAGCCCATGTCGACGTAGCGCTGGGTCTCGTCGATGATGTCCTGGACGTCGTCGGTGACGATGAACTCGTCCATGACAGTGTCCTCGCCCACCCTGTCGCCGTGCATCTGGAGGTAGCGCGGGTCCGCGTAGTTGGCGTCGAAGAAGATGGGCAACATGGTGGAGCGCCACGGCATACACGGCTCCAGGGCGGCGTCGATGTCCTCGTCGTAGGAGACGTGGATGTGGACGCTGTTGTGCATGTCCTCCTCGAAGTCCTCGTTTCGCTCGGACTTCTCGACGCCCTGTCTCACCGCGGGCCAGAGGTCGTTGTCCATGCTCTCCTGGTCCTCGAAGACGGTGACGAAGCCGTCACCGAGGTCGCCGGACATCCGTGCGGAGGTGGGGCCGTTGCCCGCGATGTAGATGGGCGGCGCCTCGTTCGGCCCGGTGTAGAGGTTTGCGCCGTCGAGGTCCCAGAATGTCCCGTCGTAGTCCACGAACTCACCCTCGAAGAGCTTCCGGATGATGCGAACGCCCTCGGCGGTGCGGCGGGCACGCTCGCCGTACTGCGGGAAGTCGAAGCCCAGCGGCGCGTCGTTAAGCGCCTCGCCGGTGCCGACGCCGAAGAAGACCCTATCGGGGTAGAGCTCCATCAGCGTCGCCAGCTGGTGGGCCAAGTTAGCGGGATGGAAGCGGTTGAGCATCGCCGTCACGCCCGTCCCGATTTTCATGTCGGTTCGTTCGAGCGCGATGGGCATCCAGGACCACGCGTTGCCGCCGTTTGCGCTGCTCCCGTCCTGCTTGTGGTCGAACCAGGGGTGGAAGTGGTCGTTCACCCAAACCGTATCGAAGCCGTACTCGTCAGCCAGGTCGACCTGGTCGAGGCACTGCTGGGGAGAGAACTCCTCCAGCGAGGCGAAGTAGCCGAAGTCTACCATACCCAACAGTCGTGCCCAACCCTGAAAAAACGATACGGTAGCGGCTTCTCCTGCGGGCGTCCGGGACGCACGTTTTTATTCGAGAACGATGCCACATGCCGTCAT
>JBEQBK010000172.1:605-4220 GCA_041639855.1 Halobacteriaceae archaeon | reverse complement strand
TGTGCGGACTGTCGCCTGTTAGCTATCAGCGTGGGCGAAGACGAACTCCCGGAGGAGTTTGGCGGCCAGCGTGGCGGCTTGGCCGTCGTCGCGGTCGGTGACTTCGACGACATCGAAGCCGACACACCGGGGCGCGAGGCTGCGGACGACCCGGCGCATCGTCCGCGGCGCGAGGCCGAAGGGCTCGGGCGTGCCCGTCCCCGGAGCGTGGGCGGGGTCGGCTGCGTCAACGTCTACTGACAAGTATGCCTCGCCCGAGAGGTCGGGCTCCCAGTCAGGAACGTCCTCGGGCGGGACGGCCGTCACGTCAGCCTCGCTCGCGCGCTCCCACTCGGCCTCGCAGCCGGCACGGGCGCCGAGCACAATCGCCCTGTCGGCGGTTTCGAGTGCGTGGCGGGTGACCGTTGCGTGGCTCAGCGGGTTGCCGTCGTAGGACTCCCGTAGGTCGAGGTGCGCGTCGAGAGTGACGAACACGTCGGGCTCGGTCGCCCGAACCCCCGCGACCGTGACGGTGTGTTCGCCCCCGAGGAGCAGCGGCACCGTTTCCTCCGTCGTGAACTGGCGGAGGTCGCCCTCCAGAAAGTCGAGATACTCGCCGGCGTCGTCCCACGCACGCAGGTCGCCGGCATCGAAAACACCGAGCCCGGAGAAGTGCGAGCCGGTGTGGTGGTCGTAGTCCTCGAATCCGCTCGCGAACTGGCGTGTCCGTTCGGGCCCGAAGCGTGCGCCTGGGCGGAAAGAGGCGGAGCGGTCCAGCGGCGCGCCGACGACCGCATAGGTTGCGTCGTCTCGATCGGCCGTCGCGCCGGGGAACATTCTCAGTTCAGGACCTTGCGCTGCCCCTCGAATTCGAGGTACTCGATTTCGTCACCCTCGGCGATGTCGAGGTCTTCGGGAATCGCCATCGAGGTCGTCTCGTACGTTTCGAGGTCCATCACCTGTGCGACGTCGGCGCTCTCGACGTTGACAATCTGGCCCTGCTTCCGGTTGACAATAGGGACCCAAATCTTCGCGTCCACGGGCTGCGAGAGCGAGCGCTTCTTGCCGTCGAAGACGCCTCGACCCTCGATTCGGGCCTTCGCGCTGCCGTGTTTGCCCGGCTTCGCCGTGCTGTAGGAGTCGATCTCACAGGCGGCGTCGTCGAGCATCACGTACGCCCCTTCTTGGAGTTCACGGACCTGCTTTTGCTCTGTCGCCATACCCGATTTCTCGGGGGACGTGCCTAAAAGTGATTTGGAACGCCGGGACGACGGCCCCGAGTCGCCACCTACCTTTATGCGGATACATCGCATATAATGTGCTAATACAATGCCGTCCGATGCCCAACTCGCGACGAGCAAGTCTATCCACCGTCGGACGGGGCCCACGTTCTACTTGGCAACCCGGTTCCTGCCCGAGCGAGTCAGGGAGCCGACGTACGTGCTGTACGGCTTCTTCCGAACCGCGGACGAGATAGTGGACGCCGAGGACCGCGGTGACCCCGAGGAACAGCGCCGGCGCCTCGACGATATCCGGGCGGTCGTGCTCGAAGGCGAGGAGACCGACAACGACGTGCTGGCCGCGTTCGTCGAAATCTGTGAGCGCCACGATATCCCGGAGTCGGAAGTCGAGACGTTCCTCGATGCGATGGAGCAAGACGTGTCGGTCGCGCGCTACGAGACCTACGACGAGGTCGAGGCGTACATGCGCGGCTCCGCCGGCGCCGTCGGCTATATGATGACTGCGGTGATGGACCCCGAGGACCACGAGGCGGCAGCCCCGCACGCGGGCGCGCTCGGCAACGCCTTCCAGTTGACCAACTTCCTCCGGGACGTGCGAGAGGATATCGAGGAACGGGACCGGGTGTACCTCCCCCAAGAGACGCTTCGCTCCCACGGCGTCAGCGACGAACAACTGCGGGCCGGCGACGCGGACAGCGGGTTCGCCGCGGCGATGCAGGTCGAGCTCGCGAGAGCCGAGGAACTCTACCGGGAGGGCGTCGAGGGCATCTCGTTGCTCCCCGAGGACTGTCAGTTTCCAGTCCTGCTGGCGGCCGTCCTCTACGCCGACCACCATCGCGCGATCCGGGAGCAGGGCTTCGACGTGCTCTCCTCGCCCCCCTCGCTCAGCCGGCGTCGGAAACTCTCCTTACTCGCCCGGACCTACTACCGCTGGCGGCGAACCAAAGACCCGGAAGCGGTTTTCTACGCGGTGACCGACATCGCGGCGCCGGCCAGCCATCCGACTGACGGTCGCCGACACGACCCCGAGGCAGGCGAAGCGAGCCCCGACACCGCCTGAAATCAGGCGAAGCGCGGTCGGACGGCGAAGTCGAAGCGGTCGGTGACGACGAGCGCGCCCGCGAACCCCACGGCGACGAGCGCCGGCACCCACTGTCCGAACCAGACGTTCACCGCGCCCCAGAGGAGCACGAAGCTCACGAGGTCGTCGAGCATGAACGGGCAGCTCGCCAGGCGGGCGGCCAGCTCGTCGCGGTCGAAGGCGTACTCCACCGTCAGAACGGCAAGCCCGCCGCTCAGCACCCAGCCGAGATAGTTCGAGAGGGGGACACCGTAGTAAGCGCCGGGCGGCGTGTACTGCCAGAAACCCAACGCGACCGCCGCGGGGTCGAGCACAGCGTCGATGGCGAGCACGGCGGCGAGCGCCGCGAGCACCCGGGCGACGGGGCCAAGCGGCCCCGCCTTCCGTCGCTCCGAGAGGAGGAGTACTAGGAGATAGCTGTTCAACACCAGCGGGAAAAAGAAGGCCGGCAGGCCCAGCGGGACGGTCCCGAGCACCATCGGCCCGAGCTCGATGCCGTACTCGAAGGAGCCGTAGGGGAAGCCCGTCTCGACCCCGACGAACTCGACGGCGTAGGTGTACGCTGTCAGGCCAAGCAGGGCGGCGACGCCCTTCCGTTCGAGTGTCGGGAGCAGTCCCGCGACGAGGGGGGTTCGCATCACGAGCGTGCCGAAGAGGATGAGCGCCGGATTGAACGAGAGGAGTGGGGGCAGGAGGTCCTCAGCGCTCGCAACCATCATGACGGCCCCAAAGGCCGGGAAGACGACGGCAATAGTGAAGCGGTGCTCGGTGACGAGCGCGTCCAGGCGGCGGCTCAGGTCCGTGTTATCCATAGACAACCCCCCAGAGCCCGCCTACGGTGAGAGCGGCCCCGACGACGGTGTTGAGCGCGGGGAACCACCAGTAGGCGCGTGCCACGCCGAGGTCGGTGAGCGCGACCCCCGCGACGAAGAGCGGGTAGACTGCCATCAACGCGCCCGCTGCGGGAGCGAGCAGCGCGAAACAACCCATCGAGACGACCCAACACGCGCCCACGTAGGCGTACGTTCTCCCTTCGCCGAGGAACGTCGCCGTCGTCTCGATGCCCGCACGCCGGTCGGGTTCGATGTCCGGTATCGCCGAGAAGGTGTGCATCCCCATCGTCCAGACCCACGCGCCCGCGAGGGCAGGCATGGGAGGCAGGCTACCGGCGAGCGCGGCGTACGCGACGACGCCGGGCAGCGCGTAGAGGCCGTTCGAGAGCGAATCCAGGAACGGCCGCGCCTTGAATCTGACAGGCGGGGCGCTGTACGCCACCGAGAGGGCGAAGAAGCCCGCGAGCGGTGCCCACGTCAC
>JBEQBK010000172.1:0-595 GCA_041639855.1 Halobacteriaceae archaeon | reverse complement strand
ACGTCACTCGGGGGAGAACAGCGAAGAGCCCCAACCCGAAGAGAGCGGAGAGAGCGAGCGCCGCCGTGACGAAGGGCCCGCCCCGGTAGCGCGCCTCTCGGTTTTCCTTCTTCGGGTTGTGCTCGTCCGCGTCGGCGTCGAAGACGTCGTTGACGCCGTAGAGCAGGACGTTCGCGGGAAGGAGGAAGTACGCGAACAGGAGCACCGGCAAGGGTGCGAGCACGTCGCTCACCGAGTTCGCGCCGTAGGCCACTCCCACGAGGACGGGACCGGCGAGGTAGAACCAGAAGCGCGGCCGGGAGAGAGTGAGCAGGTAGCGAAGCCTACCCGCCATAGTCCTCCGCGACGGCTTCGGCCGTGAGGTCGCCGCTGATGAGGCACATCGGGACGCCGATACCGGGCGTCGTGTTCGCGCCCGTGAAGTAGAGCCCGCGGAGCTGTTCCGAGCGGTGGGGCGGCCGGAACAGTGCGGTCTGGGTGAGCGTGTGGGCCATCCCGAGCGCGGTGCCGGCGTAGGAGTTGTACCGGTCGGCGAACTCCGACACGGAAAAGCGCTCCTCGACCTCGATGCGGTCCCGCACGTCCTCGCCGGTGT
>JBEQBK010000171.1:0-4244 GCA_041639855.1 Halobacteriaceae archaeon | reverse complement strand
TATATCCCTTTAGTTATTCGCCTATAGAATAAATAAACAGGCGCTAAGGTAAAATATTTCCGCACATACAGTAATGTATACTGCCTGTGTTTTCAAATAGAGACGTTCAGTAGGGACGGTTCGGGGCTATGCCGCCCTTCGGGTATTCCTCTAGTGTTCTCGGAGGAAGAAAACCGTGCGCTATATACTCCCGATGCGTCTACGGCCGCCCATGCCCAAGATAAGCGTCGAGGTGCCCGCCGAGCTGCTGGCGGACCTCGATTCGCACGTCGGCGACGACGGGAAGTTCGTGAACCGCAGCGAGGCCGTCCGCGCGAGCGTCCGGAAGACCCTGGACCAACTCGACGAGGTCGACGCCCGCCACGGCCGCCTGGACGATGAGTGAGGGCCGCCTGCGGGCGATGCAGGTCGGGCTCGTCGCCCTGTTCGTGACGGCGCTCGTCACTGCCCAGCTGACAGCGGCGAAGACGCTTGCCTTCCCCCTGCCCGTCTCGCTGCCCGTGGTAGGCGCGACGCTCGTCACGCCCGGCGCGGCGTTCGCCTACGCCATCACCTACTTCGCCTCCGACTGTTACTCGGAGCTCTACGGCCGGAACGCGGCGCGAACCCTGGTAAACGTCGCGTTCGGGATGAACTTCGTGATGCTCGCGCTCGTGTGGCTGACCATCCTCTCGCCGGCCGCCGGGTCGAGCGTCACTCCCGAGTGGTTCCGCGCGGTGATGGGCGCCTCCACGAACATCGTCGCGGGGAGCCTGCTGGCCTACCTCGTCAGTCAGAACTGGGACGTCACCGTCTTCCACCGCATCAGGGAGTACACCGACGGCGAGAAACTCTGGCTTCGCAACGTCGTCTCGACGGCGACGAGCCAGGCCATCGACACGGTCATCTTCGTCGGGGTCGCCTTCGCCGTCGCGCCCGCTCTCTTCGGCGTCGGGCCGCAACTCGACCCGCCGATTCTCCTCTCGTTGATGGTCGGCCAGTACCTCCTGAAGCTCCTCATCGCCGTCGTCGACACGCCGTTCGTCTACGCCGCGGTGGGGTACGCGCGGCGCGATGCGGCGTAACGAGGCCGTCCGGTAGCGCCGACCGGCGACGGAACTTTTCACCCCGGCGGCCCTCCCGCCGGTATGCCCCCACGAACGCTGATTCTGGCTCACTCCCGGGAGTCCGCGATGGAGACGCTCGCCGACGAGATACGCGAGCGGACCGACCTCGACCCCGAAGTAGCGCGCACCCCCGAGGAGTCCCGAGAGCTGATACCGGGCGCCGAAATCGTCCTCGGTCACGACCTGAGCGGCGAGCTTCTGGCCGGGGCCGACACCGTCGAGTGGATGCAGGCGCTCTCCGCGGGCGTCGACCACTACGACCTCGACGCCCTCGAAGCACGGGACATCGCGCTGACGAACGCCTCCGGCGTCCACGCCGAACCTATCGCCGAGCAGGTACTCGGCTACTTGCTCGCCTTCGAGCGGCGCTTCCCCCGCGCGTTCGACCAGCAGGAGCGCGGCGTCTGGGAAGGCTACTCGGCCGCGGAGTTGCGGGGGAAAGAGGTCTGTGTCGTCGGGTTGGGCGCCATCGGCTCGCGGGTCGCGGAGCTCTGCTCGGCGCTGGGCTGTCGGGTGACAGGGACGAAGCGGACCCCCGAGGACGCGCCCGACGCGGCCGACGAGGTCCGGCCGCCCGACGAACTCCAGTCTTTGCTGGCCGACGCGGACCACGTCGTCGTCGCCTGTCCCCTCACCGAGGAGACGCGGGGACTCTTCGGCGCGGAAGCCTTCACCGCGATGCGTGCCTCGGCGACGCTCACGAACGTCGCCCGGGGCGGCATCGTCGAACAGGACGAACTGGTACACGCCCTCCAAGAGCGAGACATCCGCGGCGCAGCGCTCGACGTGTTCGAGGAGGAACCCCTCCCCGAGGAATCGCCGCTCTGGGACCTCTCGAACGCGATTGTCACGCCACACATGGCCGGTTCGACGCCCGCGTACTGGACGCGGGTAGCGGAGGTGTTCGCGGAGAGCTATCGGGAGTACCCGGACGGCGAGATGAAAAACAGAATCGTCTGATACAGTGCGCCCGGTGGGCCGAACCCCTCACTCCGCGAGTTCGGCGAAGCCGAAGTTCGGTTTGACGTCTCCGACTTCCACCTCGACGGTTTCGCCCTCGCTCGCCCCCTCGACGAACAGGGTGAACCCGTCGACGCGGGCGATGCCGTCGCCCTCGGCGCCCGTGTCGGTGATTTCGACTTCCACCACGTCGCCGGGCCGGACGGGGGCGGTGAGTCGGTTGCGCGCGACAAGATAGATTTCCGAGGAGGTGTCCCGCGAAGCATCCGGACTCATCCGGCGGACGTACTCGAACTCCGCCTCCATGTCGGCCTCCAACTCCTCGACGTCAGGACCCTGGAACACCTTCACCACGAGGTCGCCGCCTGTATCGAGCAGTTCGAGCGCCGTCTCGAAGGCCTGGCGCGCGAGGTGGACCGAGCGGGCGTGGTCGAGGTTGTACTCGCCGGTCATGTTCGGCGCCATGTCCGAAATCACGGTGTCGGCCTTCCCGCCCGCGGCTTCGACGGTCCGCTCGCGGGTGCTCTCCTCGGTCATGTCCCCGCGGACCGTCTCGAATGTCGCGTCCGCGTTCCCCGCCTCGTCGGACCCGATAGCGTCGATGCGCTGGAGGTCCACGCCGACGACCCGGCCCTCCTCGCCGACGGCCTCCGTCGCGACCTGGAGCCAGCCGCCCGGCGCGGCGCCGAGGTCCACCACCGTTCCCCCTTCGGAGAGGAGGTTCGCCTCCGTGTCCATCTGCTTGAGCTTGTAGGCCGCCCGGGAGCGGTAGCCCTGCTGCTTGGAGCGGTTGTAGTACTCGTCTTTGCCACTCATGGTCGTCTCACCGGTCGGGGCGTGTCCGCGTTCATACCCCCTCTGAGGGGGGCGAGCCCGAAAGACGTGCCGACTCGCGAGGCTCGTCGCGCGAGCGCGCGCGTACGCAGAAGCCCGGTTTTTTATAGGGCGGGGCTGTATCCCCGAACAAGATGTTTCAGGCGATCGTGGACGCTGATACGCTCCGGACTGCCCTCGACTCCGTGAGCGTGCTGGTGGACGAGTGTAAGATCCACCTCGAGGAGGACGGTCTCCGCATTCGCGCCGTTGACCCCGCGAACGTCGGGATGGTGGACCTCTCGCTCGACGCCGCGGCCTTCGAGTCCTACGAGGCCGACGGCGGTCTCATCGGCGTGAACCTCACCCGGCTCGAGGATATCGCCGGGATGGCCGACGCCGACCAGTTGGTCCATTTGGAACTCGACGAGGAGACCCGCAAACTCCAGATCCGCATCGACGGGCTGGAGTACACCCTCGCGCTCATCGACCCCGACTCCATCCGCCAGGAGCCCGAACTCCCCGATTTGGACCTCTCCTCGGAGGTCGTTATTGAGGGGTCGGACATAGACCGGGCCGTTCGGGCCGCGGATATGGTCTCGGACCACATCGCGTTGGGCGTGGACGCGGACGCCGAACTGTTCTACGTCGACGCGGAGGGCGACACCGACGACGTTCATCTCGAACTCGGCGAGGACGACCTCATCGCCCTCACGGCGGGCGACGCCCACTCGCTGTTCTCCCTGGACTACCTGAAGGACATGAACAAGGCGATTCCCAAGGACGGCGAGGTCACCCTCGAACTCGGCGAGGAGTTCCCCGTCAAAATCCACTTCGAAGTCGCCGAGGGCCAGGGGAAGGTGACGTACATGCTGGCGCCGCGCATCCAGAGCGAGTGACCGGCCGCCGAACGGAGCCCGTCTTCCGAGGCGCTTATCCGGAGCCCACCGCTTGAGACCCCATGGAACGACGCCACGCGCGCTACCCTTTTCTCGATGAGGCCCGCGAGGCCGTCGAGCGCGAGGGCGTCGACATCGTCGCGGAGATAACCGACGGCGGGCCCGGTCCGAACCCGGTCGTCGAGCGCGCGACCGAGCGCGTCGTCGCCGCCATCCACGAGGGGGAAACCGGTGAGCCACACCGTCGTGACCGGGTGGAGTTGGTTTCCTACCCCGTCGCGCGGGCGCTGGTCTCCGCGCTGAACCGGTCGGCGCTCACGGAGCGCTACGCCGCGGCCGAGGCCGCCACCGCCCGGGAGCGCTTCGCGGCGGACGCGGACCCCGAAATCGTCTCGGAGGTCTCCGTTTCACGGTCGGCGCTCCTCGCGGCGTTCGACCTCGCCGAGGACGTCACGGAGCGCGCTGA
>JBEQBK010000170.1:0-4335 GCA_041639855.1 Halobacteriaceae archaeon | reverse complement strand
GCGAGCGCGACGGACGCGAGGCTGAACAGACGGCCCGACTGGAGGTCCGCCGGTCGGGCGAGCGGTTCGAAAAAGGACCGCTCGTCGGTGACGGCGTACGCGGCGGCCGCCGCGGCGAGGAAGGGCGCCGCGGCCGCCGCGGGGCCGAACGGCGCCGGGACAGACGCACCGAGGAGCGGCGCGGCGAGCGAGAGCGTCGCCACGAGGGCGAAGACGGCCGCACGCCGGAGAGTCGGCTGCACGTCCCGGGAGTCCGCCGGAGCGCACTTACCATTTCCGAAGCCCAGAAGGCGAGCGAAGAGGGTTTACCGGGGCGGGTTCCAACCGGAGGTGTGGCGCTCTACGACCGATATCTCGCGCTTCGGGTCCGCCGGGACGACGCTTCTCTCCCTGAGCACGTCGCGCTCGTCCTCACGGAACGCGACCTGCTGGAGCGGGGGGCCTACGACACCCTCGCGGACGCACTGGAGTGGGCCTTCGAGTACGGCGCCGAGCGTGTGACGGTGTACGTGAGCGTCCTCGACCGGGAGGCGGCACCCACCCTGGAGCGCGAACTCGCGGACCTCCCCGCTCCTCGGGACGTTGCCGTCCGCGGGCCCGCCGACCTGGAGCGCGCCGACGCGCCGGTGCAGGTGAGCGTCGGGCTCGGCGGGAAACACGAGTTCGCCGCCGCGGTCCGCTCGCTCGCGGACGACGTTGATGCGGACGGAATAGAGCCCGAGGAGGTCGACGAGGCGGCCATCGAGGACAGGCTCGTCTTCGACTCGGAGCCCGACCTGGTCATCAAGACCGGCGCCGAGCGCCTCTCGGATTTCATGATCTGGCAGTCCGTCTACTCGGAGCTGTATTTCACGGACGTGAACTGGCGCGACCTGCGCGAGCGGGACTACCTCCGCGCGCTGCGGGACTACCAGGACCGTCAAAGAAGATTCGGCCGATAGGGCGAACCGCCGAGAGCAAAGCTCCCTGTGCTTCGGACGCTGACCGGAGTGGCGTCCGAAACACCGACCCGTTCCTCCCGTGAAGCGTCGATACCCCGTGTTTTCCCTCCGAACCGCGTGGCAACTGGCGCTGATAGTCGCCCTCTTCGGCTGGCAATACGCCGACTGCGTCCGACCGGAACTGGGGAGCGCGCGCCGGCAGAGTCTCCTCATGATTGCGCTCTGGGCCGCCGCGTCGGCGAGCTCGTGGGCCATTACCCGACTGAGCGGTGCGGCGGCGGGGACCGTGACCGTCGCGGTGCTGTAGGCGATGTTGCTGGTAGGGGTCGGTTTCGTCGGCTTGGCGTACCGTTCCTCGACGTGAGTCAGTCCGCCGCGCGCTCGTCGGACTCCACGTCCGTGCCCTCGGGGAGGTACTCCCGGAAGCGCCGGAGGACGTCTCTGGCCTCACCGAGTTCGACGCCGCCGAGTTCGCGCACGAGAGCGAGCGCGCGCTCCGCGCGGGCGCGGCGCCACGACTCCTCGCGGGCCTCGTAGGTCCTGATACCCCGGAGCAGGTCGACCTTCGAGAACTCCGGCCAGTAGGGCGCACAGAAGTAGACCGCGGCCTCGTTGCCGTTGGCGTGCCACGGCAGGAAGTTCGAGGTGCGCTCGTCGCCGCCGGTGCGGACGATGAGGTCCACATCGCGCAACGCGTCCGCGTGGAGGCGCCGCTCGATGGCGTCAGCGTCGATGTCCTCGGGGTCGAGGTCGCCGGTCTCCACGTCGCGCAGCGCGTCGCGGGCGGCGTCGAGGAGGGCCGCCCGGCCGCCGTAGGCGACGGCGACGTTCAGCGTGAACCCATCGTACCCCTTCGTCCGGCGCTCAGCGTACGCGACGGCGTCGCGGACCCGCTCGGGGAGGCGTTCGGTCTCCCCGATGGCATTAATACGCACTTCGTCGGCGTGGACTTTGTCCGCGTCCGCGAACTCGCGGAACTTCCGCTCGATCAGGTCGAAGAGATGCTCGCGCTCCTCGGGGTCGCGCTCGAAGTTCTCGGTGGAGAAGGCGTACAGCGTGAGCTCCTCGACGCCCAGGTCCGAACACCAGTGGAGGACATCCTCGGTCGTCTCGGCCCCCTCACGGTGGCCCTCTTGCGTGTCGGCCCCGCGGGAGCGGGCGTAGCGGCGGTTTCCGTCCTGGATAACCGCGACGTGGCTCGGGGCGCCGTCGATTTCCCGACGGAGCAGGCGCTCGTACCCCGCGCGGAACCGGCGTCGGAGCGGGCGGAGCGCGCGCCCGAAGGCAGGCATACGCGCCGAAAGACGCCCGGGCCGTATGAGGCTTTTGACAGTAGTCACCCGCACGTTTTTGATTCCCGATGTGGTACAGTGTTCCTCGATGGCGACAGGAACGGTTGTACACTTCAACGACACGGGCGGCTACGGCTTCATCGACAGCGAGAACGCCGACGAGGACGTGTTCTTCCACATGGAGGATGTCGGCGGTCCTGACCTCGAAGAAGGCGAGGAAGTGGCGTTCGACATCGAAGCGAGCGAGAAAGGGCCGCGGGCGACGAACCTCCAACGGCTCTAATACGTTTTGTGGCCGGAACGAACCGAGGGAGGTTTTACCCCCGAGAGTCGAGTGGCCGGTATGCCCGACACCGTCGACGCGGACCTCTACGGGCGCGCGAGCGCCTTACTCGAACCCGGTGACATCGACCTCCACGGCGCCGTCGTCCACACCGACTACGCCGGCGACGAGGAGAGCATGCTCCACCAAGCCACCCTGAACATCGGGGACGCCATCGCCGAGGAAACCGTCGCGGAGCGCACCTACGTCTACTCCGGCAACGACAGCGACGAGTTCGGCGTCAACCAACACCAGGGCCTCACCGTCGAGGACGACGCGTTCGTCTGGGAGTGCCAACAACTGCTGCGCGATGGGACGTTCGACCTGGTGGTGTACTGGGAGGCCACCGACGACATCGGAACGGTGCTGTCGGCCATCGAGGCGGCGCTCGAACGCACGGAGGGGAACTACGACGTGCGGGGCGTCACCGAGGACGGCCCGGTCGGGGAGTAGCCACGACACAGGACCATCCACGGCGTTTATACGTCCGTGTTACCGTATTGGTTCCTATGACAGACGCGGCGGAGGGCGGCGCCGAACTCGACGACCGCGACAGAGCGGTCATCAACGCCTTCCAAGGCGGGTTCCCCGTCGTCTCACATCCCTACGAACCGGCGGCGGAGGCGCTCTGCGAGCGGGGTGTGAACACCGACGCGGAGGAGCTGTTCCGGCGGGTCCGGACGCTAGACGAGGCGGGGACGCTCTCCCGGTTCGGCGCGCTCATCGACGCCGAGGCCATCGGCGGGACCGCCACCCTCGTCGCGATGCACGCGCCCGAGGAGCGCTTCGAGGAAATCGCGGAAACGGTCAACGAGTTCCGGGAGGTCGCGCACAACTACGAGCGCGAGCACCCGCACCTGAACATGTGGTTCGTCGTGAGCGTCGCGGACGACGAGAGCGTCGAAGAGGTGCTAGAGCGCATCGAGGACGCGACCGGCCAGGAGACGTACAACCTCCCCAAACAACAGGAGTTCAGAGTGGAGGCGAAGTTCCCCGTCGAGGGGCCGCTCCGCGGGGAGTCCATCAACCTCTCCCATCTCGGGCCGGCGCCCAAGCGCTCGGACAGGTCGTCTTTGACCCCCGAAGAGCGCGATTTGGTGCTCGAAATCCAAGGCGGGCTCCCGATGACTGAGACCCCCTACGCCGATGTCGCCGAATCCCTGGGGACCGACACCGAGTGGGTTCTGCGAACGCTGCGGCGCTTCAACGAGGAGGGGAAGGTCCGGCGGGTGGGGCTGGTGCCGAACCACTACGCGCTTGGCTACTCCGAGAACGGCATGACCGTCTGGGACGTACCCGACGACATCGTCGACGAGGTCGGGGAGGCCGTTTCGGCGATGGAGTTCGTCACGCACTGCTACGAGCGCCCGCGCCACGACGGCGTCTGGCCGTACAACTTCTTCGCGATGACACACGGCCGAAGCGAGGCGGAAAGCGAGGAGCGCATCCAGCAGGTGAAGGCGGTGATGGAAAAGCACTGGGACGTCGGCGACGAGGACTGGGACACCCTCTTCTCGACGCGCATCCTGAAGAAGACGGGTATCAGAATAGAGGAGCGCGCCGAGTCGAACACTGAGGGCGGCGACGCCGAATGATACCCCTGTTCCACGATTTCTCGGACGCGACCGTCCTGATATTCGGCGGCGGCCCGGTCGGCGCGCGCAAAGCCCGCCGGTTCGCTGCGGAAGCGCGCACAATCGTCGTGAGCCCCGACTTCGACGGTGAGTTCGGCGGCGCCGAGTTGGTCCGTGCGGCGCCCGACCCCGAGTCGGTCGCGGGC
>JBEQBK010000169.1:0-4403 GCA_041639855.1 Halobacteriaceae archaeon | reverse complement strand
GATGCCGCCCGGGAGCGCGACCTGCCCGTGGACGGCCACGCGCCCGGGGTCACCGGCGACGACCTCCAGGAGGTGGCACGGTTCCTCGACAACGACCACGAGAGCGTCGGTTACGGCGAGGGTCGCGAGAAGGCGGGGGCCGGCCTGCGAGTCTACATGCGCGAGGGGTCGTCGAGCAAGAACCTCGCGGACCTCGTCGGCCTGGTCGACGAGGTCGGCGACCGGCGCCTCGGACTCTGTACCGACGGGACGAACGTCGCGTACACCGTCGAGAGGGGGGGCGTCGACGTCGCCGTCCGGAAGGCCATCCGGCTGGGTGTCGAACCCGTCGACGCGGTTCGGATGGCCAGCCTGAACGTCGCCGAGGCGTACGGCCTCCCGTCCGGCCGCCTCGCGCCCGGGGCGCCGGCCGACGCGGTCGTCCTCTCGGACCTCGATTCCTGGAGCGTCGACCACGTCGTCGTCGACGGCGAACTCGACCCGACCGAGGGCGCGACCGACCCCCCCGAAGCGGACCTCCCGACGGACACCGTCACGTTCGAGCCCGTCTCCCCCGTCGACGTGGCGACCGAACACGAGGGTAGCGACCCGGTCTCCGTGCGCGTAGCCTCCGCCGTCGGGGACTTCCAGACCGAACGGATGAGCGCAGCCGTGCCGGTCGAGTCGCTCGACGGGCGGTCCGTTCTCGGCGCGAACCGCGACGACGACGTGTTGCCGATGGCCGTCATCGAGCGCCACGACGGCCCCGGCAACGTCGGAACCGGGTTCGTCCACAACCTCGGCCTCGAACGCGGGGCCATCGGCACGACCGTCTCACACGACGCGCACAACTGCCTCGTCGTCGGTGACCACGGGGCGATGGCGAAGGCGGCGAATCGTCTCCGCGAGGTCGGTGGAGGAATCACCGTCTACGACCCCGACTCGGGGTTCACGACGCTTGAACTCCCGCTCGGCGGGATACTCACCGACGGTCCGCTGGACGAGGTCGTCGCGGACTTCAAGGCGGTCCGAGAGGCCGCTGAGGGCATCGGACTCTCCGTACCGGGCGGGTTGCTCGAACTGACTTTCCTCCCCTTGGAGGTCATCCCGACCTACCGGCTCACGAACAACGGGCTCGTCGACGTGGAGACGATGGAGTACCTAGACGTCGTCGAGGAGTAACTCACTCCTCGAACGCCGCGCGGACCTCGCGGTAGAGCTCGTCAGTGTCGACGGTCGTGATTTCCCCGCCGTCATAGAGAACATCGCCGTCGACCATGGTGAGCGCCACATCGCTCCCGGTGGCCGCGTACACCAGATAGGAGTAGGGGTCGTGGAGCGGGACGCCGCGGCTGGTCTCGGCGTCGACACCGATGACGTCAGCTTTCCACCCTTCCTTCAGTTTCCCCACGTTCTCGAAGCCCGCCGCCGCCGCGCCGTTCGCGGTCGCCATTCCGAACACTTCCTCGGCCGGAAGAGTCGTGGGCTCGCGGTGTTCGACGGTCTGGAGCAGTGTCGCCTGTCGCATCTCCGAGACCGGGTCCAAGCTGTTGTTACAGGGGGCGCCGTCGTTGCCCAGCGCGACGTTGATGCCTCGCTCGCGGTAGTCCACGACGGGAGCGACGCCGGCGCCGACTTTCATGTTCGAGGAGGGGCAGTAGGTGACGTGCGTTCCCGTCTCGGCGAGGATTTCTCGCTCGCGCTCGTTGGTGATGATGACGTGGGCGAAGACGGCGTCCTCGCCGGTGATGCCGACCTCGTGAAGCCACTCGATGTCGCCCATACCGTGGCGTTCTTCCGCGTCCTCGACGACGGATTCGTGCTCGCTGGCGTGGGTGTGAATTCGAACGCCCTCGTGTCGGTCGGCGAGTTCGCGGGCCCCGCGCAGGCAGTCCTCGGTGCACGTCGGGGTGAATCGAGGAGTGACGGCGTATCTGATGCGGTCATCGAAGGAACCATGGTACTCCTCGATCAGTTCCGCGGAGCGTTCGAGGCCGGTCTCGGTGTCCTCCAGAAGGCCGTCCGGCGAGTCGCGATCCATCAACACCTTCCCGAGCACTCCTCTGATACCGACCTCGCCCGCGGCCTCGAAGGCGCGCTCTGAGTGGTCGACCGTGAGGTGGTCCAGACAACACGTCGTCCCGTGTTCGAGGAGTTCGACGTAGCTCAGCGTCGACGCGAGCTCCAGCTCCCGGGGCCCCATTTCGGCCTCGATAGGGAGCACATGGTCGTACAGCCACTCGAAGAGGTCCGTGTCGTCCGCGAGTCCGCGTCCCGGGCTCTGGACTGAGTGGACGTGGGTCTGGACGAAGCCCGGCGCGACGATTTCGTGTGTCCGCTCCTCGTGGTCGGGGTACGCGTCCCGGACCTCCCGGGCGTCCCCGACGGCGACGATTTCGTCGCCCTCGACGGCCACGGCGCCGTTCTCGATGCACGTCTCGGCGTCCGCGAGGACGGTGCCGGAGAGTATCATAGCGGCCCCTCCAGTGCGGTGTCCTCGGGACCGAACGGGGTCTCGAACCACTGCGAGAAGACGTAGGTGTCCCCGACGGCGGCCAGGGCGCGGAGCGACGGCGCGCCCAGAGTGATGTCGGTTCCCCTCCCCTCGGTGCTGATCTCGACCGCCTCGCCCCCTTCGGTGTCGACTTTCCGGACGACCGTGTGGGAGTACTCGTTCGAGACGGTGAACGCAGTGTCCGGCACGGGCTCGCCGCCCGCCGCCGGCACCGGGTCCGATTCGATACCTTCGGGGTCCGGTACGACCGCGGCGAGACGCTCGCGCTCGCGCTGCCACGAGAGCCCCTCCAACAGCAGGGCGTCGAGCGTGAGCCGTTCGCCCGCGTCGATTTCCAGACGCTCGCCCCGCGTGACGAGCTTGCGGACCGTTACCGTTCCCCCCTCGTCGTGGACCGTCAGTTCGGCGCGCACGTCGGTCTCGGTCATAGCAGGGGGAGGGTGAGGTTCTTGGTGTTCAACACGGTGTGGTCCAGATAGACCGTCCGGTCGACGATTTCGAACGTCCCGTCGGTTTCGCGCAACGTGGTGTGGCGCTGTGCGGAGAGCAGGTCGTGGTCGGGAGTGTCGCCGTAGCTCCGGAACACATGTTGGTTGTTCGAGACGGTGAGCTCCGTCCCGTCCGAGTCGAGGACACGAACGTTGCCGATGACGTGGCGGACCCGCGAGCGGGGGTTCTCCGACCAGGCGTACTCCTTTTCGAGTCGGCCGACCCGCTCGCGTATCATTTCGTAGTCCTCCCGAAGGTAGTGATTCGTTTCGCTGAACTCGGGCTCTTCGGAGCCGGGGTCCCGGGCCGTCCGGACGGGGACGCGGAGAGTCACGTCCTCGGCGACGTGACAGAGCCACGCCCGGAGTTCGAAGCTGTCCAGCAGGTCCGCCTCCCGGTAGAGGAACTGTTCGACCCGGTGGTGGGTCTCCCGGTCGGAGCGTTCGGCGCTCACAACGCATCACCCGCCATCATGTCGGCCCACGCGCCCAGCACCGTCCGGGAGTTGCGTTCGTCGAAGTAGAGACCTTTGCTCGTCACGTCCGCCGGACCGTGCAGGGGGTCCTCGATTCGCTCGACCTCGTCGCTCATCGCGCCCATTCCCTGTTGCATGTTCCCGCGGGTGTCCCGGAGTTCGTGAGTGACGGCGCCGCTGCTCTCCGAGATTCCCTCCCAGATGGAGAGGTCGTCGGACTCGAAGGCGCCACCCGGGCTCAAACTCTCCCAGCCGCGGTGGGAATCCTCCAGAAAGTCGTCGTTCTCGGTGAACTCCGACGGAACGAGCCACCAACTCGTCGTCTCCGTGGTGCCGGGACCCCGGGGCTTCCACTTCCGGATGCACGCCCACGGGCCGCCCCACCCTCCGGATTGGATGCCGTGGATGATGGACATGTTCGGGAAGACGGTCCCGAAGTGGAACACCGAACGACCGAACAGTTCGCGCTGGTCCGCGTCGAGGTCGTCGCTGAGATGCTCGGTTATCGACTCCGGATACCCCATGAACGTCTCGGAGTCCTCCGAGAGGTAGTAGCCGACCGAGTGGCGCTCGGTACACGCGAGATACGACGCGCCGGGGAAGTCGTCGAGTTCCTCCCACGGGCCGCGGGCGAGGTTCTCCGTCTCCAGTCCCGCTTGGTGGGTCGTGAGGACGTGATAGGAGTCCCCCGAGAAGTTGTCGGCGGAGGTCTTCCAGTCGTGCTCCGACTCCCAGCGGTGTGGCTCGCCGACGACCGTCATCCCTTCCGCCGTCGTCCCGAACAGCACGTCGAGATACCAAGTGAAGTCGCCGAGGTAGGTTTCGAGGTCGGGTCCCTCATCGGCGATTCGCCCGAATATCAACCCCTGATACGTTTCGAGGTCGGCCTCCTGTAGCTCGATTTCCCCCTCGTCGAGGTCCTGGTACGCCTCGGCCATGTGGGGC
>JBEQBK010000168.1:0-4413 GCA_041639855.1 Halobacteriaceae archaeon | reverse complement strand
TGGGGCTCTTCCTCGGCGCCTACGTCGGCGGTGCGGCGCTGAACTACGTTAACTCCTGGGCGTGGAACCACTTCGCTCAACACCTCCAACACGAGGTGCGAGTGGACACCTACGACGTGATGCAGCGTCTGGAGATGGGCTTTTTCGACAACAAACAGACCGGCGAGGTCATGTCCATCCTGAACAACGACGTGAACCAACTGGAGAGTTTCCTCACGAACGACCTGAACGGCGGCATCCGTATCGGGGTGCTCGTCGTCGGCGTCGGCGTCTTCATGTTCCTGTTGAACTGGCAGGTCGCTATCGTGGCGTTCGCCTCCGTGCCCCTCCTCATGCTCGTGAGCTACCTCTTCGTCCAGCGCATCCACCCCAAGTACCAGGACGTGCGCTCCTCGGTCGGCGCGTTGAACTCCCGCCTGGAGAACAACGTCGGCGGCATTGAGGTCATCAAGTCCTACAGCAACGAGGGCTACGAGGCGGGTCGCGTTGAGGACGCCTCCCGCGACTATCTGGACGCCAACTGGGACGCGATTACGACGCGCATCAAGTTCTTCCCGACGCTTCGTATTGTCACCGGCGTCGGCTTCGTCGCCACGTTCATCCTCGGCGGCATCTGGATCATCCAGGGGCCGCCCGGACCGTTCACGATGGAGCTCCAAGTGGGGACGCTCGTGACGATGCTCCTCTACAGCCGGCGGTTCCTCTGGCCGATGCGCCAGTTCGGCGAAATCATCAACAACTTCGAGTACGCTCGCGCCGCGGCGGCGCGCATCGTCGGCCTGATGGACGACCCCGCAACCATGTCCGAGCCCGACGACGCCGAAGAACTCGGCGACGTGGAGGGCTACGTCGAGTACGAGGACGTCTCCTTCAGCTACAACACGGAGGAAGGGAGCGAGGAGATTCTCCGCGATGTCTCCTTCGAGGCCGAACCCGGCCAGTTAGTGGGATTGGTCGGCCCGACCGGCGCCGGCAAGACGACGATGATGAAACTGCTGATGCGCTTTTACGACCCCGACTCGGGCACCATCCGCGTGGACGGCCACGACACCCGACAGGTAGACCTCGACAGCCTCCGCGACGCCATCGGCTACGTCTCCCAGGAGCCGTTCCTCTTCCACGGCACCGTCCGCCAGAACATCGCGTACGGGCTCGAAGCGGTCTCCGACGACGAGATCTTCGACGCCGCTCGCAAGGCCGGGGCGATGGAGTTCGTCGACGAACTCCCCGACGGGCTGGACACGATGGTCGGCGAGCGCGGTGTGAAACTCTCGGGCGGTCAGCGTCAGCGCGTCTCCATCGCGCGGGCCGTCCTGAAGGACCCCGACATCCTCGTCCTCGACGAGGCCACCAGCCACGTCGACAACGAGACCGAGATGCTCATTCAGGACAGCCTCGGCGACCTCATCGAGGACCGAACCGCCTTCGCTATCGCGCACCGTCTCTCGACGGTCCGGAGTGCGGAGAAGATACTCGTGATGGACGACGGCGAAATCGTCGAGCGAGGCACCCACGACGAACTCCTCGCCGAGGACGGCCTGTACGCCAACCTCTGGAGCGTCCAAGTGGGCGAGGTGGAGGACCTCCCCGAGGAGTTCGTCCGGCGCGCGGCCGAACGGCAGGCCAACGCCGGCGACTGAACCCCCGGGCTTTTGGGAACTCCCCGCGAGTGGTCGGGTATGTCGCAGTCAGACGGGTGCGCCGTGACGACAGTGGGTGTCGCCGGCGCCGGCGCGGAGTCGATTGCGGACCTCGTGGCTACCGCGGGCGGGGAACCCTTCGTCGGCGATGTGGCGGCCGTGCTCGGTTCGGACCCCGACGCAGTCGTCGCCGTCGGTGCGGACGCCGCGACCGCGCTCGCGACGCGGGCGCCCGACCTCCCGGTGCTCGCGGTGGACGGGCCGGCCGGGCTTCTCTCGGTGCCGAGCGACGCCGCGCCCGATGCCGTCGAGCGCCTGCTTGCCGGTGAGTGGACCGGCCACGAGCGGACGCTTCTGGACGTCGTCGCCGGCGAGGAAGACGCTACCGCGCTTCTCGATATCACGCTGATGACGGCCGAACCGGCCCGCATCTCGGAGTACGCCGTCGATGCTCGTGTCGGGTCGCCCGCGCCCTTCCGTGCTGACGGCGTCGTCGTTGCGACGCCCGCGGGGAGTCGGGGATACGCCAGAGACGCGGACGGTCCCGTCCTTTCGCCTGCCCTGGGTGGCGCCGTCGTCGTTCCCGTTGCGCCCTTCGCTATCGACCAAGCACGGTGGGTGCTCGAATACCCGCTCACCCTCTCGGTCGAACGCGACGAGTTTCCCGTCGAGCTGTTCGTGGACGGCGAGTCCCTCGGCGAAGTCGGTCCCGAGACCCCCGTTTCCGTCCGCCGCGCCGGCGTCGCGACCTTCGTCGGCGTACCCGAGCGTGCGCCCCTCTTCGGGTGAATTGGAAAAGACATAAGCCGCCGAGTTACGGAGTTCTGGGTATGACGGAAATCGCGGTCACGTTCTTCGGTCCCCTCGACACGGTCGTCGGGCCGTACATCGAGGAGATACTCCTCGTGCTCGTGGTCTCGAACATGCTCACGCGGAAGCTCGCCAACGACTCCTACCGGGAGCAAGCCGAGGCGGGCGCGGACGCCGACGAGCTGAGCCGCCACCCGCTCCACGTCTTCTCGATGTGGGGCCTCGTGCTCGGGTCGCTCTACTACACCACCCTCCACCACCACGCCGGGATGGTGATGAGCGCGCTCGTCCTCGGGCTGTTCATCACGGACTTCTTCGAGTTCGAGTCCCGGAAGGTCGAGGTCAGCGAGGGCCACGCCTTCGAGCGCCCGAAGGCGGCGATGGTTGCCTCGCTGTTCGTGTTCATGTACGCCGGCTACCAGAGCGTCTTCTTCCTCGTCGCGCCGGTCTGGAACGCGGTCGTCTGAGGCGGCTCGGCCTCGATTTTTCGACCCGTACGACTCGGTGCGGGCCGACTTTCCATGCGGGCGCACGTCGCCGTCCGGACGCGTATCCAACGGAGCGCTCGGCTCTCACAGCCGTTCGCTGTCGACGCGACCCCCTTGTCGGTCAGTTCTCGCCGGTGAGGACGACGGGATTCGTTCGTCCTCGCGGGCGCGGTATCGAAACTGTCCCGCCGCTACGCGACGGGTAAACGACCTGAGAAGAGCCGCGATTCAGTTGCGGTTCGCCAGCGCCTCGCGGGCCTCCTCGACGGCGGGGATGCCGACCCAGAAGGTCAGCGTGCCGAGCACGGTGAACCAGAAGACGCCCTCGCGAACGAGCAGGGCGAGGCTGGTGTAGCCGGTCGGGTTCTCCGGGACGGAACCGATGAGCTGTGCGCCGTTGAACGAGGGGGTGGCGTACCAGCCCGAGAACACCATCCAGATGAGGCCGCCCGCCATCAGCACGCCGAGCCCTTTGACGAATTCGTCACTCATTATCGGACGTTTGGGTCGCCTCGTCATTATCCTTTCCCATTTCCTCGGCCTGGAAGCGCGTGGAGAAGGCGTACACCGCGCCCCCGCCGGCGATGAGTGCCAGTCCCAGCAGGGCCACCAGCGGGTTCACTTCGCTGAGCGCCAGGCTCGCGCGCTGTGTCGCGGCGTCCAACACGAGGAAGCCGCCGATAACGCTCACGACGGCGATGAGCGTCGAGAAAACGGTGACCGTCTTGTAGAGCCGCATCGGGACGGGAACTTCCCGGCCCGGACTGTCCCCATCGGGCGCGTCGGACACGCTATCTCGGCGGCCGAAGCCGGTAGTAGCGGCGGTTGAGGTCGTACATGTAGCCCTCGCGCATCGTCTTGAGAACCGCGTAGGTGATGGTCCCCGAGACGATGGGCAACAGGAACGTCAGGTCGAACAGCAGGTGTGGGTCGATGGGCAGGAGGTTCTTCATCGACAGCGCCGCGATGGTGATGGCGAACACGACGCCGCTGACCCCGACGGCGGCCCAGAAGGGCTGTTCGACGGGACGGCGCGCGCTCCCCTTGTTGAGGAAGGGGACGATGGCGATGATGCCGACAACGACGATGTTGGCGACGACGCCGTACGTGCGGTCGGCCATCAGCTTCTCGCCGCCCAGAATCGCCAGGTCGGGGTTGAGGGGACCGAGCTTCAGCAGGCCGAAGGACCAGTAGAGATACCAGTCCGGCAGGATGATACTCGGAGTCGTCGAGGGGTCCGCTGGCGCCGCGATGTGGGGCGGGAGGGTCGCGGCGAGGAAGATGATCATGCCGGTGAAGAAGGCGGCCAGCGAAACGTTGCGAATCATCTCGTGGGGCCACGTCGGGAACGCGAGCACGTCGCGCTCGACGTAGTCCGACTCCCGACGGAGGTCCTCGTCCTCGCGGCGGGCGCGCTCGAAGTACTCGTAGGTGACGCGGGCGAGACCGTCCCGGCGAGCCTTGCGCTCGTTCCA
>JBEQBK010000167.1:0-4430 GCA_041639855.1 Halobacteriaceae archaeon | reverse complement strand
GCGCCTGGGGACGGTCACCGAGGAGGCAACGGAGGCGATGGAGGGGTTCGAACAGGACGAGGCGCTCGACGGAATTTTGCGCTTCGTCGTCGAGGACCTCTCGCGGTACTACGTCCAGACCGTTCGAGAGCGGATGTGGGAGGAGGAGGACACCGCTTCCAAGCGCGCGGCGTACGCCACCCTCCACCACACGGTGGTAGAGGTGACCAAGCTCCTCGCGCCGTTCGCGCCGTTCATCACGGAGGAGATTTACCAGCACCTCACCGGCGACGCCGGCCACCCCACCGTGCATATGGCCGAGTGGCCCGACGTCGAGGAGGCCCACCAGCGCCCCGGCCTCGAATCCGCAATCGATGTCGTCCGCGACATCGAGGAGGCCGGCTCGCACGCCCGCCAGCAGGCGGGGCGCAAACTCCGCTGGCCCGTTCCGAGAGTCGTGGTCGTCGCGAACGACGACGACGTGGCGCGCGCCGTCGAGTCCCACCGCGAACTGCTCGCCGAGCGCCTGAACGCCCGCGAGGTCGAGCTCGTCGGCAGCGACGACTCGTGGGCCGAGCTCGTCTACGGCGCCCGCGCCGACATGAGCGTTCTCGGACCCGCGTTCGGCGACAGCGCCGGCGCGGTCATGAGCGCACTCAACGACGCCCGCATCGACGAGGCCGACCTCGGCGAACTCGAAGCCGTCGTCGGCGACGAAGTAGGGGAGGACGTCGACCTCACCGAGGAGATGGTCGAGTTCGTGCCCCACACGCCGGAAGGCGTCGCCGGCACCGACTTCGAGGGCGGGACGGTCTACGTGGACACGGACCTCACACCCGACATCGAGAGCGAGGGGTACGCCCGCGACGTCATCCGCCGGGTCCAGGAGATGCGAAAGGACCTCGATTTGGAGATGGAGGAGACCGTGAATCTGGACGTGATGGTCTACGACGAGCGCGTCGGCGCGCTCGTCGCCGAGCGCGAGGCGTTGATCAAAGAGGAGGTCCGCGCGGACCAGCTGATGGAACTCAACGACGAGGAGGCCGACCTCGTCGAGGAGGAGGAGATAGAGGGCGTCCGGATGCGCTTCGCGCTCCAGACGTTCTGAGACGGGCGTCGGACGCCTAATCCAGCGCGGCAGCCAGCGCGGGCGCGACGGTCACGTCGCTCACGGAGCGGTCCAGCGTGTCGGTTCCGTACACCGCTTCGACGCCGGCGCGCGCGAGCTTCGTCTGTGCGTTCGCCGCCAGCAGCGGGTGGATACAAGCGACGAACACCCGCGCGGGACCCGCTTCTTTGAGTACCGAGATGGACTCGGACATCGTCGAGCCGGTCGCGATGATGTCGTCGACGACGACGACGTCTCGACCCGAAACGTCGGTGTCGTTTGGCTCGATGGCTACCTCCCCCGAGTCGTAGTCGCGGTCCTTCACGAAGTGGTCCGTCTCGCCGCCGCCGTAGGCGTTCCTGACGGCCGCGGCGATGTGCGTGGCCCCCTCGTCGGGCGAGAGGAAGACGGGGTCCGTGAGGGCGGGGAGGGGCTCCGCGAGGCGGGGCGCGGCGTCCACCGCCTCGGCGGGCACGTCGAAGAACTCCGTAATTTCGGGCTCGTGAGGGTTCACCGTCAGCACCCTGTCGGTTCCGGTGGAGACGGCCTTCGCGACCGCGCGCGCGGAAATCGGGTGGCCGGGCTTGAACGCCTCGTCCTGCCGGGCGTAGCCCATGTAGGGGAGCACGGTGATAATCTCCTCCGCCCCCGCTTCGCGGGCGGCGTCCTGCAACTGGAGGAGTTCGAGGTGTGACTCGCTGGTCGCCGTGGCGGCGACGACGACCGCGCGCTCGCCCGTCAGGTCGGGTACCTGTACGATGAGCTCCCCGTCGGCAAAGCAGTCGTAGCTCACGTTCCCGAGGGTCTCGCCCGTCTCGGCCGCGAGCTCCGCGGCCAGCGCCTGGGAGTCCGACCCGCTGAGTATCATACCCGGGCCAACCGGCCCGAGCGGTAAACCGGTTTCTAAGGCGCGGCGAGCGAGCGAACGCCCCGCAGTCCGGTTTCACGCGTTCGCCAGCCCTCGCCGGCGTTGGCGAGTACCGTCCCCGATTCCGTGATGGCGTAGGTTCCTTCCTCTGTTCGGACGGCGTCGGCCACCCGGCTGTCGACGGGCAACCCGACGCGCTCCCAGCGCTTTCCGGCGCGGCCCCAGAAGTCCTCGGCGTCGGGGCCGACGGCGAAATCCCCGCCCGCCGCGACGCGCCGACAGGGTCCCGCGAGTTCTCGCTCCCACTCTCCGGATTCGAGGCGATAGAGCCCGTCGTCGGTCGCGGCGAAGGCCGTCCCCTCCCCGAGAGAGACGTCGTTCGGCTCGGCCGGACAGCCCAGCGCTTCGAGACCGTCGCCGATTCGGTAGACGTCCTCGCCGGCGGCGAGCGTCCCGTCGAAGCGTTTCACCTCGATTTCGTCGTCGGGCCGTCGCTCACCCGGTGCCGTCACGCGCTCCCACGCGCCGTCGTAGCGCGCGACGCCGTCGCCGTCGGACGCGAGCACCGTTTCGCCGTCCGTTCCGACGGCTCTCGCGGGGCCGAACCCCGACGCTCCCAACTCGGCGCCGACGAGCACGTCGTCGTCGGTAGCGGCGGCGAGTAGACCCTCGGCACCGGCAACGTCGCGGGCGTCGGCCCGCTTCTCGACGCCGAACTCGCCGATGAGGTCGTCCGAGACGGAGACGCTCGCGACGCCCAGCCCGCAGGCGAGGTAGAGGGTCGTCCGTTCCCCGCCGGCGTAGACGCGCTTCTCCTCGATGGTGGACATACCCCTTCCTACGCTTGCCGGGCGCAAAAGCGGGACGAAAGGCACTTTCATTTGCGCTCGAAGCGACGGTATGCACCGACGTGCGCTGCTGGGCGGCGTCGCGGGCGCGTTGGCCGCGAGCGCCGGCTGTGCGAGCGTCGTCGGCCTCGACGCTCCCACCTTCGACCTGCGGGCGATGCGCGCGCCCGAGAAGAGCATCGCGGCCACCGACGTGACCTGCGACCTCTCTAATTCGTTCGTCTCTTCATACCCGAAACTCCGTGACGCGCTCCGGGAAGCGAGCGGGACGCCCCGCGGCGAGTGGGCGACGATTCCCGTCTCCGAGTCCGTCGGCGCCGACGTGGGCGACGCGCTCACCGAGCGCTGTGAGGAGTCGGGCGGCCTCTATCGCTATCAGGAAGAATGGTTCTTCGTGAGCGTCGCCTTCCGCGACGGCGCGGACGCGGCGGAGCACCACGGCGTGAACCACTCCCACTAAACCAACCCCAGCAAGCCCTCCTCGGCGCGGGCACAGGACCCGCGCCTCGTCGCCCTTGTCGATTCCGCCAGGGCCGCGCCTGTCGGCGCGGCCGCGGTTGGTTCCGCGGCGCTGTGCCACAACCGCAGCCGCTTTGACTACCGCGCCGCGATGGCGTAGCAATTGCCTGTTCGTCGTTTATTTCTCTGCAGTGATTGGTGAAACGTCTGTTCAGTAGGACTGCTTATTTATACCCTGAGTAGGCGTTCAAGTTCTATTCTTTCTTGCTCGGTAGGAACGCATATATTGAATCGGCGAGTATATAAAACTACTTATGAGTATTTTCGACGCCGTTATGGCAACTTGCGCGGGGCTTGTCTTCCTCAGTATCGGGTTGTACGGTGTGGTTCGTCCGTATAGAGTCGCTGTTTGGCGAGAACGGCTTGACGCGATAGGAAGTACACGCTCCTGGGACGAAATTGAGCCGGCTGATTGGAGAATAACAGTAGCACGAATTATGTTTTCGATGATATCACTTGTGGGTGTTTTCTTCCTCTTGATTAGCCTCCCCGAATGGCAGAAAGTACTGTTGTAATGGTCTTCAGGGTAGTATTCTCCTCTCTGCTGAGTGTGATGTATATACTCTATATCGAACAATCGCGGTCGCGGAAAGCGGAGGCTGTGCGGGGGCGGCACAGCGCCGCGGAACCAACGACGCCGAGCGCGACAGCGCTCGGCCTGGTGGACTCGACAAGGGCGAGCGCGAACGGGTCCTGTGCCCGTTCGCGCGAGGGCTTGCTTCGGAACCTCTTTGCCCCGTGGCACTCCCTCCTCGGTATGAAGCTGTTCGGCTCCAGTGGTGTCCGGGGTGTCGTCGGGGAGCGCATCACGCCCCCGTTCGTCGCCCGTGTCGCCGCCGCCGCGGCGGGTGCGCTGGGTGCTGAGCGCTGGGCGCTCGCACGGGACGAACGGACCAGCGGGCCCGCGCTGGCCGACGCCGCGGCTGCCGGGCTCGCCGGCGCCGGCGCCAAAGTGCATCGGCTGGGCGCGCTCCCGACGCCCGGCGCGGGCCGCTACGCCGAGGCCGAACGGATACCCGCGCTCGTCATCACCGCCTCGCACAACCCCCCCGAGTTCAACGGCGTGAAGCTCCTCGGCCCCGACGGCGGCGGCCTCGAACCCGCCGCG
>JBEQBK010000166.1:0-4436 GCA_041639855.1 Halobacteriaceae archaeon | reverse complement strand
CGGACGATGCGCCGGGTCGTCCGCAGCCTCGCGCCCCGTTGTGTCGGCTTCGATGTCGTCGAAGTCACCGACCGCGACGACGGCCAAGCCGCCACGCTGGCCGCCAAACTCCTCCGGGAGTTCGTCTTCGCCCACGCTGATAGCTAACAGGCGACAGTCCGCACACGGGGGGTGTGTCGCGCTCCCGCCTCGGCCGCCCCGTGGCGATTGCTCAGTGCATGGCGCTCTCTTCTCCTGGTTTCCCTCTTGAACCTCGGCCCGTCCGTCGCACTCAAGGGGACGGCGGGCGCCCCTCGGGTATGGAACTCCACGAGTTCGCCACACGCTACGACGAGGAGCTTCGGGTCGAGGCCTTCTCCGAGTTGGACGCCAGCGCCAACGGACTGCAAGTCGCCCCCGAGTCCGGGGAGGTCGAACACGTCGCATTCGCCGTCGACGGCGTTCTCGAAACCGCTGAGCGCGCTGCTGAAATCGGCGCCGACGCGCTCGTCGTCCACCACGGGCTCTCGTGGGGCGGCATCGAACGGGTGACTGACCAGTCCTACCGTCGAATCGCTCCGCTCGTGGAGAACGATGTCGCACTTTACGCCGCACACCTCCCGCTCGACGCACACCCCGAACTGGGGAACGCCGCGGGCGTCGCCGACGTTCTGGGGGTGACGGACCGGGAGCCGTTCGGCGAACTTGGACCTGAACACGTCGGGCTCCGGGGGAAAATCGACTCCACGAGCGCCCTCGATGTCGCCGCCGGACTGGAGTCGGAACTCGACACGGGCGGCGAGGACGTCCAGATACTGGACTTCGGCCCCGACGAAATCGAGTCGGTCGCGGTCCTCACCGGGAGCGGCGCCGACTGGCTGGGCGAGGCCGCCGACGCGGGGGTCGACGCCCTGATTACGGGCGAAGGAAAGGGAAAACTCTACCACGAGGCCAAGGAGGAGGGACTCACGGTGTTTCTGGCGGGCCACTACGCCACGGAGACGTTCGGCGTGCGCTCGCTGATGGGGCTCGCCGACGAGTGGGGTCTGGAGACGACGTTCTTGGACGCGCCGACGGGGCTCTGAGCTACTCCCAGTCGCGTTCGGACCTCTCGTCGCCGACCAGTTTGTCCGCGAGCATCGGCACGAACGCGCCGATGTCGGTCACCATCCCGATGGCCTGACTGGACCCCCTGTCCAGGAGCTGGGTGACGGTCGCGGGGTTGATGTCGACGCAGACGACCTTCGCCGTCGAAGGGAGACAGTTTCCCACGGCGACGGAGTGGAGAAGCGTCGAGAGCATGAGCACCACATCGGCCTCGTGGGCCTGCTCGCGGATGGCGTTCTGGGCCTCGATGGAGTCGGTGATGGTGTCGGGCAGCGGTCCGTCGTCGCGGATGGACCCCGCGAGCACGTAGTCCACGTCGTTTTCGACGCACTCGTACATCACACCCTCCCCGATGGTGCCCTCGTCGACGGCCTCGGCGATGCCGCCCGCGCGGATGACCTCGCTGATGGTGTAGATGTGGTGTTTGTGCCCCTTTCGGGGGTGCTCCATCGTCTCCATGTCCATCCCCAGACTCGTGCCGTAGAGGCCGCGCTCGATGTCGTGAACGGCGAAGCCGTTCCCCGCGGAGAGCATGTCGACGTAGCCTTCCCGGACGAGTCTTGCCAGGTCGTCGCCCGCACCGGAGTGGATGACCGCCGGCCCGGCGACGACGAGGACGTCGCCGCCTTCCGCTTCGGTTTCGGCGAGCGCGTCGGCGACTTGGCCGATGAGTGCCTCGGAGGGGCGTTCGGAGGAGACGCCGCCGCGCATGAAGCCAAAGGGCCCCGACGCGTCCCGTGGCCGTTCGGGCGGCTGGACCCGGATGCCGGCCTCACCGGTGACGACCGCATCGCCGGCTTCGATGGCGTTGAGCACCTTCGTGTAGGCGCGCGTGTCGCGTTCGGGTTCGCGGGCGTCCGCCCGCTCACACTCTTTCCTCCCGCCGTCCCGCGTGTCGGCCGACGTGTCGCGTTCGCTCTCGCCGTCCCGCGTGTCGGCCGACGTGTCGCGTTCGCTCCCGCCGTCCCGCGTGTCCCGTTCGACGACGATAGCACAGTCCATCTCGATGCGCTCCACCTCGACCCACTCGCCGTCGATTCTGACCTGCGTGGGGTGGTTCGTCGTGGAGTAGAAGCCGTCCGGGACGACCCTGTCCGCGGGCGCCGGTTCGAGGGTCGCGTCCACCGGGTCCGAGAGGTTCGCGCCGTTCTGGTGGAGTTCGTGAAGGATTTCTCGGAGGGTACCCTCGGTCTCGGCTTCGACCTCCAGCCGGCAGTACGACTCGTCGTCCTTTCGCTTCCCGACGTCGAACTCCTCGACCTCGAAATCCCCACCGAGGTCCATCACGATGCCGAAACACCGTTGCATCGTGCCGGAGTCGATGATGTGGCCCCGGAGCTCGACGGTCCGCGAGACGCTCATACCGGGTTCTCGCCCACCGAGACAATCAGGGTTCGGGTCGGCCGAGCGCGGCGAGGATCTCCGCGGCGTGACCCTCGGGCTGTACGTCCTCGAAGGCGGCCGTCACCTCCCACCCGTCCGGGCCCCGTTCGAGGACGTAGGTGTTGCGCAGCGCGATTTCGTGTTCCTCGCCCTCGATTTCGACCGTGCCGTAGCTGTCGTAGTCGGTGGCAACCTCGCCCTCGGGGTCGCTCAGCAGGGTGTGTGGGAGGTCGTAGGCGTCCTTGAAATCGGCCAGCGCCTCGGGGTCGTCGTTCGAGATACCCACCACTGAAACGCCGTCGAAGGCGTCCCACTCGTCCCGGAAGGAGCAGGCCTCGGTGGTACAGCCGGGCGTGTCGGCCCGCGGGTAGAAGTAGAGCACGACGGGGCCGTCGAAGTCGGCGAGGGAGACGGGCTTGCCCGCGTGGTCGTCGAGCGTGAAGCCGGGCGCGTCGTCGCCGGGACTGAGCATATCTCGTGTGAGAGCCCCCCGGAGAAAGGTTTTGCCACCAGCGTTTAGCGCTCCGGCGGCGAGGTCCCGCCCATGTCGGCAGACCTGCCCGACCCCGCGACCTGCGTCGCGGGCTGACCGTCGAAATCGAACAGGAGGACGGCGACCGCCTCGTCGGCGAGGTTCGGCGGATATTCGACGACGAACTCCCGCCCGAGGGCGTGAAGGTTCGCCTCGAACAGGGCGCGACGGGGACGAGTAAAGCAGCTCCACCCCGACGAGTAGCTCACTCGGCGTCGAGCTCCAAATCGAGGCTCTCCTCACCCTCCTCCAGGTCGGCGGCGAGGCCCGTCCGCAGCGCCTCCAACAGCCCCTCCACGTCCTCCGGGTTCACGTCCAGAGAGAGCTCCAGGGACACGCGCAGCGCCTCGTCGCCGCCGCTCGCGTCGCCGGCGGTGTACCGCCCTTCGGGCGTGTGCGAGAGCACGCCAGCCCACACGAACAGCGACATCAGGGTCCGCAGGCCGGTGCGCTCCCGGTCGTTCTCCGTATCCGAGGCCGACATCGTCGCCGCGTGCTCCAGTAGGTCGTCCTCCTCTACAGGGTCGTCCTCGACGACGCCCCGGAGTGCACGGGCGAAGGGCCACCCGAGCAGGAGCTCCCGGAACGCCGCTCTGGCGGCCGCCTCGTCGTCGTCGGCCAGCGACGCCGCGAGGTCCGCGCCCCGCGCCGTGAGCTCGTGGTCCTGGCCGCGCGCGGCCAGTACGCCGACCGATTCGAGGAACGCGCTCTGTCGCCCCGTGGCGTCGGGGTGCCCGCAGGCCGCCGCGGCGTCGGCCGTGTTGGTAGGCCCCCCCGCCGCGCCCGCCTCGTACCACCCCGCGACGATGTCGAGGAGGGTCTCCCGACTGACCCCCTTCGGGATGTCGTACTCGCCCATGCAGTCCGCTTCGGCGGCGCGGGCTAAAAGGCGGCGAAGCCTGCGGGCGGCCGCGGGGTTTACCGACCCGGGGGTTGTCGGGGTCGTATGGACGAGTTGCCGCCCGTCGGCCTCGGGACGATGGGCATCGGGGACCCCGACACGATAGCGACGGCCCTCGACGTCGGCTATCGCCACCTCGACACCGCACAGATATACCGCAACGAGAACGCCGTCGGGGACGGCATCTCGCGGGCGGGCCTCGACCGGGATGAGGTCTTCCTCGCGACGAAGGTGTGGGCGGACAGCCTCGCGCCCGACGACGTACACGAGACGACCGCGGAGAGTCTGACGCGCCTGAACACCGACTACGCCGACCTGCTCTACGTCCACCGCCCCGTGGACACGTACCACCCCGAACGGACGCTGGGCGCCTTCGACGACCTCGTCTCGGAGGGGAAGACGACCCGTGTCGGCGTCTCCAACTTCACCGTCGACCAGTTGAACGAGGCCCTCGATGTCCTCGAATCGCCGCTGTTCGCCCACCAGACGGAGTACCACCCGCTCTTCCAGCGCCCCGAGCTGGTCGAACACGCC
>JBEQBK010000165.1:0-4469 GCA_041639855.1 Halobacteriaceae archaeon | reverse complement strand
GGCGCGGTGTCCTCGCCGATGACCTTCGCTTCGGAGACGTCCACGTCGGCCGTTGCGTAGGAGAGCGTCGTGCCGTTCTCGCCGCCGGCGAAGTAGCCGGTGGTGAGGCTGTACGTGCCGTTGGCGCGCACGCTCACGTTGGTGTACCCCTGTTCGGGCCCCCAGTCCTCGTAGCCGGACGTGGAGTAGGGGAGGGTCATGGTGAACTCACCGTCAGCGCCGGTCTCGGCCCGCTGGGTGTAGGTGAACGAGCCACGCGTCTCGTAGGAACCGGTCCTCGTACGGTAGCTGTGTGTCGGCGCGTTCATCTCGACTTGCGCGGTGACGGTGGTGTTCGCGGGGGCTTCGCCCTGCACCGTCGCGCCGGGGACGCGCTCGAAGAGCTTGACGTGGCTCGGTGTCGAGGACAACAGCCCCTCGCGGGATGCGAGCTGCGGCGGTGCGGGCCTGTCGCTGGCCTTCACGAGGCGGTAATGCTCCAGCGCGGGCACGTCTTCCGCCGGGTAGTTTCCGACGCCGCCGATCTGTGCGGTGCCGTCCTGCTCGACGAACTGCTGAGCTGCGGTCATGTTCGGGAACGTCCGCGTGACGTTCGTGCTCCCGGCGAGCACGATTTCCCGGCCGTTCGCGTTCTCCGCGGACTGCGCCCAGTCCGTGACGACGACGCCCTGCCCGGTGTCAGCGGCCCGTGCGCTCCCGTGGTAGCGATAGAGGCGCACCATCATGCTGTCGTAGTAGCGCTGGGTCCGCACGAACGACTCGGTTGGGCGGTAGCCCTGGCCTTCGCCGGTCGGGACGTACACCCGTTTGCGCAGGTCGTCGGCAGAGATGGTGCCGCGGTTGTAGAACTGCGTCGGGGCGAACAGCTTCACTCCGGGCGATATCATCTGGTAGTCGACCGCCGTGTATCGGACGGCGGAGTCGTTCTCGTTGACGCCCGCGAGGACGTCATCGGCCTGCGTGGCGTTCGACGCGAGCAGGTAGTTCGCGGCCACGTCGGCGTTCTGCTGGAACGGGTTCGCCACCGGGATGCGCTCCCCGATGACGGTCAGCCAGTGACCGTAGTCCCACCAGGACATCACGCCGTAGGCGCCCGCCGGGTAGTCGAAGTCGTCGGTCCTGTCGTAGGTCCCGTAGAAGTCCAGCTGGTCGGCGTTGCCGGCGCCGCCGTAGTTGCCCACGTCGGGCGTCTCCTCTTGCATCCATTCGAGGGTGCCGTCCCAGCCGACCACACCCCGCGGACCGTCGCTGCTGCCGACGCCGATGGCGGTCGGCTTTGTCGTGTTGCCGATCGCCACCGGCGCGAGCATCGGCGCGAGCACGAGGGCGAACACGGAGAGCCCGACCATGACGTGGGTCGCCGTCAGATCGTCGGGCGTCGAGACCTTGCCCAGGAAGTCGAGGTCGAGAGCCCAGCCGAAGGCGTACCCCGAGAGGACGACTACCGGCACGGCCAGGTAGTAGTTGAAGCGGTTCTGGGTGAAGGCGGCGGCCGCCATGAAGACGAACCAGACGACGAGGAGGAGTTCCTCGGCGCTCGCGCGCTTCATCGCGAATCGCACGAGGGCGAGGCCGGCCGCCGCGGTGGCGACGAAGAAGGCCAGCGCATACTGTCGGAAGAGGGGAACGAACGCGATATCCATCGGCTGTGCCTCGCCGATGGTCGCGGTCCGACCGGACACGCCCAGGCCGAGGAAGCGCTGGAGGTTGCCGGTGATGGTCGAGAACACGTCGGGGAGAACGACGGCGACGACGCCCGCGCCGACCGCGATGATGGCCGCCACGGTAAGGGGGTAGAGCGAACGGTCCAGCTCGCGGGCGTCCCACTCGCGGGCGAGCCACGCCATGAACGCACAGCCGACCGCGACGAAGCCGGCGAGCGCCGGCTGGACCAGCGAGGGCTGGACGGGGTTGAACGCCACGGTGGAGAACGGAACGAAGGAGAGTAGCGTTGTCACGCCGAGCGAGACTGCCCCGACGATGGCGACGTGTTCGGGGCTCTCGCCGCGCCCGTACTGGACACAGAGCAGGATGGCGAGGAAGACCCCGAAGACGCCGACGATGAGCACGCCGGGGGGCCACGTCCAGAGGTAGAGCGCGGTCGCCACGCCCGAGAGGGCGCTCCAGCCGAGCACCTCGCGCAGGCTGGTCCAATCACGGGCGACGAACTGCTCCCAGGCGGGGCGCTCGCGGGCCGCGACGGACAGCGCGACCATCATCCCGAGAACCGCGAATCCTTGGAAGAACGGCTCCGCGATGTTGTGGTCGGCCGCCGCCGCGAGGCCCCGCGAGAGGAACGTCCCGGGGAGGAGCGCCAGAGTGACGGCGGAGAAGACACCAGCGTGCCGCCCGTAGAGGCGCTTGCCCATGAAGTAGACCGGAACCGCCACGAGCGTCCCGAAGACGGCCGGGGCGTAGAGCGTCGCCGTCGCGATGGTCGTCTGTGAGGGGTCGCCCAGCCCGAGGAGGAGGGCACCGGCGGCGATAATCTGGTCGAAGAGCGTCCCGAACTGTCCGGGAGCCGTTCCCGTGGAGAAGCCGGTCCACGGGTCGAAGGGCATCACCTGCGGGAAGTGTTCGACGGTGTACGTTACCTGCCGGAGATGGTACCATGCGTCGTTGCCGGCGAGGTATATCTTCCCGTCGCGGATGAACCGCCCCACGGAAAGCGTCCGAACCCAGAACATGAACGCCAGCACTGCTGCCAGGGCGGGTACCTGATAGTATGCTTTGAGGGTGTCGAGGGCGGAGGAACCCTCGCCACCGTCGTTCTCGTCACTCATTACCGGGAAGTCCGCCAAAACGAGGATAAGCCTTGTGATAGGGCTACGTCAGCGCCGCTCGAACGGCCGCGGCGAAACGCTCCGCACCGTAGCGCTCGCGGGCGCGTTCGGCGATATCCGCGGGGTCGTAGGCCGCGGCGTCGAACCCACGGACGGCCGCGGCGACGGCCTCGACCGTCGGCTCGACCCGGACGCCGTCGGCCTCGGAAACCATGTGCTTCGGGTTCGGTTCGTCCGCGACGACCAGCGGCGTGCCGTAGCACAGCGACTCCGCGATGGCCATCCCGAAGTCCTCCTCCGCGGGGATATAGACCCCCGCCTTCGCCTCGCGCATCGCGTCGACCAACTCGTCCTCGGGAACGAACCCCCGGAACGCGACGTTCGCGCCCGTCCGCGCGACGAGCTCCGCCAGCTCCTCCCGGAGCGGCCCGTCCCCACAGAGCACGAGGCGCTCCTCCGTCGCCGCGAACGCGCGAACGAGGGTGTCCAGGCGCTTGCGCTCGCCCAGTCGTCCCGCACAGAGGAAGTAGTCCGCGCGCTCGTCGGTGTCGAGCACAGCCTGGTCGTCGTACGCCACGGGCGGGTTAACGACCGTCGCGTCCCGCCCGTAGTGGCGCTCGACCCGCTCCTTGGTTGTCTGGCTGTTCGCGAGAATCTCCTGTACCCGTTGCATCTCCAGCCAGTCGGCGTACATCGCGCCCTTCCGGATGACGTACTTGAAGTTCCCGAGCCCCGTGAGCTTCTCCCGGCCGAGCCACTCCGTGTAGCGAAGCGGCGGGTGGTGGGTGTAGTGGTGATGGAGCTGGCGCGACTCGGGCTGGTAGAACTTCGCGGGTACGCCCGTCGTCACGACGGCGTCGTACGCGGGGAGGTGGAGCCGCCCGGACTCGTAGGCGACCATCGCGTCGCGCAGGACGGTCGGCAGGTCGTTCGCTCGCTCGGCGTAGAGGGTCACCTCACCCGGCACACGCTCCCGGTACCACTCCGGGTCCCCGGCGCGCCCGGCGTAGAGGTCGGCGTCCAGCGCGTCCGCGAGCGCCGCCGCCACCTTCGCCGCGCCGCCCGGCGTGTCGGCGAACCCGTCGTGGACGACGGCGAACTCACTCATACGCCTCCCGCAGTTCTTGGTCGACCTCCCACGTCCCGTCGCCTTTCCCGCGCAGCAGGTCGACTCCCGCGCGCAGCAGGGAGACCTGCGTGTCGAAGAGCGCGTACAGCGCCTGCGCCGGCCCGAGCAGGTCCTTCGACCCGAGTCCCACAAAAGCCAGCAGCGCGGCGGGCGCGAGCAAGCCGGGCGCCCCCGCCAGCGAGACGGCCGCGGCCGACACGGCCAGCACGTCGAGCCCGACGAGGACGGGCGAGACGACCATGAACCACCAGTTGAACGGGAGGACGACCGTCCCGTAGTTCCCGTGCTCGCCCAGCGCGTCGCGGTGCTGCGCGAGAAGGCGAATCAGTCCCATCCCTCTCCTGTCTTTCTGCTTGCGCCGCTTCACGAAGTCCGAGTGTGAGGCCTCCTTGTACCGGATGTCCGGGTCGAAGAGCACCCGCCCCGCGCCTGAGCGCCGGATGCGGAGCGCGAGCTCCGTGTCGTCGGCCAGCGAGTTCGGGTCGATGGGCGTAATCGCGTCGTTCTCGAAGGCGGAGAACGGACCGTGAAAGATGAACGTCGAGTCGAGGTGGGAC
>JBEQBK010000164.1:0-4533 GCA_041639855.1 Halobacteriaceae archaeon | reverse complement strand
GCAGGCGTTCAAGAGCGACGACGCGACCGAGATTCACGCTCGGCGGGCAATGCAGTCCGGCGCAGGCGCGGCAGGAATCGACGGGAGTGCACCCGGCGGGAACGCGGCGGGCGTCGACAGCGGTGCGACCGGCGCGAACGCGGCGGGCGTCGACGAACAGGACTACAAGTTCATCGCGGACCTCGAACCCCTCGCGGTGCTCTACGAGGAGGGCGGCGAACTCCGCCGGCGGATGGCGGACCGGGTCCCCAAACCCGAAACCGTCGTCGGGAAGGCCGACGACACGGGCGAGCTGAAAGCGGGGTTGGACATTCCCGAGGAAGGGGTCTTTCTGGGTCACCTCTCGGTGAACGGCGAGAAGGTGCGGACCGCCGCGACGCCTCCGACCATCGACTACCGGGTGAAAGACGACTACGAGTCGGGCGACCCGCTCGTCTTCCGGCACACGCTCGTAGCGGGGGGCACCGGCTCCGGGAAGACGCACACGACGAAGAACGTCCTCCGCCAGTATCTCGCCGCGGACAGAACCTACCCCGTCGACACCGGCGCCGACCGGGAGCCCCGGATGGCCGTCGTCCAGTTCGACCCCCAGGACGAGTACGCCCAGATGCATGACGACAACCCCGACGCGACGACCGAGGACGAGCGCGACTGGGAGCGCCAAGGGGTGGCCTACGGCGGCCATGACGACACCGTCGCCTTCGTCCCCTCGGTGGGCGATTCGACGTACGCGGCGAGCCACCACGGCGCCGAGCAAGTCGAGTTCACCGTTCCCTTCTCGATGGCCCGCTCGCGGCCGTGGCTCGCGGCCTCGGCGGGCCTGAACGACAACCAGTACCCCGCGCTCCAGCGTCTGATTCGACGCTTCTTCGACGCCAACCCCGGGGGTACGTACCGGGAGTTCTGTGCCTTCCTCGATGACCCCGCGCTCAAGGAGGAGCTCGACGAGTCGGGGCGGGTCCACGAATCGACGTTCGACGCCGTGAAACGCCGGGTGCTCGGGATGCCGAACGGCGTCTTTGATGGTAGTGCCCCGCCCATCACGGACATCGTGCGGGAGTTTGTCAAGCCGGGGCGGCTCTCGGTCGTTCCCACGTACCACATCAACGACTCCCGGGCCACTGAGACCGTCGTGTTGGCGCTCTCCTCCCTGTTGGTGGACGAGAAGCTCTCGAACGACCCCCGCCACGAGCGCATCAAGGAGACGCCCCTCCTCCTCGGGATGGACGAGGCGCACAACTTCCTCTCGGATGCGGACACGGTGCAAGCCCGCCAAGTCGTGGGGAAGTTCACCGAGGCCGCCAAACAGGGGCGCAAAGAACGCCTGGGGCTCTTCTTGGTCACTCAGGACCCACAGGACGTCGCGGACCCCGTCTTCAAGCAGGTAAACACGACCGTCGTTCTCAATCTCGGCGACGAGGACGCCATCTCCTCGGTCAACATCCCCGCCAATCTGGAGGGGAAGGTGCCCTACATGGAGAAGGGCCAGATGGTCGTCTACTCGCCGGACAACTCCGAGCCCGTCGAGATAACGGGCCTGCCGACGTGCCTGACGCGACACGGCAGATAGGCCGCCCATCACCTTTTTGCGCCCTCCCACTCTGACTCCGCGTATGGCAGACAACGTACTCGTCCCTCTCGACGGCTCCGAGCAGTCGTGGACCGCCTTCGAACACGCCCTCTCTGAGTTCCCGGAGGCCACGATTACCCTCATCAACATCGTCGACCCCATCGAGGCCGGCTACAGCTCCGAGGCCACCGCGGTCGGCTACGCCGAGGAGTGGTTCGAGCAGGCAAAGGAGAACGCCGAGGAGCTCTTCGAGGAGGCCCGCGGGCGCACGGACCACGAGGTCGAGACGACCGTCGAGGTCGGCCGCCCCGCGCGGACCATCGTGGACTACGCCGAGGAGGAGGGCTTCGACCAAATCGTGATGGGCAGCCACGGCCGCTCGGGCGTCTCGCGCATCCTGCTGGGCAGCGTCGCCGAGACCGTCGTTCGGCGCTCGCCGGTCCCCGTGACGGTTGTCCGATAGGACGTAGCACCTATCCGTCCGGCCTTCCTTTCTGACCCCATGGACGAGGACACCGGCACCGCGAGCATCGTCTACGACCACCCCGAAGAGGGGACCGTCGAGCGGACCGTCGAAAACGAACACATCGCGTACTTCCAGGACCACTGGCTAATCAAGACGAACGACGACGGCGACACCGACACGGTCCGGCGTATCCCCGTCGAGCGCGTCCACTACGTCGAGCGCGAGGTCGAGGCCTTCGAGGACGAGCTCAAGACGTTCCGCAATCAGGTCGAGTCCTTCGCCGACGAGGTGCGCTCGAAACTCCCCGGGCGCCGCGACTACGACGACGAGGACGTGACGCGTATCGACGTGGAGACGGGCGAGGAGAGGTAGGCGGAACGGGAGGTAGCGGTGCGGTGCCGTGCAGTGCCGTGCAGTTGGCACACCGTCGCTCTACTGCTCGCCTCCGGCGAGCAGGGCGTCTTTTTAGTGCAGGTTTTTCCCGCTCGGGTTCGCCAGGGGCGAACCTCTCGACAAAAACGTGCTCTAGAAGATGTTCGCCTGCCGGTACACCGAAATACCGGTGTTCGTGATTTCGTAGGGCTTCGTCTCGCGGGAGTGGTTCGCGTCCCGAATCTTCTGGATTTCCACGGCCAGCCGCGTCTCCCGGAAGTCCTCCCCGCGGATGTATCTGAGAACGAACACCGCGTCGGTGAGGTACTCGATGATGCCGTACCGGGAGGTGAAGGGGTCGTCGCTGGACGCCTCGCTCGTGACCATCGTCGTCACGCCGGCTTCCTTGAGCGCCTTGGTGAACTGATACACTTCGGTGCGCCGGGTGGCTTGGTCGTCGTACATCAACTCCAGCAACGAGACCGAGTCGAGAACGAGGCGCGAAGCGCCGAACTCGTCGACGAGCCCGGGGAGCTCGTTGCGGATGGAGGCCAGCGAGTTCGCCATCTCGACGGGGTCCAAGTCCACGATGGCCAGGTCGCCGTCCTCGATGTGTTGCTCGAAGTCCCAGCCTTTCTCCTGGGCCGTGCTGACGATGCGCTCGTGGCTTTCTTCCAAAGTTATGAACGCGGCGCGCTCCCCCTTCTCCAGGGCCTCGCCGATGAACTGCAAGCCGAACGTCGTTTTGCCCGTCCCGGCGGAGCCCATCACGACCATCAGGCTGCGCTCGGGGACGCCGCCCTGAATCATGTCGTCCAGCCCTTCGATACCTAAGGAGAGGCGCGGGATGTCCGATTCGAAGTCCTCCGACTCGAACCCGTCGTTGGAACCGCCCATCCCGAAGCCGCCACCCCCGCCCATCGCGTCGTCGGCGCCGGCGAAGGCGTCGGAGAAGTCGTCGTCGAAGAGGTCGTCCCCGCTGCCCTCGTCGTCGAACGGGTTTCCCGCGTCGCCGTCGAACTCCTCCGGGGCGAACTCCTCGTCCCCGCCCTCGCTCTCGAACGCATCAGCCCCGTCCTCGCTCTCGAACGCATCACCCCCGTCACCACTCCCGGATTCCTCGAAGGCGTCCGGGTCGAACGCCTCGTCTCCGCCTTCGAACGCCTCGTCCTCGCCGCCGCCGCTCGCTTCGAACTCGTCGTCGAAGTCCCCCTCGAAGGGTTCGTCCTCGTCGCCGGCCGACTCGTCTTCGTCGTCGTCGCTCTGCTCGTCGCCTTCGGCTGGCTCCTCGGGGGTCTCTTCGCCCTTGAACGCGCTTTCGAACCAGTCGTCCTCCTCATCCGCCATTCCGGACCACCCCGGAGCGGCGGACGGCCCCGTTCATCGACGGAACCTGGGGCCCGCCGCGCAAAGTAGTTTCCCCCGACGGGACGGACCCGCGACGGGGACCTTTTAGTCGGGGCCGCCCGAGGCGTGGGTATGCGCGTCGGAATCGTCGCCCAGCGCCAGAACGACCGCGCTGCGTATCTCGCGGCTGACATCGGTGAGCTGCTCGACGGCGAGGGCGTCGCGGTCGATTTCGACCCGTCGACGGCCGAAACCATCGGCCGCGAGGCGACGCCGGTCGAGGCGTTCTCCGACGCCGACCTCGTGGTGAGCATCGGCGGCGACGGAATGTTCCTCTTCGCCGCGCGTAACGCGGGCACGACGCCGGTGCTCGGCGTGAATCTCGGCGAGGTCGGCTTTCTGAACGCCGTCTCGCCCGGCGAAGCCGTCGACGCGGTCCGCGAGGAGGTCGAGACGTTCCACGAGGAGGGGAGCGTCCGCTCCCGGCCGATTCCTCGCCTCTCCGCGTCGGGCGAGGGGTGGTCCCTCCCGCCCGCGCTCAACGAGGTCGTCGTGCAGGGCCCCCAGCGGGGCCACGGACAAGGTGTCAACCTCGAGGTCCGGGTCGACGATTCGCTGTACACCGCGACGCACGCCGACGGCGTCCTCGTCGCGACGCCGACCGGGAGCACGGCCTACAACCTCAGCGAGGGCGGCCCCCTCGTGCGGCCGGAGGCCGACGTCGCCGTCGTCACCGGGATGTGTCCCGAGGAGCCGATGCCGCCGCTCACCATCGACC
>JBEQBK010000163.1:0-4542 GCA_041639855.1 Halobacteriaceae archaeon | reverse complement strand
CTCCGGGGGTGAACCCACCCCACCAGTTGCGCCGCGCGTCGCCGCGGGGGCTCGCGCCGGTCGCGTTGAGCGCGACGCGGGCGTTGTTGACGAAGGCGGACTCGCGGACGGTCCACGCGCCCGAGGTATCCGCGGCGTAGATGCCGGTGCCGTTCATCGCGTCGTAGGGACTGTAGCCGTCCTGTCCGGCGCTCCCGGTTATCGTCGTGTTTCGCACCGTCCAGTCGCCCTCGGCGACGTAGGCGTTGATTCCCAGCCCGTTCGAGCGGAACGCCGAGTCGAGGACGGTCCAGTTGCCCCGAGAGTAGGGCGCCCGGATACCCTCGCCGTTGTCTCGGAGGGTAAGGTTCCGGACCGTCCAGTCGTCGTCGTACTCCGAGGCGGTGATGCCCTGCGGGTAGTCCGTTATGGTGAACCCGCGGACCGTCGCCGGCGCGCGCAGCGAGAACGCCGCGGCGTAGCGGTCCGTGAACTCGGAGCCGTTCAGCGTCACGTCCCCGTCCGCGACGATGTCGACAGCCTCGTCCACGGTGACCTGCTCGCGGTACGTGCCGGCAGCGACCCGCACGGTATCGCCCGCGGAGGCGTTGTCGACGGCCGCTTGGATGGTGGCGTAATCGGCGTCGTCTCCGGCACCGACGAGAAGTGTCTCGCTCACGTCGGGCGATTCGACGGTGGAATTGATTGTGAGCGCGCCGTAGAAATGTCGGTTGGCCGCCGTTCCGGTTTCGTTGACGACGGCTATCTGCACGTCGTATCTCGTGTCGTCGACCGCACCGTCGGGGACGGTGACGGAGACGTTCTCACCGGCGGCGACGACGTCGGAGTAGAGGACACGATCAGAGGCAATCGGAGACGGAGTCGCGACAGTTACCGTGGCCTTCGTGGGCGTATCGCTCGTCGTGGTGTAGTTGAACGTCAGCGTCTCGCCCGGCGAGGCCATCGTCTCGAACTCGGTGAGGCCGTTGAGCCGGACGTCGTAGGGGGAAACCGGTACGCTGTATAACGTATCGGGGATTCCCGGGGCGACACCCTGTGCCGCGAGCTGGTAGGAGTTCGACAGCGTGGGCGTCTGGACCTCGAACGTAGCGCCGCCGCTGGCGTTCGTACGTTGTGCGCTCACGTCGACGGCACCTGCCCGGAAGGTGTCGTCCGTCTCAAAGGAAGTAGCAACGGGCACGTCGACCGCCGGTTCGCCAGTCGTGAGGTTGACTCCCGTAACGGTGTAGCGGATGCGCTCACCAGGGGATGTCAAGTGTACACCGTCGTCGAACCGACTCTCCCAGGCGTACTGACGGACCGGCGTGGAGACAGTTTCCCGCAGGGTCGTCCCGTTGTGCGTCGCTGACGCCGTGATTTCGAGTTCGACATCCGTCGGGGCGAGCTCCGGAACCGGGAAGGTGACCGCGGCCTCGCCGTTCTCGTCCGTCGTCACCGTGTTCGTGTCGAGGCGGAACGACCCCCTGCTGAAGCTGGCGACGAAGCGCACCGTCTCGTTCGCCACGGGGCCGCCCGCCGCGTCGGTGAATCGGACCAGAACCTCTCGGGCGCCGCCGGGTGCGACGGCGTCGGTGGAAACACCACCCACCTCACGGCTGGCGTCAGAGATGATCTCCAGGGAGGGGCTGGCCGTGTCCCCGCTTTTGAACTCGTCTACGTTGAGATAGGGGTCGTTGGTCCGAATTCGTTCCCCGCCCTGTCGGTAGAGCCGAACGTCGAAGTACGATGACTCTGTCGCCGTTTCAGGGACGGTCCACGTCGTATGGAACTGGCCGCGTTCGTTTGTCGTGACCGTGATGTTTTGGACCGTTACGGAGGTTATCTCGCCAATCTGCACGACCACCGAGGCGTTCGTGTACGGGGCGCCGTCACGCCGAACCGTTCCCGTAATCGCGACCTCGTCGCCGGGAGCACCCCGCGAACCAAATCTCCAGCCGTTGACGCTGAGACGGGCGACCCACTCGCCAACGGCGAATCTGGTGTTGTCGTTCCGAGCCGAACCCATCGTCTCAAGTTCGTACGCCCCGGACAGCTGCGGCGTGAAGGTGCCCGAGAACACCCCGTCGGCGTCGGCCGGGAGGTAGACAGGCCCCACCGTGCCGTTCGGCTGAAGTCTCAGGACCTGCGCTTGTGCGCCGGAAACCGGTTCGTGGCCGCTCGTCACGATACCCCCGTATTGGGTTTGCTCGCCGACCTGTGTGAGCGACCCTATGTCCGGGAAGAGACGAGTCTGGTTGCCGACGTAGAATCGCGAGGACCGGTACGATCCGGCATCGGGGGCGACACGGTAGGCGCCGGTCGGCTTGCCATCGAGGTCGTACTCGACGAGGCCGACGCCGTTCTCGCTCGTGTTGACTTCGAAGGAGTCGACCACCCCGTCGGGTCGGGACACGTTGACCGTGACCATCGTGTTCAAGGGCTCGGAGGCCCCTGCGGACGGGTCGCCATCTCGGGCGTTCACCCATATCTGTGCGGTCTCGGAGCGGGCGTACGTCGTGTCGTACTCACGGGGAACGAGCACTTCCGCGTACGCAGGTCCGGACTCCGTCGAAGTCGACATCGTCCCAAGGCGCTGCGTGCCGCCGATTGTCACCCGCTCCCGCTCAACGACCTCGCCGCGCCGGTAGGTCACGTGAAGGTACTCGCCGTCGGGGACGTCCGCCTCGCTCAGGCGGGCGTCCTCGTCGACGCCGTAGGTCGTCCCGGTGTCGAGCGAGCGCAACACGCTGTGCTCCCGGGCGTCGTCCGCGGGTGCGTCTCCGGCCGTCGCGACCGAGTCGGGAGATACCCGCTCGATGCTGAATCCGGTCCCAGCCGTCGAGTTCGCGTCCGCGCTCGTGTCGGCCGTCGAGTTCGGACCGGTCGTCGCGACCGAGGCGTTCGTTGCCGTGGCGTTCCCGTCGGTGGCCGTCGTTTCGTTTCCGTCCGTGGGTGTCCCGTTCGCCGTGGCGTTCCCGACCGTCGCATTCGCCGTTCCGACCGTTTCGTTCCCGGCCGTTCCGTTCGTCGCCGCGATGTCCACGACGCCGACGACCGGCGACGTGACCATCGCCACCACGAGGAGAAGCGTCGCTGCCGTCCCCGCGAGCGCTCGCGCGTCGGGCGTCACGGCGCCCCCCGGTTCGTGCGGTTCGGTTCCCCCGCTGTCCGACGCCCGTTCGGCAGCCCGTCGCCCGAACGGGCCGCCCCATGTAGTCCCCCCGCCATACTGCTTGTATCAGCGGAACGTCTATTCACATACTATATAAAAGTAACACATGCTTCGACAGGAAGGTCCGGCGAAACGACCGGACCGCCGAACGGCTCGGCCGCGTCGCCACCGAACGACCTCGATGGTCCGTTTCACACCGTGCGCGCGGTCTCTCCCCTCCGTCGGCCCCCGTCGAAAGACACAGAACTCACATATATCAATCTAGGTAGTTTTTTCCAGCGGGCCGTCGGCCGCGTATGGAACGGCTCCGCGGACCAGCGGCGAGCGCTGGGTGCGGTCCGCCGGACGTGTCGTCAACGACCCACGCAGGAGTCAGTCGTCGAAGACGCCCCAGTCGAACTCGCCCTCCGCGTCGCGGACCAGCCGCCCGCTCCCGTCGTGGGCGGCGAGGTCGCCCTCCTCCAGATGCTCGTTGACGGCCTCGACGGTCTCGGGCGCCACCTTCTCCGTGACCTCGAACCCCTCGACGGGGCTGACGGTGCCCCACATCGCGCCGGCCGCGTGGAGCACGACCGCGAGCGGCGTCAGGAGCAAGAAGAGCGGCCAGAGCACCGGGTGTTTCCGGTAGGCGACCAGCCCGCAGAGCGTGTAAACGAAGAGGATGCCCAGCAGCGCCGTCGAAATCGCGCCGTAGAGTTCGAGCGACGGCGCCGACCCGGGGAGGAGATAGGCGCCGACGACGAGCAGGGGGACGAGCGGCGAGAACGCCCACGCGACGACCCGGGTGTACGCCAGCGGCCGGTAGCGCGGGGGGAGCAGGTCGGTGTCCCTGAGCGTCCCGGACATCCAGCGCCGGCGCTGTTTCAGCATCGCCTTCAGGGAGGGTGGCGCCTGGTTCCGGAAGCGGGCGTCCACGAGTCGGAAGTCGAGGTCGGTGTGTTCGGCCGCGCGCCAGATGAGGTTCGTGTCCTCCGTGATAGTGGGGACGTCCCAGGTGAGGTCGTTCTCCAGTTCGTGGCGAACGGCGAAACCCCCGCCCCACGCGTAGAGGGGGTGGGAGAGCCGGTGGAAGCCGTACTGTTCGAACTGGTAGCCCACCCGGAACACCTCACAGAGGTAGGTCAGCTTCGAGCCGGTGTAGATGGGCTTCTCCGAGAACTGGACGAAGTCCGCGTCGGGGAGCCCCTCAAAGCCAACCATCAGCGTGTCCTCGTCGAGGTAGAGGGTGTACTCCTTCTCGCAAGGGACGTTCCGGCGCGCCCACTCGACGGCGCGGCCCTTGTTCGTCGCCGCGCAGTCGAACGTCTCCGGCACGACGTGGACCTCGGCGCCCTCGATGTCGATGGGGCGCTCCGCGATGACCCGCACGTCCGAACCCCCGTCGGGGACCG
>JBEQBK010000162.1:0-4615 GCA_041639855.1 Halobacteriaceae archaeon | reverse complement strand
CGCGACTATCAAGAACGCTGGGTCGAGCGCTTCCGCGAACAGGGCGCCGGCGTGATGGTCGGCCCTCCCGGGAGCGGCAAAACGGTGGCCGCGATGGGTGCCATCACGGATATCGGCGGCGAGACGCTGATTCTGGTGCCCGGCCGGGAGCTGGCGAGCCAGTGGAAAGAGGAGTTGCTCGCCCAGACCACGCTGAGCGAGGACCAGATCGGCCTCTATCACGGCGGGGAGAAGGACGTGCGACCCGTCACCATCGGAACCTACCAAACGGTCGGCATGGACCGCCACCGCCACCTCTTCGACGACCGGCGCTGGGGGCTGGTGGTGTACGACGAGGCTCAGCACATTCCAGCCCCGGTTCACAAACGAACCGCCTCGATTCAGGGCAAACACCGCCTCGGGCTCACCGCCACACCAGTGAGAGAGGACGGCAACGAGAAGGAGATTTACTCGCTCATCGGCCCGCCCATCGGCACCGACTGGGACGCGCTCTTCGAGGCGGGCTACGTCGAACAGCCCGAGGTCGAGTTGCGTTTCGTCCCGTGGGACGAGAGAGTGGAGACCGAGGAGTACGCCGCGGCGGTCGGCATCGAGAAGCGCCAGCTCGCGGCGACCAACCCCGCGAAGGACGGCGAAATCGAGCGCCTCCTCGACGAAGAGGAGGGGAAGACCCTCGTGTTCGTGGAGTATCTCGAACAGGGCGAGCGGCTCTCCGAGAAGCTGGGCACGCCCTTCATCAGCGGCGAGATGCCCCACGCCGAGCGCGCCCGCCACTTCGAGGACTTCCGGATGGGCGAGTTGGAGACGCTTGTGGTCTCCCGGGTCGGCGACGAGGGCATCGACCTGCCCGACGCCGAGGTGGCCATCATCGCCTCCGGGTTGGGTGGGTCGCGCCGGCAGGGCGCCCAGCGCGCGGGCCGGACGATGCGACCCGGCGGGAACGCCCGGCTGTTCGTGCTCGCGACCCGAGGGACCAGAGAGGAGGAGTTCGCCCGCCGGCAGGTGACCCACCTCGCCGCGAAGGGCATCTCCGTGAGCGAACACGCTATCGAGGAGGCGTGAACGATTTGGGCGGCCGGGCGAAAGGGAAGCCATGAGCGACGGCCCCGAGACGGAGCTCGAAACGTACATCGGCGACATCGAGACGACGGTCGAAGCCGCCAAACAGGCCGGCCACCCCGAACACGCCATCGCGGAGGAGCTGGACACCCTCGTCGCGGGACTCGGCGGCGACCACCGCATCGAGGACAGCCAGTCGCTGCGCGAGGAACTCGACGCGCTCGTGCGCAACGCGTATCTCCCGGGCGACGAGGTCGCCGCCGTCCTCGCCGCCAAAGTAGAAGAGCTGGAATCCATCGGCGAGAACGCCCCCGAGTTCGACGAACTGGTCCAGGAGGACGTCGAGTCGACGGGGGCGACCCACGGCGAGATGAGCGTCGTCGACACGGAGAAGGCCGACGTCGACGCCGAGGAGTTAAAGAACGCCGACGCGGACACGCTGGAAGAACTGGGTATCGACGTGGACACCACAGAAGAGGAAAAGAGCGCCCAGCGCGAGGCGATGGAGGAGTGGGGCATCGACCCTGACGAACTAGAGGACGACGCGACGGACGAGACGGACGAGACGGACGAGACGAACTACGAGTAGCTACCGCTTGGCGGCCGCGGCGACGGCGTCGTACGCGTCCTGATACGCACCGGCGACCGCCTTGGGGTCGTTTCTGGCGCCCGACCCGAGCGCCGGGAGCTCGACGGTCGCCAGCGGGTCGAGGTAGTCGAGTGCGTTGCCCACCTTCTCTTCGAGTTGTCCCCGCACGGAGCCGCCCACGGCCTCGCAGGCGCGGTCGTATCGCTCGCCGTCGTACACCCTCGCCCGCGCGGGTTCGACGGCCGCGACGACGTCGGCCTCGAACGCCTCCAAGGGCCGGGCCGTGTCGCCGTAGGACTCGACCACGACGGGGTCTCGTTCCGCGATGTCGTCGTCCAACGCGTTCAGCGCCGGGCGGTGGCGCGACCACATCTGTTCGTTGAGCTCTTCGAGGGTCTCGACCCGAACCGCGTCGTCGAGAGGGAGCGCTTCTCTGGCGCTCGCAGGCACGTCGGCGTTCGCGTTCACCACGAAGGAATCGCCCACCCGGTCGAGGACGAAGCGCCGCCCCGAGCGCCCGACCATTCCGGCGTCCCCGTCGGGGGCGGGGCGCCAGAGGCGATGGACGGGGTTGATGGTCTCCGGTTCGACTTCGGGGGCGCTCGCCGCGGCGAGACGCTTGGCGTCCTTGCCGTAGAGGCGCCCCTTGCCCACTGATTCCCGGTAGTCGTCGTGGTCGAACCAGTAGTCGTTGCCGGCGCGGGGTTTGAACCCGACGCCTCCCAGCCGTTCGAGGAGGCCGGTCGAGAAGGTGGTCTTGCCCGCGTCCACCCGCTCGGCCCCAACCACGAGCACGCGCATACCGGGAGTGGGGGCGAGGCGGCCAAAAACCCGCGGGTCCCGACGCGCCCGGTACGTGTTTCCGCCACTCCCCCGTAGGGGGACCTATGAGCGGACGGAACCCGTCCCGCGTCGCGCTCGGTCTGCTGGCTTTCCTGTTGTTCGTCGGCTATCTGGGCGCGTCGGCCCTCGTCTACCGGGGGCTGACCGCGCTGTGGGCGCTCCGCCCCGACACGCCCGCGTTGGCCCTCGGCGCGCTGGTCTTCACCCTCGTCTTCGGCTATCTGAGCCACCGTGCCGGCGTCGCACAGCTGTTGTCGGCCGTCGACGCCCGCGAACTGGACCGGGCGCGTGCGCCGGGGCTCTACGAGCGCGTGGAGACCCTGGCCGACCGGCTGGGGACGACGACGCCGACGCTGGCGGTGACGCGCCTGCGGACGCCCAACGCCTTCGCACTCGCCGGTGGGAACGGGGTCGTCGTCATCGACACCTCGCTGTTCGACTTCCTGGAGCGCGAGGAGCTCCTCGGCGTGTTGGCCCACGAGCTTGCACACCTGCGCGGCCACGAGGGGACCGTGCAGGTCGTCGCGCAGGGCGTCCTCGGCACCGTCGTCGGCGTCGGGGCGCTGCTGGCGCTCCCCGTGACGCTCGCGTTGAAGGGCACGGCGCTCGCGACGGCGCTCTTGACCGACACGCCACCCGACCGGACGCTCGCGGGACGCGCGCTCGCCGGCGTCTGGGGGGCGATCTCCGTCGTGATGGTCGCCGGCACCCTCCTGCTCCGGGCGCGCTCGCGGCGCCGGGAGTTCGCGGCCGACGCCCGGGCGGTGGAAGCGACCGAGAACCCGCTCGCGCTGGCGTCCGCGCTGCAGAAAATCGAGCGCCGCTCCCAGGGGCCGTGGGAGACGCTCTCGCCGCTGTACACCCGCGGGGGCGACGAATCGACGCTAGCGCGCCTCTTCGACACCCACCCCGACACCGAGGAACGGGTCGAGCGCCTGCGCCGGAAAGCCGAGCGAGGAGGGTAGCGTCTGCCGGCGCCTTTAACCCCGCGGGCGGAGTGGCTCGGGTATGTCGAACTTCCTCTTCGTCTCCGCGGACGCCGCGCTCATCACGGACCTCGCGTGGCAGGTCCACCGGGAGGGTCACGACGTGAAATACTACATCGAAGCCGAATCGGACGCCGAAATCGGCGACGGCTTCGTCCCGAAGACCGAGAACTGGGAGGCGGACGTGGAGTGGGCAGACGTCGTCATCTTCGACGATATCTGGGTTCCGGGTCCCGACGGCGGGACCGAAATCGGCACCGGCGAGCTCGCAGAGGACCTCCGGGAGCGAGGGAAAGCCGTCGTCGGCGGCACGCCGAACACCGACCAACTCGAAGAGGACCGCGGCTACGCGATGGAAATCCTCGAAGAACACGGCGTCAACACGGTCGAGCACCACGTCTTCGGGGACTTCGACGCCGGCATCAAACACGTCCGGGAGAACCCGAACCCCTACGTCATCAAGCCGCTCGGGGAGGTACAGAACGTCAAACGGCTCCTTTACGTCGGCGATGAGGACGACGGCAGCGACGTGATAGACGTGCTTCGGGCCTACGAGAAGGCGTGGGGCCACCGGATGAAGGGCTTCCAGCTCCAGCGGAAGGTTGAGGGCGTCGAGATCGCGGTCTGTGGCTTCTTCGACGGCGACGGGTTCGTCGACCGGGTCAACTTCAACTTCGAGCACAAGAAGCTCTTCCCGGGGAACATCGGCCCCTCGACCGGCGAGATGGGCACGTCGATGTTCTGGGGCGGGCGGAACAAACTCTTCGCGGAGACGCTGGGCAAGCTGGAGGGGTGGCTCGCCGAGCAGGGGTACGTCGGGAGCATCGACATCAACTGCATCGTCAACGAGAACGGCATCTACCCCCTGGAGTTCACGCCGCGCTTCGGCTACCCGACTATCGCGTTGCAGGAGGAGTCGTTCGAATCCCCCACCGGCGAGTTCTTCGACGACCTCGCCCACGGGAACGACCCCGAACTGGACGTGCACAGCGGCTACCAAGTCGGCGTGCGGGTCGTTCTTCCCCCGTTCCCCTTCGACGACGAGAAAACCTACGACGAGAGTTCGCGGAACGCCGCGGTCGTCTTCCGGAGCGAACGGGAAGGCGTACACATCGAGGACGCGAAGAACGTCGACGGC
>JBEQBK010000161.1:0-4620 GCA_041639855.1 Halobacteriaceae archaeon | reverse complement strand
CCAGGAGTTGGGCCGCGCGGTCCGCCTTCGCCAGCAGGACTTCCTGTAGGGTGGGGGGGTTCCGGACGCTGGTGTCCTCGAGCACGTCGTCGGGCACAGCGAGGGTCCCCTCGGGGACGCCCTCCTCGCCCTCGACGGCGAGGTGATAGCCGTCGAGTTTCATCACGAGCACGTCGCTTTCGCCGCCGTACACCTCCTCCCCGACCCGTTCGTGGGTCCGGGCGTGCATCGTCGCGCGGTCGTCCCCGGAGGGCTCGACGTAGAGCCGACCGAGGTAGTAGCCACGCGAGAACGGTTCGAACATGTGTGTCAATAACAGGCATACCAGAGTATAAGTCTTCTCCCCGTTCCGTGAGTCACCCTTTTCCCTTCCGGTGGCTTACCTCAGGTAACGATGGACTCCGGGGCACTACTGGACCTGCTGGGAAACGAGAACCGGCGGCGAATCCTCCAACTCCTCTCCCGGAAACCCTGCTACGTCACCGAAATCAGCGACCACATCGGCGTGAGTCCCAAAGCGGTTATCGACCACCTCCGGAAACTCGAGGAGGCCGGTCTGGTCGAGAGCCACACGGACGACCAGCGCCGGAAGTACTTCCACATCTCGCGGAACCTCAGGCTGGAAGTGAGCGTTTCGCCCTACAGCTTCGGGATGAAGTCCGCCTACCCCGCGAGCGCGAGCCTCGATTTGGGCCGGTGTCACCACCTTTCGATCAGTTTCGAGCCCGAACCCGAGGGTGACGTGGCGGACCTCGCGGGCGACTTGGACCGCCTGCGCGAACTCGAACGCGAACTCTCTCTGGCCCAGCGCTGGGTACAGGGGCGTATCGAGGACGTGCAGGACGACCTCAGCGACGCGGTCGGCGAGGATGACGGCCGCCTCTACGCGGAGATACTCGCGGCGATGGCCGGCGGCGCCGACACCGAACGGGAGATCGCGGCGGCCGTGGAGGCGCCCGAGGAAATCGTCCGCCAGTCGTTGGCGGTCCTCCGCGAGCGCACCCTCGTTGAGCGCACCGACGAGGGGTGGACCATCTCGACGACGGCGTAAGTGTGACAAAGGCTTACCAGCACGGACCTTCTCCCACCACGGATATGCGGAGTCTGGAGGCGGACGAAGCGGTCGAGAGCGCCGTTCGATACCTGGTCCGTTCGTTCGAGTCCTCGGGTGACAACCCGAAGCCGGTGATTCTCCACAGCGTACGGGTGGGAATGGACCTCTACGACAGGGGGTACGAAACGCACGTCGTGATAGCCGGCGTTCTCCACGATTTGTTGGAAGACACGGCTGTGACTTCCGAGGAACTCCGTTCGGAGTTCGGAGCGGCGGTCGCGGATATCGTGGCGGCCGCCAGTTTCGACGAGAGCATCGAGGACTACTCGGAACGACACGACGACATCTATCGGCGGTGCTTCGAACTCGGGCGGGACGCGGTCGTCGTCAAGGCCGCGGACATTCTGGACAACAGCGACTACTACGAGTTGGCGGAGTCGGAAGAACTGCAGCGGAACCAACTGGACAAGATGCGCTCCTTCATCGACGAATCGGAGCCGTACATCGGCGACGAGGAGATACACCGGGAACTCGAAGCGAAGTACCGTGCCGTGGAGCGAAAGGTGAGCGACGGCGTCGGAGAGTAAACGGTAGAATCACCGAGTGAAACGGAACCACGGAGCGGTACGATAGCGGAAAGGCGCCGCGGACACAACCCACGGCCGCGCCGACCGGCGCGGCCCTGGCCGGACGCAGGAAGACGCGGAGCGTCTTCCAAGTCGCCGAAAATCTCCGATTTCCGGAAGACTCGACAAGGGTGACGAGGCGCGGGTCCTGTGCCCGCGCCGAGGAGGGCTTGCTAGATGTCCTTCGTGAGCCCGGCGCGCAAATCGAGGCCCAGATACCGCCCCAGCAGCGCGAGCAACCCGCCGACGGCCGCCCCGACGAGCACGATGTTGTTCCCCACACCGGCGAGCGCGAGGACGGCGTAGTCGGAGAAGACGACGAGCCCACCCGCGAGCGCGCCGGCGAGCGCGGCGAAAACGTATCTGGAGCGCGGGCCGCCCAACAGTCCCCACCCGAAGTGTGCGGCGCCGATGCCCAACAGCGAACCCACGCCGCCGACGAAGGGGACGAAGCCCCCGAGAGCGGCCCCGACGGCCGAGACGACCAGCGCGAGGAGAAGGGTCCGTGCGATACGCTTCCCCGTGCTCCCCGTGGACGCGACTACCATAGCCGCAGTTGGGTGCCGGGGGACTTCTCCCTTCCCCCCGGATAAACAGTTTCAAGTCCGGCGCCGGGGACCTGAGAGTATGAACGCAGGGGACCGCGTGCGGGTGTCCCGGGCCGGAACGACCTACGAGGGCGTGTTGCTCCCCTCCACGACGCCCGACCATCTGGCGGTAAAGCTCGACGGCGGCTACAACGTCGGCGTCGAACGGGAGGGCGCCGACGTGGAGGTACTGGAGTCCGGCGAGTTCGGGGGTGACGCCGACCCTGACGACGAGGACAGCTCCGTGGTCGAGTTCGACCCGGAGCTCCCGACCATCGCGCTCGTTTCCACCGGTGGCACTATCGCCTCCACCGTGGACTACCGGACCGGCGCCGTCACCGCGCGCTTCGACGCTGAGGACGTTCTGCGGGCCGTCCCCGACCTCGCGGGCCGCGCCAACTACCGGGGGCGGGTCGTCGCGAACATCCTCTCGGAGAACATGACGCCGGACATCTGGCAGGACCTCGCACGGGCTGTCCACGAGGAGATCGAGGCCGGTGCCGACGGCGTCGTCGTGATGCACGGCACGGACACGATGCAGTACTCCGCCGCGGCGCTCTCCTTCATGCTCGATACGCCCGTTCCGGTAGTGTTCACTGGGTCCCAGCGCTCCGCGGACCGGCCGTCCTCGGACAACGTGATGAACGCCGTCTGTGCGGTCGAGGCCGCGAAGTCGGACAACTCGGAAGTGCTGCTCTGTATGCACGCCTCGGAGTCCGACGACCGGTGTGCGCTCCACCGCGGGACGAGGGTCCGGAAGAACCACACCTCCCGGCGCGACGCCTTCGAGACCGTGGGCGCCGAACCGTTGGGCGAGGTCGACTACGACGCCATCGACGACGAGGAATCCGTCTCGTTCCGCCGCGAGCACGCCGAGCGCGGCGGCGAGCTCGCTCTCCACGACTCTCTGGAGACCGACGTCGAGCTCCTGACGTTCTCGCCGGGCAACAGCGTCGACCTGTACGCCGAAGCGCTCAAAGAACAGGCCCCGGCGGGCCTCGTCATCGAGGGGACCGGGCTGGGCCACGTCAACACGGATTGGATTCCACACATCGAGGCGCTTGTGGACGCAGGCACGAAGGTCGTGATGACCAGTCAGTGTATCGAGGGCCGCGTCTGTGACCGGGTGTACGACACCGGGCGGGACCTGCTGGACGCGGGCGTCGTCGAGGCGGGCGACACGCTCCCGGAGACGGCGCAGGTCAAACTGATGTGGGCGCTCGCCAACGGCGCCGAGGACGCGATAGGTCGCTCGCTGGCGGGCGAGCTCACTGACCGGTCGACGCCCTGGGCGTAGCTTCCTCCTCTATCGCCCGAATTTTCGCGGGCCGCGCGATGACGTAGAGCGTATCGCCCGCTTCGATGGTCCGCCCCCGGGGGGGAATCGGAACGACGTTTCCCGAGGCGGGCCGGAGCGCGCCCACCGTCGCGTCGACGGCGCCAACGCTGATGCCGACGAGCGGGCTTCCCTCCTTGATTTGCACGGTCCCCATCGTCTCGTCCGCCGTCCGCAACAGCGAGGCGAAGGCCCGCTCGGGCTGTTGTTCCCGCGGCAGGGTGAGCAGGCGGTAGTTCCCCCCCGCGACCCGTTCCGCGTCGGTCGCGTCGAGTGCGAGCGTAGCCGTGTCGCCGTGCGTCGCGCGTAGCTCGGCGTTCGCCACGCGCTTCGGTTCCTCGCCGTCGGTCCAGACCTGGACGGCGTCGCCCGGGCTGGCGTCCGCGGGCGGGTCTGCGGCGACGGCGACGACGGCCGTTCCCGGGGGGAGCGTCGGGCCCAACCCCGACTGGCGCGCGCCGAGCCCCAGATAGGCGAGCTCGCCATCCGCGAACTCGATGTCGACGTAGCCCACTCCCCGCTCTTCCTTCAGGCGGTTTCGCAGCCGCTCCGTGAGGTCGCCGCTCCGCGGGAACACGAGCGTTTTCCCCGCGAGCTCCGTCTTGACGGCCTCGTTCACGGGGTCGTACCCGTCGATATCTCCGATTTCATCGGGCAGCGTCACCGCTTCGACGCGCCCGACGACCTTCACGAGGTCGCTCACGCGCTCGTCGAGTTCGTCCGCGCCGGCGACGGTCGTGAGGTCCGCCGCGATACGGTTTCCGAGCTTGACGCCGACCGGCGCCGCGAGGACGCCAACGGCCAGCGCGGAGAGATTGAACGCCATCGCGGTCGGTGCGAACAGGGCGGTCTCGCCGGCGATGACGTCGCCGATGGCCGTCTTCACGTTTAGGTAGAACGCCACCGCGGCGAGCCCGAGGAGGACGCCGACCCCTGTTTGGATCCGCTCGCGGGTGTACCACCGGAACCCCAGCGCTGCGACGGTCGCGACGGCCGCGGCGAGGACGGCGAGCCCGG
>JBEQBK010000160.1:0-4642 GCA_041639855.1 Halobacteriaceae archaeon | reverse complement strand
ATGAACCGCGAACCCTGCACGTCGAACGGGCTCGCGAAGTGTACGGCCTGTACGCTCGCGACGAGCGGCGGCCACGACGAGTACAGCGCGCCCTACCGCGCGGCGAGCCGGCTGGGCTATCTGGAGCTGGTCCGCCGCGGCGAGGGCGTCGCCGACCGCATCGACGGCTACCACGCCCTCTCACCCCATCTGAAGCGGACGTACGCGTCGTTCGGCTTCCCCGAGGACCGCCTCTCCGTGATTCCGAACCTGCTCGACGAGCGCTTCGACCGGCCCCACGAGAGCGACTTCTCGCCCCCCTACGAGCTGCTGTACGTCGGCTCCCTCGACGAGCACAAGGGCGTCGAGCGGCTCGTGCCGGTGCTCGCGGGGCTGAACCACAAGCGCGACGCGACGTTCCGCCTCACCGTCGTCGGCGAGGGGGGACTGCGCTCGGAGATGGCGGCGCAGGCCGAGCGGGCCGGCGTCGCCGACCGCGTGACGTTCACCGGCTGGCTGGCTAACGAGGAGCTGCCGGGCGTGTTCGCCGCCCACGACTGCTTCGTCTACCCGGGGCAGTGGGACGAGCCGTTCGGGCGTGTGTTCCTCGAAGCGCTCGCCACCGGGACGCCCGTCGTCGCCAGCGACGTGGGCAGCGTGGCCGACATCGTCGGCGGGGGCGGCGTGGTCACGGACGGCTCCGTGGAGGGGTTCATCGAGGCCATCGGCGAGGCGACGGGCGAGCTCCCGGCCCTCTCGGCGCGCGCGAGCGAGGCGGCCGAGTCGTACCGCGCCGAGGCGGTGATGCCGCGCTTCGAGGCGCTGTACGCGGACTGTCGCGACCGCTGAGGGATTCGATTCCCGCACCTTTTTAGGGTCGCCTAATCAGTAATCGGAACGACGCGGGGCCCACACCCGCAGGCACACAGACGATGGACGCCGCCAGCACCCACCCGACGACGGCATGATTCTCGACGAAGAAGGACGGCTGTTCGGCCGGGTGAACGTCGTCGACGCGGCGGTCGTCGCGGGGCTCCTGTTCTTGGTGCTCGCCGGCGGCGCCGTGGCGCTCGGGTCGCTGACGGGCGGGGAGGAGGCGACCCGCTACGCGACACTCGACCTCGGCGAGCGCTCGCCCGCGGTCGCCGACAGAATCGCGGCGAACGACACGTCGCTCGACCGCTCGGTAACGCTGACCGACGTGTACGTCGGCCCCTCCGGGAACGGGAACGTCTCCGTCGTCGCCCGGGCGAAACTCGACGGCACGCTGACCGCCGGGGATGGCGGGTCGTCCGTGTTCGCGTTCGGGGGCGGTCCGCTCCAGCGCGGCGACGAGGTCGGTGTGGAGACGGGCGGCTACGACATCGGAGGGGCAGTCGTCGAGCTGAGCGAAACCGGTGGGACCCTCGATACGGGCACGCTTCCCGTCGTCGTCGAAACGAGTCTTCCGGCGGCGACCCGCGCGTACGTCGAGCCTGGGGACACCGACCGCCGGAACGGGCGGCCGGTCGCGACCGTCGAAGGGACGCTCTTCCCGCCGACCGGCAACGAAACGGTGCGGACGGACCTCGTCGGACTCACCCTTCGGACCGTCAACCACTCCGGCGGAACCCACTTCGGCGGCACCGAGCTCCGGGTCGGCAAAGTCGTCCGCTTCGACACGGACCGGTACAACTTCTCCGGGTCGGTCGTTCGATGGGGGAGCGCCGAGCCCGCCGGCGAGGTTGGGACGACGGCGGCGACGGTCGTCCTCCGGGGCGCGGACCCCGCGTTCGTCGACGGCGTCGAGACCGGGGCGGTCGAACGGCGCGGGGAGACGGTAACCGCGAGGGTGACCGACAAGCGAGTCGAGCCGGCGACGGTCGTGCTCACCAGCGAGAGCGGGAACATCTACGAGCGCGAGCACCCGCGGAACGTGGACGTCACGCTGACGGTCGAGCTCCGGACGCGACAGACGGACGCGGGGCTGCGCTTCCACACGCGGGCGCTCCGGGAGGGAACGGAACTCGCGCTGGACCTCGGGAGCGCGCGAATCAACGGCACCGTGACTGACCTCGGCGAATAGCGGACGGAAACGATTTTAAGGTCGGCCTAAAAATAGAGTAGTAACGAGGGACCACCGTTGAGACAGTTCACGAAACGACACGCCGGGGCAGGGAACGGACCCGGGAAAGGAGCGCGTTCCACGGACGGATGAGAGGCCATCAGGAGGCCCTTCGCGGCGAGTACAGCTACAGTGTCGTCGACGACGACTTGGGGAAGCATATCGCGTTCCGGCCGGTCGATGCCGACCGGGACCTCGGGCGCCTGCACACCTGGTTCAACAGCGAGCACGTCTTGCCGTACTGGACACAGGACGACCCGCTGCCCCAGGTCCGCGAGACGGTCCGCGAGCGGGCGTCGAACCCCGACCAGACGCTGTACATCGGCCATCTGGACCACACGCCGATGAGCTACTGGGAGTCCTACTGGGCCGCCGAAGACCGCGTCGCACAGCACTACGACGCGGGACCGGCCGACCGGGGGATACACCTCCTCATCGGCCCGCCCGAGTATCTGGGCCACGGCTACGCTGCGCCGCTGGTGCGCGCGATGGTTCGCTTCCAGTTCCAGCACCCCGAAACCGAGCGCGTCGTCGTCGAACCGGACGTGCGAAACGAGGCGGTCGTGCACGTCTTCGAGCAGTGTGGCTTCGAGGCCAGAGGCGAGGTCGAGTTCCCCGAGAAGACCGGCCTGTTGATGGTCTGCGAACGGGACACCTTCCCGGAGGTGGCCCGATGACTGACGCCGACTACGACCTGCTGGGCGTCGGGCTCGGCCCGTTCAACCTCGGGCTGGCGGCGCTCCTCGACGAGGCGCCCGCGGCGCTCGACGCCGTCTTCCTCGAACAGAACCCCGAGTTCAACTGGCACGAAGACACCCTCATCAAGGGGACGACCCTGGAGGTCCCGTTCCTCGCGGACCTCGTCACGATGGTCGACCCGACGAACCGCTACAGCTACCTCAACTACCTGCAGGCGGAGAACCGCCTCTATGACTTCTACTTCTACGAGGAGTTCTTCATCCCGCGCCGGGAGTACAACGAGTACTGCCGGTGGGTCGCCGACTCGCTCGGCTCGCTTGAGTTCGACCGCCGCGTCACCGACATCGACGAGGAGGACGGCGTCTTCGAAGTCGAGGCCGTCCACCCCGGGACCGGCGAGCGGGAGCGCTACACCGCCGAGAACGTCGTGATGGGAATCGGTACGAAACCCCACATTCCGGAGCAGTTCGACGACGTGTCGGGAAAGAACGTCTTCCACTCGGCGTCCTATCTGGGCCACCGCGAGCACTGTCTGGACGCCGGCTCCGTCACCGTCGTCGGGTCGGGGCAGAGCGCGGCGGAGGTGTTCCGCGACCTGCTCGAACGCCAGCCCGACAACGGCTACAGCCTCGACTGGATCACCCGCTCGCCGGGGTTCTTCCAGATGGTCGACGGCAAACTCGGACACATGGTGTACACGCCGGAGTACACCGACTACTTCTACGACCTCCCGGAGGACACCAAGGACGAGCTCCTGAGCGAGCAGGACCTCCTCTACAAGGGCATCGACGCCGACACGAGCGCGGAGATTTACGACCTGCTGTACGAGCAGTCCATCGGCGACGCCGAGCCCGACGTGGGGCTGCTGGCCACGACGGAGGTGCGCGACATCGGCCGCGTCGACGGGCAGTACCAGCTGCTCTGTGAGCAGTACCAAGAGCAAGAGCGCTTCGTCCACCCGAGCGATACCGTCGTGTTGGCGACCGGCTACGAGCGGGAGGACCCGCCGTTCCTCGCGCCCATCGAGGACGCCGTTCGCCGCGACCGGAAGGGGCGGCTCTCCATCACCGAGGACTTCCGGCTCCGGACGGAGCTCGACGGCGAGGTGTTCGTCCAGAACGCGGAGCTCCACACCCACGGCATCAACGCGCCCGACCTGGGGTTGGGCGCCCATCGGAACGCCGTCATCGTCAACGGGCTGGCCGGCGAGGAGGTGTACGACACGGACCCGGCCGGGACGTTCCAGAGCTTCAAGACGAGCGAGTTCGTCGCCGAGCGCGGCGGTCGCAGCCTGGTGGCGCCCGAGGCGCGCAGCTCCGACTGATGGTCGGGCTCTCCGGCGTGGTCGGTCCCGGCACGTCGGCACACGACCCACAGACCGTGGCGCCGACCGTCGAGGAGAGCGCCACCACGTACCGCGACGAGGGCATCGTCGTCCGGGCGGCATCCCACGCGGGCACGACGGGGCCACAGCCCGCTGAGGGGCCCGACGGCACTCTCGTCTGGGTGTTCGGCGAGGTCTTCAGCGTCACCCACGGCGGCGAGCGACGCTCCGTCGACCCCGCCCGAACGGCCGAAGTCTGTGCCGCCCAGCACGCCGCACACGGCCCCGACTTCGTCGAGGCCCTCGACGGCGAGTTCGCCGGCCTCCTCTACGACCCTCGGAATGGGACGGCCACCCTCTTCACCGACCGCGTCGGCGCCCGCCCCCTCTACTACGCCATCGGCGACCACACCTTGGCTTTCTCCACCAGCGTCCAGACCGTTCCCGAGCCGCGAAGCGTGGCGTTCGCGTTCGACGACGCGTACCTCTCGGAGTACCTCTACGCGCGCCGGGTCTTCGGCACGCGAACGCCGGTA
>JBEQBK010000159.1:0-4665 GCA_041639855.1 Halobacteriaceae archaeon | reverse complement strand
ACCCCGACGACATCCGGTGGACACCGGACGACGCGCGGGACGCAGCGCCCGTCGTCGTCGGCGTGGACCAGGCGTTCCGTGACGACGAGGCGGTCAGCGCCGTCGTTGCGACGCGGGACGGCGAGGTAATCGAGCGCGCGACGGGCCGCGCGCCCCTCGAACTGCCCTACATCCCGGGCCTCCTCTCCTTCCGGGAGGCCCCCGCGATTCTGGACGCGCTCGCGAACCTGACCGTCGCTCCCGACCTGCTGGTCCTCGACGGCAGCGGACGCATCCATTTCCGCGAGGCCGGCATCGCCACTCACGTCGGTGTTATCCTCGATACGCCCGCCGTGGGCGTGGCGAAGAACCTGTTGTGTGGCGAACCGGCCGAGCCCTTGGAGGGTTACATGAAGGAAGGCGAGCGCGTCCCGATTCTCGCCGACGACTCGATGACGGCGCCCGACGGCGAGACGGTGGGGTACGCCTACCAGTCCAGACAGTATCCGAACCCCGAGAAGCGACACATAAACCCTCTCTACGTCTCCCCTGGCCACCGCGTGAGCGCCGACACGACGGTTTCGCTCGTGGGGGCGCTCTGTGCCGGCTACAAGCTCCCCGAGCCGACCAGACTCGCCGACGCCGACGCGGGCGACGCCGCCTGAGGGAAAGAGGCCAACATTAACACCCGCCCCGGAGTGGGTAGCCTATGGAGCGAACCGTTCTCGTTACCGGCTGTTCGTCCGGTATCGGTGCCGCGACGGCCCGGCGCTTTCTGGAGGAGGAGTGGACCGTCTACGCCACCGCCCGGGACACTGACGACATCGAACCGCTCGCGGAGCTCGGCTGTGAGACCCAACCGCTCGACGTAACCGACAAAGCCCACTGCAACCGCGCCGTCGACAGGGTCATCGACGAACACGGCCGCCTCGACTGTCTGGTGAACAACGCCGGCTACGGTCAGCTCGGTCCCGTCGAGGACGTCCCGGTGTCCAAAACCGAAGCCCAGTTCGACGTGAACCTCTACGGGCCCCAGCGGCTGGCCCGCGCGGCGCTCCCCCACATGCGCGAGCGGGGCGACGGCACCGTGGTGAACCTCTCTAGCGCCGCCGCGCTGATGACCGCGCCCGGTCTCGGGGTGTACTCCGCCTCGAAGGCTGCGCTCGAAGCGATGAGCGACGCCCTCCGACGCGAGGTCGCCCCCGATGGCGTGGACGTGGCGCTCGTTGAGCCCGGTCCCGTGGACACGTCCTTCCAGTCCCGGGCGACCGAGGAGCTCGATGCCCTCCAAGCGTCGGGCTCGGGGGCCTACGACGATGTCTACGACTTCCACCGCGACCGCTATCTGCTCGGGAAGATGGGTCGTTCCTCGCCCGACGACGTGGCGGACGTCGTCTTCGAGGCCGCCTCCTCGCCGAACCCGGACCCGCGCTATCTGGTCGGAACGGGAGCGAAACTCACCGCCACGGCCCGCCACCTGCCGGACCGATGGGTGGACGCACTGACCGGTTTGGTTCGTCGGGTGATTCGATAGATGCACATCGAACACCGAGACGACCTTGCTCGGACCTCCGCCCACGACACCGCCCTCGCGTGTGTCGAGGCGGGCATCGAGGCGGCCCATCCCGAGCGAGTCGTCCGCGAGTCGATCGAACGCGACGGGGACCTGCTCCGAATTGCCGGAGCGTCCTACGACCTCGCCGAGCACGACGAAGTTCTGGTTCTCGGCGGCGGCAAGGCGGCCACGGGCGTCGCCGTGGCCCTCGAATCCGTCCTCGGCGACACACTCGATGGCGGTGCCGTCGTGACCGATACGGGGGGCGGCTCTTCCAGCAAAACCGAACGGATCGATGTACTCCCCGGTTCCCATCCGGTTCCGGACGAATCGAGCGTCGAGTCCACCGAGGAAATCCTCGAACGCGCGCGGGCCGCCGGCCCGGACACGCTCGTTTTGGCCGTCGCCACGGGCGGTGCGAGCGCCCTGCTGGCCGCGCCCGGGGTCCCCCTCGATGCGATGCGGGGGACGACCGAAGCGCTGCTGGCGAGCGGCGCGCCCATCGAGGAAATCAACGCCGTCCGCAAGCGCCTCTCCCGAATCAAGGGCGGAGGCCTCGCTCGCGCCGCGGCGCCCGCGACGGTCCTCACCCTCGCGCTCTCCGACGTGGTTGGCGACGACCCCGGCGTCATCGGCTCCGGGCCGACGGTCCCCGACGACGGGACCCGGGCGGAGGCCCGCCGAGTCATCGAGAAACGGGACGTTCCGGTGCCCGATGCGGTCCGTGAACACTTGACGGGAAAGCGAACCGGCGAGCGAGCCGAGGCAGGGCCGGTTCACACGCTGGGGAACGCGATGACGGCGCTCGACGCGGCGCGCGAGGCGGCCGAAGAGCGGGGCTACTCGGCGTCCGTTCTCTCGGCCCGCTTCGAGGGCGAGGCCCGGGACGCCGCCGCGTTCCACCGCGCCGTCGCCGACGAGGTCTTCGCCTCGGGGAACCCCGTCGAACCGCCTGTCGTCCTGCTTTCGGGCGGTGAGACGACGGTCGAGGTGACCGGTGACGGGAGGGGCGGACCGAACCTGGAGTTCGCCTTGCGTGCCGCCGTCGGGTTCGAGGGGGTGTGTGCCGCCGTCGACACGGACGGCCGCGACGGGAGCACCGACGCGGCGGGCGCGCTGGTGGACGCCGAAACGGTCGACGACCCCGAAGTCGCCCACGCCGCGCTGGACGACAACGACGCGTTCCCCTATCTGGGCGAACGGGACTGTCTACTACGGACGGGGCGAACGGGGACGAACGTCAACGACCTGCGGGTCTTCGTCCTCGACTAATCAGGCGATACAGGCCGCCACGACCCGCAGCGCCTTCTCGCCTTTCACTTCCCCCGCGAAGAGGGGAACGCGTTTCACGTCGTGGCCGCGGAAGAGGTCCTGTGCCTCGCCCAGTGCGTGCTGTTGGACCTCCCAGCGCCGCTGGCAGAATGCACACTCCTCCAGGTTCGGCGAGACGAAGGCGTCCGCATCCGCCCCCGCGCCTTTCACCACGTCGGTGAGGTCCTCCATCACCCGGTTGACGACGACTGTCCCCACGGGCACGCCGAAGGCGTCCAGGCGCTCTTTCATGCGCTGGGACTCGACGACGCTCATCTCCTCGGGCACCATCACGATGCGGAAGTCGGTGCGCGCCGGGTCCCGGAGGACGCTCCGGAGGCGCTCGATGCGCCGGCGTGCCTCGTCCATATCCATCCCCGCCTCCTCCCCCTCGCCGCCGAAGCCCGGGACCGAACCGAGCATGTCGCCGAAGCGCTGTTTCGCCTGAGCCATCCGTCCGAGCATCGAGTCCATCACCTCGGGCAGTTCCAGCAGGCGGAGGGTGTGGCCGGTCGGCGCCGTGTCCACGACGACGCGCTCGAAGCGCTCGTCGTCCATGAAGCGCATCAGTTGTTGGGTGGCGGCGGCCTCGTCGGCACCCGGCATCGGGCCGCCCAACAGGTCGCCCAGGCCGCCGGCGCCCTCCTCGCCGCCCGCGCCGCCGAGCATATCGCCCAGTCCGCCGGCCTCGACGGAGCCGTCGGCGCCGAACATCGCGGCGTCCTCCAGCGCGTCGTCCGGGTCGATTTCGACGGCGTAGAGGGGGATGTCCGACTTGATGCGGGTCGGCTCCGCGGGCACGTCGGTCTCGTAGGTGTCCGAGAGCGAGTGGGCGGGGTCCGTCGAGACGACGAGGGTCGCCACGTCCTCACGGGCGCTCGCGAGCCCCGTCGCCGCGGCCATCGTCGTCTTCCCGACGCCGCCCTTTCCGCCGTAGAGGACGTACTCCGCCGCGTCGAGCGCCGGCTGTTCGATTTCCTCGACGGCCTCGACTTCCAGCTCGTCCATGGGCGTGGAGAGCGCGGCGAGCCCCGTGTACCCGTCGGTTCAGCGCGTCGGCCGTCCGCGGCACGCGGACCCCGTGCCTTCTTGCCGCCGCCGAGGGTAGCGGGAGGCATGACAGCTATCGAGAAACGGGTGGGCGACGCCCTCCGCGACTCCGGGGGGACGCTCGCGACCGCGGAGTCCTGCACGGGGGGGCTCATCGGCTCGCTGATAACGGACGTGCCCGGCGCGTCGGACTACTTCGACCGGACGTACGCGACCTACACCTACGACGCCAAACTCGACACCGGCGTTCCGCGGGAGTTCCTCGACGACCACGGGGCGGTCTCCGAACCGGTCGCCCGCGCGATGGCCCGCGCCGTGCGCGACGAGGCGGGCTCGACGTGGGCGCTCTCGACGACGGGCATCGCCGGCCCCACCGGCGGCACCGAGGAGAAGCCCGTCGGCACGGTCTACATCGGCGTCGCCCACGCCGGCGAGTGGGGGAGTCAGGAGTCCTTCTGCGACGTCGTCCGCCGGGAGTTCGACGGCGACAGAACGGAGATAAAGCGCAAAACCGCCCGCGGGGCCCTCGAAGAACTGGAGGGGCAGCTATGAACAGGAAGGAACACGTCCTCAACGGCGCCCTGCTGGCAATCGGGCTGGGATACGTTCTCGAACCCGCGGGCGACTTCGCCACCTTCGAGACCATCGCCGCGATGTTCGTGCCCCTCGTGTTGGGCGCGCTGTTCCCCGACGTGGACGCCCACTACGGTAAACACCGGAAGGCGCTGCACAACTTACCAGTATTGGGTGTCTTCCTCGCCTACCCCCTC
>JBEQBK010000158.1:0-4797 GCA_041639855.1 Halobacteriaceae archaeon | reverse complement strand
ATCGGTGCGGTAGGGTGTATGGACGACCGCGTTCGCGTCCTCCACGTCGACGACGAGCCAGGGTTTGCGGACCTCGCAGGGGAGATGCTGGAGCGCGAAAACGGGCGTATCGACGTCGACACGGCGACGAGCGCCGACGCGGGGCTCGAACGGCTTGAGGGAGAGCGCGGGCCGCCGGACTGCATCGTCTCCGACTACGAGATGCCCGGGACCGACGGGCTGGCGTTCCTCGAAGCCGTTCGGGAGACACACCCCGACCTGCCCTTCATCCTGTTCACCGGCAAGGGGAGCGAGGAAGTCGCGAGCGACGCCATCTCCGCGGGCGTCACCGACTACCTCCAGAAGGGGACCGGGACCGACCAGTACGCCGTCCTCGCCAACCGCATCGCCAACGCCGTCGAACACGACCGCGCGCGGCGGTCCGCGCGGCGAAACGAGCGCCGGCTCCGGGACATCGTCGACTCGATACCGCACCTCGTCTACGTCGTGGACGCCGACGGCCGGTACGTCCTCGCCAACGAGGCGCTCGCGTCGTTCCATGGGGTGTGCGTCGCCGAAATCGAGGGCGCGAACGTCGCGGACTTCTTGGTGCCGGAGCGAGCCGACGGCTTCTGCCGTCGCATCGCGTCGGTCCTCGACGCTGGGGAGCCCCGACAGTTCCCCGTCGCGGAGGTCACCGGCGCCGACGGCGAGACGCACTTCTTCGAGCCCCGGGTAGCGCCCTACGACCTCGGCGGCGGGGAGTGTGCGGCCATCGGCATCGCCACGGACGTGACCGAACGCGTCCAGCGCGAGCGCGAACTGGAGCGCTACGAGGCGTATCTGGAAGGCTCGACCGACATCGTCACCGTGCTCGACGCGACCGGCACCATCACCTACGAGAGCCCCTCGGTGTCGCACATTCTGGGCTACGACCCCGGCGAACTGACGGGGCGGGACGGCTTCGAGCACGTCCATCCCGACGACGTTCCGGCGGTGCGCGAAGCGTTCGAGGAGCTGGTCGCCGAGCCGGGCAGTACGACGACCGTCGAGTGTCGGTTCCAGCGGGCCGACGGCGAGTGGCGCTGGCTCGAAATCCACGGGGCGAACCAGCTGGCGAACCCCGCTATCGACGGCGTCGTCACGAACAACCGCGACATCACCGCTCGGAAGGAACGGGAGCGCGACCTCGAACGAACGAGCGACCTGCTCGAACGCTCCGAGCGTATCGCCGACGTCGGCGGCTGGGAAATCGACCCCGACACGAAGGAGGTGTTCTGGACGGCCAACCTCTTCGAACTGTTGGGCATCGACGCCGAGGAGGCGCCCCCGCTGGGAGCCGCCCTCGATGTCTACCACGAGGCGGACCGCCCGGCCGTCGCGGCGGCCGTCGAAGCGGCCCTAGAGGAGGGCACACCCTTCGACCTGGAGGTCCGATTCGACAAGCCCGGCGACGGCGTCGGCTGGCTCCGTATACAGGGTGTTCCGACCGTCGTGGACGGCGAGGTGACGACGCTCCGCGGCGCGGTCCAAGATATCACCGACCGAAAGAAACGAGAGCACGAGCTCGAACAGGCCCGCGCGGAGTACGCCGAACTCATCAACGGCATGAACGACACCGCCTGGGTCATCGACGACGACTGTTCCTTTCTGGCGGTCAACGACGCCGCCGTCGAGACGCTGGGCTACTCCCGCGAGGAGTTCCTCACGATGCGCCCCCACGACATCGACGCGCGCCACGAGGCGGCGGAAATCGAGGCGCTCATCGAGTCGATGCCCGCGGACGAGCGCCAGGTCTTCGAGACGGTCCACCGGACGAAGGGAGGCGAGGAGATACCCGTGGAAATCAGTTCCAGTCTGATTACCTACCGCGGGAAGACCGCCATCCTGAGCATCGGGCGGGACATCTCGAACCGGAAGAAGCGGGAGGAACAGCTCGAACAGTTCGCCTCGGTGGTCAGCCACGACCTGCGCAACCCGCTGAACGTCGCGCAGGGCCGGCTGGATCTGGCCGAGACCGACGACCCGAATCTCGAAGCCGTCGAGCGCGCCCACGACCGGATGGCCGAGCTCATCGACGACCTGCTGGTGTTGGCCCGCCGCGGCGACTCGCGGGGCGAGCGCGAACCGGTCCCGCTCGGCGCCCTCGTCCGGGCGTGCTGGGCGAACGTCGCCACCGAGGGTGCGACTCTGAACGTGGCGACGGAGCGGACGGTGGACGCCGACCGGAACCGGCTCCAGCAGCTCTTCGAGAACCTCTTCCGGAATAGTGTGGAGCACGGCTCCACGAGCAGTCGGCCCGGGGCCGACGACGCCGTCGAACACAACGGCGGTTCGGTCACGGTCACGGTCGGCGACCTCGACGACGGCTTCTACGTCGCCGACGACGGCGTCGGCGTCCCCGAAACGGAGCGCGAGACCCTCTTCGAGATGGGCTACACGACGAGCGAGGACGGCACCGGCTTCGGGCTCGCCATCGTCGAACAGGTCGCCGACGCCCACGGCTGGACGGTTTCGGTGGCGGAGAGCGCGGACGGCGGCGTCCGCTTCGAGTTCACCGGCGTCGAGCCCGCCGCGGGCTGACTCAGCGCTCGCCGTACAGCGAGTAAAGCACCGCGCTGAAGCCGATGGCGGTGAACAGCGACTCGACGACGAGCGCCGTCTCGCGACCCAGCGGTGTCACCAAATCGACGACGCCGGCGAGGCCGGAGCCGAGGGTGATGACCCCGAACCCGACCGCGAGCGCCCACAGCGAGCGGGCGCCGGTCCGGCGGTACGCCTGCACGGCGTGGTAGGTGATGAGGCCGCCCAACAGCAGGGTAATCGTTTTGAGAACGGTACTCAGGGTCAACTCGGCGAGTACGTCTGTCATGTCTCCTTTCGCACCTCCGACCAGAGGTCGGCCAGTCGTTCGTCGGGCTTCTCCTCGCGTTTGATGCTGGCGTGGAACTCCCGCTCGGCGTCGATTTCCACCCGGACCTCGTCGAAGCTACACTCGTAGCGGGAGGTGTGCCCGCCGTCGCGGCGTATCTCGGTGAACTCCCGCACCAGCCCCGCCTCCTGGAGCAGGTCGAGTTTCCGGTACACCGTCGAGCGGGCCACGTCCGTCGTCTCGACCAGTTCATCGGCTGAATGGGGGTCCTCTAGGCGCTTGAGCAGTTCCCGGCAGACCGGGTCGTCGAGCGCGTCGAGGACGTCCTGGAACGCCGGCGTCGTCGCCTCGCTGAGGGGGTTCCCCGTCATCGTTGCTCGCCGACGAACTGTTTGATGACCTTCTCTTCCGCGCGGTGGAGCGTCTCGCTGCACGTCGACTTCGCCATCCCCCGTTGCTCGGCGAGCTCGGTCAGGCTACACCCCCGTGGGGTGTCGTAGTACCCCCGTTCGACGGCGGCCTCGACGAGGTCGGCCTGCTTGTCCGTGAGCAGCTGGGAGTCCTCGATGCGTTGGCGGATCTCCTCGACGGTGAAGGAGATGCCGAACTGCGAGAGCTGTTCGCCGAGCGCCGAGAGGCGCTCCCGCGGCGCGGTTATCTCCCAGACGGCCTCGCCGGCGACGATGTCGAAGGGCATCTCCAGGGGCACCCCCGAGTCCCGAACCGGGAAGAGCAGGGTCGGCTCCGTCGTTTCGAACTGGACCAGGGCCGTCGTCTCGCGGCGCTGTAACACGTCCACCGCGGCGACGTCCCCCGCGTCGCCCATTTCCGCGAGGACCGTGTCCAGCGACTCGCTCGTGATTTCGGCCAACCCCACGCCCGCCCCCTCGTCGGCCAGCGCCGCGAGGATTCGGAAGCGCGCCCCTTCGTGGCGCCGCGAGAGGTCGCCGACCCACACGCCCTCCGGAATCGTCAGCCTGAGCTTAGCCCGTGGCATCGGTCCTCACCCGAACGTATTCGGCCCCCTCGGGAATAAATATTCCCGAACATGTTCTCATTCCGTGGGCGAACACGTTCGGGAGAATCGCTTCCTCGCGGCGGGCGCACCACCGAGTGATGCCAGCAACTACCCTCGACCTGCGCGACGTTCCGCCCCCGGAGCGACACCCGAAGATTCACGACGCCTTCGCGGAACTCGACCCCGGGGAGACGCTCGAAATCCTCAACGACCACGACCCGCAACCCCTCTACTACGAGTTCGAGGCGGAGGTGCCGAGCTTCGACGGGGAGAACTACGCCGTCGAGCGCCGCGGGCCCGAGGAGTTCGTGGCGACGCTCCCCAAGAAGGAGTGACGCCGGCCCAATCATTTTTGTCGGTGAGCGGTGACGCCCCGTCGTGAGGGATTCATGTCACTAGCTGATGCACACAGACCCGAGAGCCGACGCGACCGGTACCGTCAGATGTCCGACGCCGCCGGCCGGCCGTTCGCGGTCGGCGCCGTCGCCGTCCCGCTCGTGTTGCCGGTCTTGGGATACCTGTCCGGCGACCATCGCGTCATGTTCGCCGTCCACCTCTTCCTCGGCGCGTTCTGGTTCGGCACGGCGGTGCTCGGGGCGGTCGTTCTCGGCCCGGTCATGGGAAGCCTCTCGGAGGAGGCGAACGCCGAGTTCGCCGCCGGGTTCGTCCCGAAGATGAACCTGCTCATGGAGCCGGTCTCGGTCGGTGTCATCGCCTCCGGAATCGGCCTCGCCGAACTCATGCGCCTCTGGGCCGACCCGACGCCGTCGCTGTGGGCGGCGCTCGGGCTGGCGGCCGCGCTGCTCGTCCTCGGTTTCGGCCCGCTCCACAAGTTCACGGCCGGCATGTTCGACGAGATCGCCGCCGACGACACAGACCACGAGCGTCTCGCCGCGCTGAACAAGAAGTACGGCATGCTGAGCATGGT
>JBEQBK010000157.1:0-4880 GCA_041639855.1 Halobacteriaceae archaeon | reverse complement strand
CCGGCTCGCGCCGTCCCGAATGCGGTCCGTTTTATCGCGCCGAGGGAAAGGCCCGGCAACGAATGGCCCGCCCCGAGGACCTGCGGTCGCTGCTTCCGGACGTGGCGGCCGTGCTCGCGCTCGCCGCCCTGCCGCTCTGGCTGGCTCGTGACCACTGGCAGGCCGCGTGGCCGTGGAGCGGGGACGCCGTCTCGATGGTCCTCCCCACGGCGATCGCTCGGCGGGTGCTCGCCGGTGGCGACCTCCCGGTCAGCAGCGCGCTGTACTTCCAGGGCGAGTCGCTTTTGACGCCCCACTCCCAGCTCCTCTACCCGCCGTGGTGGGCCACCTTCCTCCCGATACCCCTCGGCGACGCGCTCAAGCTGGTCGTGGGCGCGCACTTCGTCGCCGCACCGCTCGTTGTCTACTGGTACGCCCGCCGCGCGGAGCTCCCCGTCCCGGTCGCCGCCGGTCTCGGGGCCGCCGCGGCGATGCCGCTGGCCGGCCTGAGCTGGCACCACCAGAAGACGCTGGGGTGGCCGTGGCTCCTGTTGCTCGCCGGCCAACTGCTGCCGTGGGAGTGGAAGAACGCCCGTCGCTCCGGCATCGTTATTGGGCTCTCGGGCGGGGCGATGCTGCTGGCGTCCTCGCTGTACTACGCGTGGTACGGCGCGTTGCTCGTGGCGCCGCTGTTCCTCCTCCGGTTCCAACGCGAGCGGCTGCGCTGGGCCCTGCTGAGCGTGCTGGTCGGCCTCCCGGCGCTCGTGTTCAATATCCTCCCGTATCTCGGTTCGTCCAGACCCCCGCCGGGATGGTGGCTGACACCGTGGACGCTCGCCATGGGGCTCACGGGTGTCGGCCCGACGGAGCGACACCTCGTCGCCGGATTCCAGATGTGGGGCGTCCCTTTCGAGGGATACGCCGTCGTGGGTTTCAGCGTCGTCGCGCTCGGTCTCGTCGGGGGGTATCTCGGGTTCCGCGAGGGGCGATTGCGGTGGGCGGCCGCGCTCACGGTGAGTGGCTGTCTCGGGTGGACGCTCGCGATGCACCCGCTTCCCTACGTCCTGCCGCTGGTTGGGACGTTCAGGACGGCCGGCCGGGCCAACCTGATGGTCGCGCTCGTCCTGCTGGTGTTGGCCGTCTACGCCTGCCGGGTGGCCCTCGACCGCGAGTTCTCGCTTTCGCTGGGCCGCGAGCACGTCCCCGACCGTCGAGCGGTGATGACGGCCCTCACCCTGCTGTTGGTTCTCAGCGCCGCCTCGGGCGCCGCCGCGTGGCAGTCGTTCGACCGCGGGGAGGGAACCGCCCTCGAAGAGAGCCGCGCCTTCGCCGCGGACCTCCCCGAGGCGTGTGGCGACGACGTGTGGGCCGAGATGTACCAGGGCGGCGCCGAGATTCCCCGCGGCCACCTTGGGATGGCGCTGCTGGATGGTGGGTACACGCTCGACGCCGTCTACTTCGCCGCGGTGGGCGCCAGTTACGGCCCCCGGCACGCCAACGACACGCTCGCCTTCGATTTGCTGCTGTCGCCCGCTCCCATCAACGGCACGGAACCGCTCACCGGTGGGTCGGCACAGACCGTCCGAGGGAACGTCTCCGATGACGAACTCCGACTGCTCGGCACACGGGACTACCGCGGCCAGCGCCTCTGGATATACGCCGCCGGGGAACGCTGTCCGGCCGCGACGGCGTGAGGGTCAGCCGGACGCGGGGTTGGTCCATCGCCATCGACGAGTGTCGGCTCTCTCACGTTTTGGACGGCCTAAAAATCGAAGGGGTTATGAGTTTTTAGGCGAGCCCAAACGTATGCCCAACGACGACACGAACGAGGGACCGACGCGCAGGGACTACTTGAAGTACGGCGGCGCGCTCGTCGGCGGCGGGTTGGTCGCCGGCTGTGCGGGCGGCGGTGGCGGGACGGGTTCGGAGCCGGAACCCACGACGAGCGAGGGAACCACAACCGGGGAAACGACCGAGACCGCTGGGGGGCCGTACTCGGCGACGATGGCGCCCGTTGGCACCGTCGAGTTCGACGAGCCGCCGACGAACGTGATGGTGTACAACCTGTTGTACGCCGACATGGCGGTCGCGTACGGCTACGGCGACGCGGTGAACTCCCTGGGCTTCAGCACGGAAGTCGCCGGCGCCCTCGACGCCTTCTACGACCACCTCGACGGCGTCGCCTTCGACCACGAGGGGCTCCAGCAGCTCAACACCGGTTCGGGCGGCGTCACCGTCGACGCGGAGCTGTTCTACACGCTCGATTCGGACCTCCACCTCCTCGACCCCGCGCTCCTCGCGTCCTTCGACGGCTGGACCGCCGGCGAGGTCGAGGACATCGAGACGAACGTCGCGCCGTTCTTCGGAAACAACTACAGCCGGAACAACACCCAACCCCCGGAGGCGTACCGGGACGACTACGAGTACTACACCCTCTGGGAGATATCCGAGCGGGTCGCGGACGTCTTCCAGGCGAGGGAGCGCTACGAGGCGCTCCGGTCGGTGTACGACGGGCTGGTCTCGACCATCGAGTCGGACCTCCCGCCCGAGGAGGAGCGCCCGACCGTCGGCTCCGTCATCTACATGGACGGAACGTTCTACCCGGCGAAAATAAACACCGCCGGCTTCGCGAACGCCCACCTCCGTCCGATGGGGGCCAACGACGCGTTCGTCGAGGCCGACATCGCGTACGGCTCCGCCTACGACTTCGAGACGATGCGTGACATCGACCCGGACGTGATTCTCCACCGCTACGGCTACTCCTACTACGACGTGCCGGCCATCCGGGAGGAAATCGCCGACGACACGCTGGGGAGCCAGCTGAGCGCCGTCGAGAACGACCGGTTCTACGCCGGCGGCAACCCGCTCCAGGGCCCACTGATGAACCTGTTCCAGCTGGAGATGACCGCCAAGCAGCTCTACCCCGAGCAGTTCGGCGCGTGGCCCGGCACGGACGGCGACGCCTACCCCGAGATTCCCGAGGAGGAACAGCTCTTCGACCGGGCGGCGGTCGCGGCCGCCGCCAACGGCGAGCTCTGAGGCGCCGAACGGTGTCGGTGGCCGGGAGGGTTTTCATCCTCGCGCGCCGACCGCGTGTATGGAAGACGACGCTGTCCGCGTTTGGCTGGTCGAGCGCACCTACTCGGACGACGAGCAGAACATGATTATCCTCACCTACGCGACGACCGACGGCGAGCGCTACTTCCGGAAGGAGCGCGCCCTCACCTCGTTCACGGATGTCCGGGACACGACGGCCGCGGTCGACGTTTCCCCGACGAACTTGGGGACGGTCGAGGACCCCGACGAGCGCGAGCAGTACGCCCGCGAGGCGACCCGGATGGCGGACCAGCACGACCCGGACGACGTGATTTAATCGGTGGCGGACCCGGAGGTATCTTCTTGTGTCCGCCGCCACTTGTGGCCCGTATGGGAATCGAACTCTACGCGCTCGACGGCTGTCCGTACTGCGAGAAAGTCGAGGACGCTCTCGACGAGGAGGGTGTCGACTACGACATCATCTGGGTCGACGCGCTCCACTCACAGCGCGACGAGGTCAAGCGCGTCAGTGGCTCCCGCTCCGTCCCCGTCATCGTCGACGAGGACCACGGCGTCACGATGTCCGAGTCCGCGAACATCCTGGAGTACGTCGAGCGGACGCTCGCGGAATGAACGTCTACACCGGCCGGGGCGACGAGGGGAAAACGGACCTCCGGGACCTCTCGGAGGTGTCGAAAGCGAGCCCCAGAATCGAGGCCTACGGCGCCGTCGACGAGCTGAACGCCCTCGTCGGAACGGTGCGTCCCACGGAATACGACGACGTCGATGCGGACCTGCGCGAGATACAGAACCACCTCCACGTCGTGCAGGCCGACCTCGCGAACCCCGACGCCGGCCCCGACGACCCGGTCGTTCGGGAGGACCACCACGAGATGCTGGAGCACTGGATGGACGAGTACGACGAGGAGCTCGAACCCCTCTCGGACTTCGTCCTCCCGAGCGGCTCGGAGAGCGCCGCGGCGCTCCACCACGCGCGGACGGTTTGCCGGCGCGCCGAGCGCCGCGCGGTCGAACTCGCCGCGGACCAGCCGACCAATCAGGCGATACTGGTCTATCTGAACCGGCTCTCGGACACGCTGTTCGTCCTCGCGCGGGTGATGAACGCCCGCGACGGCGTCGAGGAGGAGCATCCGACGTACTGAGCCGCCACACACGATAAGGCCGACTCGGGCGTCTGTTCGGGTATGAACAAGCACTTCGAGGACGCACGCTACTACCTAAACCGGGCCGCCGACACCGCCAAGGAGGGGGTCAAGGAGGAACTCGACGACGCCCGCGAGCGGTTCCGCGACGTGACGGGCCGTGAGGGAGTGCCCGAGCCCGGCCGACTGGAGAAGCTCCAGAACCAACTGGAGGAGGTCGAGGGCCGTGCGGAGGGCGAGACCCGACGCGCCGTCACCTCCGCGAAGGCGCGCATCAAGTCGTATCGTGATTCGCAGTAGTTCGAAACCCTTAGGTTTCGGCCCGGGAAGGAAGTGATAGCGGGTCGGTGGTCTAGGTAGGTTATGACGGCTCCTTCACACGGAGCAGGCCGGCGGTTCAAATCCGCCCCGACCCACTCGCTCTCTGCGTTCGCTCGAAGTACCGCACAGCACCGCCCTCTTGCGATTACGGGGTTCGACTCCTTTAGACCAAATGCAGTCGGTGCATCCGCCTCCGCGCCATCCGGCGGTTACGATAAATTAGAATCGCCACTTACGTAGTTCTACTGATAGCAAACGTCTCTCGTGTGGGCAAGTCTCGACGCCGGTCTTCGCCCCGTGGAAGTAGGGAACGCACGAGCAGGGTGGTTTCGCTTAACGAGTTTCAATATCTCTGTTTGATACCTCCCGGCAATGTCAAAC
>JBEQBK010000156.1:0-4950 GCA_041639855.1 Halobacteriaceae archaeon | reverse complement strand
ACGACGAGCGAGCCGCTCTGGACGCTCCTCGCGACCTTTCTGCTGGGCGTGCTGTTCGCCAACTTCGCCGCGCTCGTCAACACCGTCGCCCAGCCGTTCTTCCTCGCGCTCCCCTTCGGGACGGCGCTGTTCTTCTTCCTCGTCGTCGCGCCCGTCGAGGAGACGGTCAAGTGGCTCGCCGTCCGCCTGCACGCCTACCGCGACGAGCGCTTCGACGCGGTCATCGACGGCGCGGTGTACGGCGCGATGGCCGGCCTCGGCTTCGCCACCATCGAGAACGCCCTCTACGTGAGCCGCGGGTACATGGAGGCGGTGAATCAGATGGGTGCCGACCCCGAGGGCATCGTCGCCGCCGTCGCCGGCACCGCAGCGGTCCGCGCGTTCGCCGGGCCGGGCCACGTCATCTACTCCGCCTTCGCGGGCTACTACCTCGGGCTCGCGAAGTTCAACGAGGAGAACTGGGGGCCTATTGTCGTGAAGGGTCTGCTCATCGCGTCCCTCGTCCACGCGACGTACAACACGCTCTCCGGCGTCGTCACAGGGGCACTCGTCGCCGCCGGCGTCTCGCAAGCGGTCGCGGTCTTCGGCTTCATCATCGCCTTCGACAGCGTCTTCGGCTACGCGCTCATCCGGAAGCTGAACCGCTACCGCCACGCCTTCGAGGACGAGATTCCTGAGGGCGCCGACGGCACCGAGGTCATCGAGGCCAGACGGGAGAAACAATAGCAATCCCTCCTCGCCGCGGGCAGGGGACCCGCGTCTCGTTTCCCGACTGACAGCCGGTGGAATTATCGGTGGCGTGGTGAACTGCCCGATTATGGCGGATTGTGTATTCTGCTCAATCGTCGCCGGGGATTCGCCCGCATATCGACTGTACGAGGACGAGCATTCGCTTGCCTTCCTCGATATTGAACCGGCGACGCGGGGGCATACGCTCGTGGTTCCCAAGACCCACTACGAAACCACGACCGACATGCCGGAGTCCCTCGCCGGACGGGTATTCGAAACCGTTCACCGCGTTTCCGATGCGCTCGAATCGGCCTACCGATTCAACGGCTTCGCGCTCGTCCAGGAGAACGGCGTCACGGCGGAACAAGACGTACCCCATGCCCACGTTCACATCATTCCTCGGTACGGCGACGATACTCCCGACCTAGGATGGAGCGGCGAACGGGTTGACGAGACGACCCAACAGGAGGTCGTCGCCACGGTTCGGGATGAACTGGCTTCGGATTCGTAAATCAGTACTCGGGTAGGCGCGCCGAGCGCTCGCTCCCCTCGACGAACGGGAGTTCCGCGCGGGGCGCCGAAACGTCCTCGCCGCCGATTCTGACCGTCAGCGCCGTCGGGGTGTCCCACTCCACGAGCGCCAGCGCGATGGGCGAATCGAGCGTCGGGCTCTCGACGGCGCGGGTGACCTCGCCCACGGAGCTGTCCCCGTCGAAGACGGCGGCGCCCGAATCGGGGAGCCGCTCGGGCGCCAGTCCGACGAGGCGACGGCTGGGCTGGCCGACGTTCTCGACCCTGGAAACGACTTCCTGGCCGACGTAACAGCCCTTCTCGAAGTCGAGGGCGTTTCTGAGCCCGAGGACGTTCGGTATCTCGCCGACCAGCTCCGACTCGAAGAGCGGCGTCCCCGCCTCCGCGGAGAGCTCGCGCCACGTCCGCCGGCCGAAGGGGACGGCGTTCAGCCCGTGATGGAGGAGGGAGTCGAAGGCGGTCTCCGCGTCCACGGCGGCGCAGACGACCTCGTAGCTCTCCTCGCCCAGCGGCGCGTCGGTTCTGATGACGCTCGCCCCGGCGTCCCCGACGTTCCCCCGGACGAAGCTGTGCGTTTCGTCCGGCGTCCCCACACCCGAGACAACGCTCGCGAGCTTTTCGGTGGCGTTCGGGCCGTGGACCCCGAAGACCCCGTATTTCTCGGTCGCCACCTCGATTTCGACGTCCTGAATGAACACCTTCTCGCGCCACTCCTCGGCGACCTCCTCGGCCATCCCGGGCGGGAAGAAGAGCAACAGGCGCTCGCCGGCGTTGTACACCGTGACCTCCGTCCGGATACCGCCCTGCGCGTCGAGGAGGAGGGCGTAGCAACCCTGGGTGTCGGTTTCGGGGACGCGGTTCGTGAGAACGTTGTCGACGTACTCGACACGGTCGTCGCCGGTGACTTCGAGGACGCCGTAGGCGGTCTCCGTGACGCCCACGCCGTTGCGCAGTGCACGGGCCGTGCGCTCGGGGCGGCCGTAGTCAGTCGGGAGCTCTCGGCCGTCCGCGACGGCCTCGAAGGTAGCGCTGTGGGCTTCGTGGACCCCGCGTACAACGGTCATGGGCGTATTGGGGGTGGAGTACCTAAAGGGGTAACCACTCGCGGAGACGCTCAGCCAAGGTGGGTGTTCCGCCGTCGGGGCCGGGCTCGCCGTCCGGAACGACGCGGTCCGCGGGATAGATGTACGTGCGCTCGGCGCCCGACTCGGCCTCGATGAGGCCGTCCTCCTTCAGCGAGCCCAGCGCACCCTCCAGTTCGTCGATGTCGGCGTCGACGTGCGCCCGGAGGTCCAGCACCGTCATCCCCTCCTCGCGGCGGTCCACGAGGGCGTCGAGCACCGTGACTTCGGTCGTATCCCGGCGGCGGTACTCGCGCTTGACCTGCATGGCGGGGGGAACGGCGGCAGGGAATATAGGTTCTCCGTCGGCCTCTGCGGCAGCCTTTTACTTCTGGCCGGGGAATCCGGCGCTAATGGGTCTTCGCTGTTCACTACTGGGCCACGACTTCGGGGAGGCCGAACTCGACCGCGACCGCGAGGAGCGCGGCGACGAGGTCGTCATTACCATCCGGGAGGTGAAAACCTGCCGGCGCTGTAGCAACGACCGCGTCCTCAGCGAGAACACCGAGGTCCGCCCCGTCGAACCGATAGAGGAGGTCGAATCCGAGGCGGACGCGGGAGCGCCCGGCGCGGCCGCGGCGAGTGGTACGAGCGGGACGGAAGACGGTGTGGCCGGCGCGAACGCGGCGGGCAACGACGACGGTGTGGCCGGCGCAAGCGCGGCGGGCAACGACGACGGTGTGGCCGGCGCGAACGCGGCGGGCAACGACGACGGTGTGGCCGGCGCGAGCGCACCGGACGACGACGCGGAGTTCATCGACGCCGATGCGGGAGCCAGCGACACGGGTGCGGACGCTGCTGACGAACCGGACGACCGGGGCGAGGTGGCCGGTGTGGACACCGCGACCCGCGCCGACCCGTCGGACGGCGGCGCGGACGCGGCGACGGAGGACGGCGTCATCATCGACGACGAGGGCGAAGAGGTGGAAGTCGAACGGTCCGCCGGCGAGTGGCCCGACGCCGGCGACACCAGAATGGACGAGCGCGACGTGCCCGCCGAAGCCGGCCCCGAGGTCGAGGTCGAGTCCGACGGCGAGGACGCCGAAATCCTCGACGGCGAATCCGAGCCCGACGGGGAAGCCGAGACTGAGGAGGAGTCCGAAACAGACGAGGAGCCCACCGAGGCGTCCGAGCCGGCGACGAGCGACTGGCCCGACCCGAAGGGGGAAGACCGAGGCTTCGATGCCGAGCCCGGGGGCGACGGGACCGACATGGAGTTCAGCGGCATCGCCCCGGAGGGAGAAACCGGTCCCGCGACGACGACGACGACGCCCTCGGAGTCCCCCTCGATGGAAGTCGACGCCGAGACGGCCTTCGTCTGCCCCGAGTGTGGCTTCGCGAAGCCGGCGGCGAACGCGTCGCTGCGCGCGGGCGACATCTGCCCGGAGTGTCAGAAGGGATATCTCGGGGAGGAGTAGCGACGCGCAGCCGAAGTGGTCACTACCTACTGGTCCGCGCCAGCGGCGTCCAGATACCGGCTCAGGAACTCCTCGCGGCTACACTCCCCGGCACCAGCGGCGACGAGTGTCGCTTCGAGGTTCCGGCGTTTGGCCTTCGAAAGCTCCCGGAAACAGGGTTTGCAGAGGTACTCGAAGCGCTTGTCCTCGCGCTCCCACCGGTCGCCCTGCTTGTCGTACTCGCGGGCCTCCGAGCGGGGGAGTTCCTCCCCGCAGGCGATGCAGGTCACCTGGGGCTCATCGCGGGGCCACATCGTTTTCGTATCGGGTTCGGACCCACTTAGCCGTTCGGTCGCCGCCGAGGAACGGGTTTAAGCGCCGCCACGTCGGAGTAGGCCCATGCGCGTCTCCTCCCGACACCACCTGCGCAGCGACGAGGTGGACGAACTGGAGTCGACTCTGGACACCCACCTCGGCGTCGAACTCGACGGCGACGCCTACGAGCTCGTGGAGCTCGACGGCTCGCCGTTCGACCTGATTCTCGTCGACGGCGAGCCCCTCGCCTGCTACATCGAGGACGAGCCCTTCATCACGGTACGGGGCGCGAACGCCGCCGAACCCGAAACCGGGACCGTCACCGTCGATGCGGGCGCCGTGGAGTTCGTCAGCGGCGGCGCCGACGTGATGCGCCCCGGCATCGTCGAGGCCGACGACGCCATCTCCGAGGGCGACCTCGTGGTCGTCGTCGAGGAAACCCACGGCAAGGCGCTCTCCGTCGGGCGTGCGCTCGTTGACGGCTCCGAGATGGTCGGCGACTCGGGCAAAGTGGTGGACTCCCTTCACCACGTCGGCGACGACCTCTACAGTTTCGACGTGTAGGGTTCTGGCCACGCGAACGCTGGTGGGGCCGGCGCCGAGCGCTCTCGGAGGGCCGTGTACGTCGGCCAGTACGGGTCGGTCTCGGGCGCTTCGAGCGTTTCGCCGTCCGCGTGGACACCCTCCTCGACCACGTCGCCGACCGCGGCGGCCCGGATGTCCGCATCGTGGAGTGCGCCGAGAACGTCTTCGACGCCGTCGCGTTCGACGGCCATCACGACCGTGCCGGCGCTCGACGCGGCCCACGGGTCGATGCCGAGTTCCGAGCAGACCTCGCTGACTCCTTCCCCGATGGG
>JBEQBK010000155.1:0-4970 GCA_041639855.1 Halobacteriaceae archaeon | reverse complement strand
GAGCGCCTCGGCGGCTTTCTCGCGGGCGACCTCGCTCGCGCGGTCGACGGCCTCGCGCTCCCAGTCGGTCGGTTCGACGGTCGGTTTCTCGCCGTCCAGACACCCGTTGAGATGGGTTCTGAGGGTTCCCCACGACACCAAGTCGGCGCGCAGGGACTCCACGTCGATGCCGTCCGCCGCGAGGCTCTCCTCGACTTCGGCGCGCAGCAAGTCGTCGTCCCCGGTCAGCGCTTCGTAGTCGTGCTCGACCCGGTCGCCGAGGGTCTCGCGCCCGTTCGCGTCGTACGCTCCCCGCAGAACGCGACGGTTGAACTGGTCGGCGAGCGTTCGATACCCCACAGCCTCACGGTCCTCGCCGCGCCAGCGGGCTAACAGTCCCTCGTCGAGGGTGTCGTACCGGGGGTCGTCCAGTCCCCGTCGCTCGGTGACTCGGTCGACCTTGCATTCGTCACGCGTTCCCATTACACGTCCCTGTGTACGCCCCCGGCATAACCGTGGCGGAACGCACGACCCCAGTTTGTTTACACCCTAAGGGTGTGTATTCAGAGCCGGTCCCAGAGGTCCGCACACGCGGCCTCGATTTCGGCTTCCGCTTTCTCGCCGTACCCCTTGACGCCCGCGCCGCGCTCGTAGGCGACCTCGCCACCGACGACCGTTCTCGTCACGTCTCCCCTACCCGCGGCGCTCACGACGTAGTACGGCGCGCTCTCCGGAAGAACGGGCGTCGGGCCCAAATCGAGCGTCGCGAAGTCGGCGCGCTTGCCGACCTCGACGCTCCCGAGCTCGTCGCCGCGGCCGATGACCGCCGCCGCCCCCCTCGTCGCCCACTCCAGGGCCGTCGCGTTGTCGAAGCCGCTGGGATTGCCCTTCTTCAGCTTGTGTATTCCCGCAGCCGAGCGCATCACCTCGAAGAAGTCCGGGTCCCAGCCGTCCGTCCCGAGACCGACCGTCATGTCCTCCTCTTGCATCTTCTCGACGTTCGCGACGCCGACGGCGTTGTTGACGTTCGAGTAGGGGTTGTGCGCGACCCGAACGTCGTTCTCGGCGAGGATTTCGATCTCCCGCTCGGTCGAGTGGACGCAGTGGGCCGCGATGACCTCGCCGTCGAGGAAGCCCATCGATTCGAGCGCCGGCACCGGACGCTCGCCGTACGTCTCGATGGACTTGTGGACGTCGACGAGCCCCTCTTCTAAGTGTATCTGTACGGGTCGGTCGTCCGCCATCGCGGCCTCCGTCGCGGTCTTCACCACGCGTTCGGTGTTCGTGAAGAGCGTGTGCAGACAGTAGTGGCCCTCAACCCGCTCACGCTCGTTCTCCCGGAGGAAGCGCTCGTTCTCCTCGATGCCGTCCATCGCTTCGTCCGCGCCGTTTCGCGCCGTGGTTTCGAAGGTTATCAGCCCGCGAATCGGGGTTTCCGAGACGCCTTCGGCGACGGCGTCCAGCGCTCCGGGGAGCGTGTTCGGCCCGGAGTAGTTGTCGCAGAAGGCGGTCACGCCTCCCCGGAGCATCTCGGCGGACGCGCCCAGCGCGGAGAGGCGGGCGTCCCGGCGTGTGAACGCCTCGTCTACGTTCCACCAGATGTCCACGAGCGCTTCGTAGAAGCTCTCGGGCGCGACGTCGAGGGGTGCTCCCCGAATCGGGAGCGCGTACAGGTGGGTGTGGGCGTTCACGAGCCCTGGAATCACGACCTCGTTGCGGGCCTCCACGTCCGCGTCGGGCGCGAACCCGTCCTCGATGGCGGTTATCTCCTCGCCCTCCGAGACGACGTGGCACTCCTCCAGTACGCGGCGCTCGTCGTCCATCGTCACGAGCGTTCCTGCGTTCAGTATCACACCCGCGAGTGACCTTCCCGATACAAAAGTCTACTCCCAGGACGAAAACGGACGGTCGGATGTTAGAATGAGAACCCAACGAACAAGATTCGATGTCCGGTTTTGCGCGAGGAACAACCGTTTTTATCTTCCCCTCGAATGACGGAGCATGACCGACCGACTACTGACGGACGCCCGTGTCATCACCCCGCGCGGGGTCGAGCGCGGGAACATCGCGGTCGCCGGCGGGGAGGTCGCGGCCGTCGGCCCCGCCGTCGACGAGAGTGACGCCGGGCCGGACCCCGAGGTAACGGACGCCGACGGGATGCTCGCGCTCCCGGGGGTCGTGGACGTCCACAACCACCTCCACGACGACGAACTGTTCCCCGACGGAATCGACTTCGCGAGCGGCACCGCGAGCGCAGTCGCCGGCGGCGTCACGACCGTCGTGGAGCTCCCGACACAGACCCCGGTCACGACGCCCGCGGCGTTCCGCGCCAAGCGGGAGGCCTGCGAAGCGCTCGCACACGTCGACTTCGGGCTCGTCGCCGGCAACGTCCAGAACGCCGCCGCGGTCGACGTCGAAGCCGTGATGGCCGAGGGCACACCCGATTTCAAGACGTTCACCGCCGACCCCTACCTCGCCGAGGACGGGGAGATACTCGCGCTGATGGAGGCGGTGGGCGAAGCGGGCGGGAAGGTCCGGGTCCACTGCGAGACGCAGGCAATCCTCGACCACGCCCGCGCGAAAACCGAGGGTGACGACCCCGAGGTGTACATGGACTCGCGTCCCCTTGAGGCGGAACTCGACGCGATAAGTCGGATGGGTCGCTTCGCCGAATACTCGGAGTGTCCGCTCCACGTCGTCCACGTCTCCAGTGGGAGCGGCGCGCGCGAGGGCGCCCGGTTCAAATCCCGGGCCCATGTGCCCGTGACGCTCGAAACCTGTCCACACTATCTGGCGTTCTCGAAGGCGGATGTGGCGCAGCACGGACCGTTCTTGAAGGTAAATCCGAGCCTCAAATCGGAGGCCGAGGTCGAGCGCCTCTGGAGCGCCGTCGCCGACGGCACCATCGACCTCGTGGCGAGCGAGCATTTCCCCACTTACGAGGCGAGCCGCGAGGCGGGCTGGGAGGACATCTGGGAGCCCTATGCCGGGTTACCGGGTATCGAGACGACGTTGGAGTTCCTCGCCAGCGAGGGCGTCGGTGAGGGCCGCATCGGGTGGGCCCGTCTCCACGAGTTGCTCTGTGCCCGCCCGGCCCGCGAGGCGGGCGTTTACCCGCAAAAAGGGAGTCTGCGCCCGGGAACCGACGCCGACATCGTCCTCCTGCGCGAGGGGGAATACCGCGTCTCGGCGGACGACCACGCGTTCGTCGGCAACTGGACGCCCTACGAGGGCCGAACGTGGACGTACGCCGTCGACACCGTCCTCTCGGGCGGCGAGGTCGCAGCCCGCGACCACGAGGTCCGTTCGGCGCCGGGCGACGGCACGTTTCTTCCGCGCGGCCCCGGCGTGCACGGAGCGTAAACGACCGGCGAAAATTACCGTTTCAGCTCCCGTCGCGGGGTTTTATGATGCCTCGGCGGCGAGCGTAGGTATGGCGATGGAGCACGTCACGACGCTGTCGTGTACCCTCTGTGGTGCGGAGTACGACCCCGAAGAAATCATCTACACTTGCCCCGAACACGAGGGCGTCGCGGGCATCCTGGAAGTGGAGTACGACTACGACGTCATCGACGAGAACTTCGACGCCGACCTGGACGGGAACATCCCCAGCCAGTGGAAGTACGAGGCGTTCCTGCCCGTCGACGACGACGCCGAGCGCGTCACCCTTAACGAGGGGGGTACGGACCTCTTCGACGCCCCCAACCTCTCCGAGGAGCTGGGGCCGACGATGCTCGTCAAGGACGACGGGCGGAACCCGACGGGCTGTTTCAAGGACCGCGCGAGTTCCATCGCGGTGACGAAGGCCAACCATGCCGGCCGGGACACCATCACCTGCGCCTCGACGGGGAACGCCGCGGCGTCCCTCTCGGGGTACGCCGCCCGCGGCGGTCTCGACTGCCGCATCTTCGTCCCGGGCGCCGCCCCGGAAGGAAAACTCGCCCAGCCGCTCGTCTACGGCGCCGACGTCCTCGCCGTGGACGGCTCCTACGACGAGGCCTACGACCTGAGCGTCGAAGTGACCGAAGAGTACGGCTGGTACAACCGCAACGCCGCCATCAACCCCTTCCAGGTCGAGGGCAAGCGCACGGTCGGCCACGAACTCGCCGAACAGTCCGTCGTGCGCGGCGAGGTGCCCGATTGGGTCGTCTTCTCGATGGGCGACGGCTGCACCATCGCGGGTGCGTGGAAGGGGTTCAAGGAGTTCTACGAGCTGGGCTACGTCGACGACCACCCGAAGATGCTCGGCGTGCAGGCGGAGGGCGCCTCCGCCATCCACGACGCGTTCCACGACCACGACGACGTCGACGACCTCGCGGAGACGGTCGCGGACTCTATTGCGGTCGGCCGGCCGCGAAACACGGTGAAGGCCTGCCGCGCGCTGGAGGAGAGCGGGGGCACTTCCCTGCTGGTCTCCGACGGCGATATCCTCGAAGGCGAGAAGCTCCTCGGGCGCACCGAGGGCATCTACTCCGAGCCGGCCGGTGCGGCGCCCGTCGCCGGCGTCGAGGCCGCCGTCGAGGAGGGTATCGTCGACGAGGGGGAAACCGTCGTCGTCGTCTCCACGGGCTTCGGCCTGAAGGATACCGAGAGCGCGAAGGAGGCGACCGGCGGCGTCCAGCGCGTCGCGCCGGACTTAGACGAAGTGAAAGAGCGCTACGGCGCGCCGTCGGGCGGCGACCCGGTGGAGTAGTTCAGCGGTAGCCGTCGGCGAACTCGTCGATCATCAGCTCGGGGTCGTCGCCGAGCGGGTAGAGCACGGGGCACTGACAGCCCGTCTCGTCGTACTCTTGGACCTTCTTGCGGCACTGTTCGGGCGTGCCGCTGGCGGTGAGCTTTCGCACGACCTCGTCGGGGATGAGACCCATTCCCTCTTGGATGTCTTCCTTGTCGGCGGGCCACCCGCCGATAGCGTCGCCGACCTCGTCGATGAGGTTCTGGCTCACGCCGCTGGCCTTCATGATGTGGGGCTGTTGGCCGAGGTACTGGGT
>JBEQBK010000154.1:0-5089 GCA_041639855.1 Halobacteriaceae archaeon | reverse complement strand
AACGCCCCCGCTCCGGAAACGTGTTTGGTATATGACCAAATCGGCTCGGATATGTGTCGCCCGTTTTCGCGGAAATATCCCGGACGAGATGCTATCTCGCTTCGCTTGTCGCAGAAATGCGCCGGGGGGATGCTGTCGAGCGGAGCGAGACAGCGTTCGCACGGCGCACGACCGACTGAAAGGAAGAGTGCGCCGGGCGGGAATTGAACCCGCGCTATGAGCTTGGGAAGCTCATGTCCTACCACTAGACCACCGGCGCTCACTCGCTACGCTCGTTCGCCCCGAGGCTCGCGAACGTCAGTTCGCTCACCACCGGCGCTCTCGCGTCGCGCGGCCTACGCTATCGCCCGCCGGCACTTGAACTACACGGTACAACCGTCTCGCGGGAGAGAGAACCCCACGTTCGTCCAGCGACCGGAAACGGCGGGTGACTTTAACTCGCTCTCGGCCGAAGTTAACGTATGGCCCAGCAGACCGCCGCGGCCCTCGACCTGCGGTTCTCCGAGGGGGAACTGGAGGCGGAGCGCGAGCACATCACCGAGTTCATCGCCGACACCATCGACGCCGCTGGCGCCGAGGGCGCCGTCCTCGGCCTCTCCGGTGGCATCGACAGCACCCTCACGGCGCACCTCACCGTCGAGGCCGTCGGGAAGGAGAACCTCTACGGCCTCGTGATGCCCGGGGAAGTGAGCCGCGAGGAGAACATGTCCGACGCCGAGCGCGTCGCAGAGAAACTGGACATCGACTACGACATCGTCGAAATCGACCCCGTCGTCGACCAGCTTTTGGAGGGGTACCCCGACGCCGAGGGCGACGACCTCGCTGTGGGGAACGCCAGAGCGAGAGTCAGGGGCGTGTTCAACTACCTCGTCGCCAACCACGAGTCCAGAGTGGTGCTTGGCACCGGCAACCGCACCGAAGCCGAGGTGGGCTACTTCACGAAGTACGGCGACCAGGCCGTCGACTGCAACCCCATCGGGAACCTTTACAAGACCCAGGTGCGCCAGCTCGCCCGCGCGGTCGGCGTATCCGAGGACATCGTGGAGAAACCCCCGACGGCCGGCCTGTGGACCGACCAGACCGACGAGGGCGAGATGGGAATCGACTACCCGACTCTGGACGTGGTGCTCGCGTTGCACGTCGACGCCGGGCTCTCGACCGCCGTGACGGCCCGCGCCGCCGACGTCGACGAGGAAACCGTCGAACACGTCCGTTCGATGTACGAGGGGAGCGAGCACAAGCGCCACATGCCCCCGGCGCCGGAGCCGCGCTCGCCGTAAGCCAAAGGTCTTTGCCCGTCAGCCCGCTATCTTACGGTGATGGACGAGGTTGAGCGAACCCGCGCCGCCGCGCGCGAGGCCGTCGCCGACGTGACGCCGACGCGCCTGCGGGAGGACTTGGAGGAACACATCGGTGCCACGTCGGCGGTCCCGGGCGTCCTGACGCTGTTCGCCGCGCGGGCGAGCGGGGCCGTTCCCGCCGACGCGGCGCTCTCCGATCCGCTCGCCCGGCGGGCCGCGGGCACACAACTTATCTACGAGGGGCTCCGTCTGACCCGCCAACTCGTGCGGGAGGACCCGTGGGGTGAGGCCCCCGAGCCCGACCTGCCCGCCGATTTGGACACCCTCGCGGCGGACGTGCTCGTCGCGCGGGGGTTCGCCCTCCTCGCCGACACCGCCGCTGCCGACTGTGCGGTCGAGACTGTCCGTTCTTTCGGCCGTGCCGAAACCGACCGCGACGCGGGTCGAACGCCCGAGCGGACCCTAGAATCGAACGTCTTCGAACTCGCGGCCGTCGCGGGCTCCACGGTTGCCGGCGGGGAGACGCCGCTCCCGCTGCGCCAGTACTGTATCGGACTCGCGGACGCCCGCGAGGCGACGGGTATCGACCCCGCGGCGACGACGCTCCCCGACTCCGTGGAGGACGTGATGCGCCGGGTGGTCGGGGGGAGCGGCGAGACCGTCGCGTCCCCATCGCAGGATTAGCGCCGCCGGAAGCGCGTCCGAGCGCCCGTGCCGTCCACGAAAGGTTAAGGGGAGAATACGGGGAAAGCGTACTCGATGGAGACGACTCACCGCGTCGTCACGGGGGACGCCCGCTCGCTCTCGGACGTGGCCGACAACTCCGTGGAGCTGGTCGTGACGTCCCCGCCGTACCCGATGGTCGAGATGTGGGACGAGTTGTTCTCCGAGCTCGACCCCGAAATCGAGACCTGCCTCGAAGCGGGCGAGGGGCAGGCCGCGTTCTCGCGGATGCACGCGGTGCTTGAGGACGTCTGGGCGGAGGTCGAGCGAGTCCTGATCGACGGCGGCATCGCGTGTGTCAACGTCGGCGACGCCACCCGGACGGTGGACGGGAGCTTCCGGGTGTTTCAGAACCACTCCCGGGTCATCGACGCCTTCGAGGCGCTCGGCTTCGAGCCCCTGCCGGAAGTACTGTGGCGCAAGCCTGCCAACTCGGGGGCGAAATTCATGGGCTCGGGCATGCTCCCGCCCAACGCGTACGTGACACTCGAACACGAGTACGTGCTCGTGTTCCGCAACGGGACGGACAGCCGGAGCTTCGAGCCGGGCGCCGAGCGCCGCTACAGCTCGGCGTACTTCTGGGAAGAGCGGAACCGGTGGTTCTCCGACGTCTGGACGGACGTCACCGGGGAGCTGCAGGGTCTCGACGGGGACGGCCTGCGGGAGCGCTCCGCCGCGTTTCCCTTCGAGATACCGTACCGGCTCGTCAACATGTACTCCGTCTACGGCGACACGGTGCTCGACCCGTTCTGGGGGACGGGCACCACGTCCGTCGCCGCGATGGTGGCGGGACGGAGCTCCGTCGGCTACGAGTTAGAGGAGGAGTTCGCCGACGTGTTCGAGCGGCGGGTCGAACGCGTCCCGGACTACTCCCGTGCGGTCGTCGAGCGGCGACTGGACGACCACGAGGCGTTCGTCAAGGAGCGCCGTGCCGAGGGCGAGACGTTCGACTACCGGGCGGACAACTACGACTTCCCCGTCACGACGAAACAGGAACGGCCGATTCGGTTCTACACCGTCTCCGACGTCCGAGAAACGGATTCGGGATACGAAGCGGCACACGAGCCCGTGACGGAGCCCCGGGCCGAGAGCGAGGCGGCCTCCGAGTTTTGAGCGGTCCAGACGAGAGTACGAGCCCTGTCTCAGCGTGTGAGCCGTGCGTCACGGTGGGACACACCCGACGCTTTCCATCACATTCTTATACGGCTGTGTAGTAAAACCGAATGCGAAAAGCGGTGCGACGCTCGCCTGGGTAGCTTAGCGGTAAAGCGCGTCCTTGGTAAGGACGAGACCCCGGATTCAAATTCCGGCCTAGGCTTCTTGCGAGGAACGAACGTGACGAGCAGAAGCAGGTCCGGAATGTAATCCCGTCAGTCGCAGCGCGAGCGTAGTGAGCGACTGTCTGGCGTCGTTCAAATTCCGGCCGAGGCTTCCTACGTCCTCACTCCGCAGCCACGCGTGTCGCCCGGTCGTCGCGAGTGTACGCGAGGAAGTTGTCGAAGAGCCGCGTCGCCTCGCGAGCCGCGCGGTAGTTCTCCTCGGTGACGTCGGCCAGCACCGACGCGATGCGCTCGGCGGACAGCTGGTCGTCCTTGCCGCGGGTCACCGTTGCTGCGGTTTCGAGGTCGTACTCGGGGTGGAACTGCACGCCGAAGGCGTTCCCCTTCCGGAAGCCGTGGATGCCGTAGTCGTTCTCCGCGAACACCGTCGCGCCGGGGGGCGCCTCGACGACCCGGTCCGAGTGGGTCGTGAAGACCGTAAACGTCGGGTCGACACCCCTCAGCAGACCGTTTTCGCCGTCGTGTTCGACCTCGCGATAGCCGATCTCGTACTCGCCCATGGCCTCGACATCGCCCCCGAGAACGTCCGCGATGAGCTGGTGGCCGTAGCAGACACCCAACGCGGGCACGTCGGCGCGGAGCGCCGTTTCGACCCACGCCTTCAGGTCGGCAATCCACTCGCGGTCCCAGTAGACGGACGCGCTGGAGCCGGTGACGACGAACCCATCGTAGGCGACGCCGTTCGGGAGTTCCCCGGAGGGGCAGTGGAACTCCTCGACGTCGGCGTCGAGCTCCCGGCGGAAGTTCCGGGACGTGGACTCGGCCTTGTGGGCCGCGTTCAGGAGGGCGATGCGCGGTGGCGTCATTGAGATTGTGTGAGAGTGCCACACGAAAAGGGCGTGGCGTCGTGGCAGTACTTGCCGGAGGACTCAGCGAGCATCGACGACCCCCCGCACGTCGCGTGCCAGGCGCTCGGCGTGTTCGAGGCGCCGCTCGCGGGCCGCCGCAGCCGTGAGGTCGTCCCCGTCGAACTCCTCGGTGGTCGGGTCGTAGGCATCCACGTCGAAGCCCATCCGTTCGAGATACGACCGGACGCCCTCGTCGGCGAGGCCGTCCTCGATGGCGGCGTCGAGGCGTTCGAGCACCGCGTCGAACGTCGGGAGCGTGAGCGACTCCTCGCTCACCCCGCCGCGCTCGCCCTCGATGCGGACCTCCGTGTCGCCGACACGCTCGACGACGTCCGCCACGTCGTCGGCGAGGCGAACGATTTCGCTCGGGAGCGCCGTGTCGGGCGAGCGCCACTCGACGGTCGAGAACGCCGAGCGGAGTTGGACCGGGGTCCACACCGCGCTCTCGGGGTCGAAATGTGTCGCGACCGTCGTCCGGTCGAAGCCGGCGTCGAGGGCGCGGCGCTCGAAGGCCTCGTAGCGGCGCTCCAGCCGTCGGGACCACTCGGAGCGGTCGTCGGCGTACCGCCACAGCCGGCCCTGATGCGCCAGCTCCCGGTAGGCCAACCGGCGGTAGAGCTTCGAGCGCGCGCCGGCGGCGATGGGCTCGCCCCCGTAGTGTGGCGAGGAATTCACCAGCGCCAGCGCGGGGTCGAGTGCGACGAGCGCGTTGAACTGGTCGGCCTCGTGACCGGGGCGCTGTTCGAAGTGGATGTGCGTGCCCGCGCAGTGCCGGACGTGGTCGAAGTCCTCGCCGATGACCTCGGCTTGGATGCGCGTCCTGTCGTCGGGCAAGTCGGCGATGTCCTCGGCGGCGAGCGGCGTGCCGAGCGGGACG
>JBEQBK010000153.1:0-5096 GCA_041639855.1 Halobacteriaceae archaeon | reverse complement strand
GATGGGCGGCGGTGCCGGCGGCGGCGACCTCGGCGACATCGAGGAGGCGATGGAGGACGAGGACATCGACGCCGAGGAGCTCGTCGACGAGCTCGAAGACGTCGAGGAATAAGCGCTACTTCCTTCCGTTTTCCCGCCGCCTTAGCGCGTCGCTTCGGCCGCGCTTTCGGGGGACTCCGAACGGTGGGGCGGTTTCTCGGAACCGAGCGCCGCGCCCGCGAGGACGCTCGCGACGACGAGAACTGACGCGTCGACCGCGACCCCCAGCGTCGCTGCCGCGAGGAGGACGGGCGCCCCGGGCCCGCCGTTCACCGCCACGAGGGCGACAAACCCCACGATGGCGCCCCCAACGCACCCGGCGGCGGCCGTTCCCCCCAGATGACGGTACGTTCGTGGCCCGTCCATCCCCGCGACCGCCCGGTATCCGAGCGCGGCCGCGAGCGCCGCGGGGACGACAACGCCGGCTATTCGAAGGCCGTACAGGTAGAACGTAATCGAAGCCCCGACGCTCCCGGCCAGCGCGGGGAGCGCACCGCTCATCACGGCGTCGCTCACGAGGTTCGGGAGCACGTCGAACCCGACGTTCAACAGCGCGAGCGCCCCGCAAGCGGCCGCGACGAGCTTTCTGTTCATAGTGATGATATAACCCAACCGAACAATAAGTGTTGGCCCGTGCCTCATTCGGGAGTGCCGCCGAGTCCACCGTCGAGCGCGAACCCACTCTGACGCCCACACGCTGTGGATGCTGAGCGGAGGCGGAGGCGAGTGCGGTGCCGAGGCGGCGCGGAGCGGAGAGCGCCGCGGAACCAACCGCGGCCGCGCCTGTCGGCGCGGCCCTGGTGGTCATGAAAAGGGCGAGCGCGGCGCCCTCTTGTGGGGCGCCGCGCGAGGGCTTTCAGGCGATGTCCCGGCTCGTGTCGATCTGCACCTTCTCGCCCAGTTCCAGTTTGACGGTCTCGGAGAGGGCGTTGCCGCCGCGGAACTTCGGCACCGCGAGTTGCGTCTCCACGTCGGCGCCGTCGTAGCGCATCCGTAGGTCGAAGACGGCGTCGGCCATATGCATCGTCGTGTCGCGCTGCTCGGGCGGGTGCTCGCCGTCCAGACAGTGTAACACGGCGACGCTCCCGGTGTTGTGCATGTGGTTCTGGAGGCTGTTGAGGAACTTCCGGTAGCGGGTTCGGTCGGTGCCTTCCAAAATGTCTACCGGGTCGATGACCAGATTCGAGTTCTCGCCCAAATCGCGGAACATCCTCTTCGCGTTCTCCAGAGGCGCGTCGCCGGCAACGTATTTCACTCGGGTGTTGGGGTCCGCGGCGGGCGTGGATTCGAGGGTGTCCGTCACGGCTTGCTCGGTGCGGTCCGTGGTGAGATAGAGAGTGTCCCGGGCCCGCGTCAGCTCGAACAGCAGGAGTTCGCCCTGGCTGTCCGGGGGCGCGCGGTAGGCCACGACGCTCCCGGCCGGCAGCCCGCCGTTGAGTTGGCGGTCCAACACGTCGATGCCGGTCGGGAGTTTCTGAGACGACACGGGGATTAGTTGGTGTCGGAGCCGCTTTAATGGTTTGGCCGACCGACGCCCAAAATCCGGCCATTTTCCGGCCTGAATCGCCGGAAAACAGGAGTATAGTGATTCACTATCGTTACATGTCAGCGGTGCCCATACTCCGGTCGTCGCTCCGCGGGATTCAAGACGCTCCGCGTCGCCGGTACAACCGATGCGGCAGGACCACCTCCTCACGACGAAACAACTCTCCCGGGGGGACATCGAGGCCGTGTTGGACCGCGCGGCCGACGTGGCGGCGAACCCGGCGGCGTTCCGGGAGCGCCACGCCGGGAAACTCCTCGCGCTCTGCTTCTTCGAGCCGAGCACGCGCACGAAGATGAGCTTCGAGGCGGCCATCAAACGTCTCGGCGGCGACACAGTCGACATGGGCCCCGTCGAGATGTCGAGCGTGAAGAAGGGCGAGTCCCTCGCGGACACCGTCAGAGTAGTCGAGGGGTACGCCGACGCGCTCGTTCTCCGACACCCGAGTCAGGGCGCGGCCAAACTCGCCAGCGAGTTCGTCGACGTGCCCTTGCTCAACGCGGGCGACGGCGCGGGCCACCACCCGACCCAGACACTCCTCGATTTGTACACCATCCGCGAGAACGCCGGTCTGGACGGGCTGAAAATCGGCGTGATGGGTGATTTGAAGTACGGACGGACGGTCCACTCGCTCGCCCACGCGCTGACGAACTTCGATGCGGAGATGCATTTCGTCGCGCCGGAGAGCCTGCGCCTGCCGGAGACGGTCCGCTACGACCTGCGCGAGGCGGACGCGGACATCCACGAACACGAGGAACTCGACGACCTGCTGGGGGAGCTGGACGTGCTCTACGTCACCCGCATCCAGCGCGAGCGCTTCCCCGACGAGGACGAGTACCAGCGCGTCGCCGGACGCTACCGTATCGACGGCGAGGTCCTCGACCACGCGAGCGACGACCTGACTGTGATGCACCCGCTCCCTCGGGTGGACGAAATCGCCCCCGAGGTCGATGCGACGGAACACGCGACGTACTTCGAACAGGCGCACAACGCCGTCCCCGTTCGGATGGCCCTGCTTGACCTCCTGCTATGAGCCCCGACGACCACCAACTCCGCGTCTCCAAGATACGCAACGGGACCGTCATCGACCACGTCACCGCCGGGCAGGCGCTGAACGTGCTCACCATCGTCGGTATCGACGGCGAGAGCGGCGACACCCTCTCGTTGGGGATGAACGTCCCCAGCGACCGCTTCGGCGCCAAGGACATCGTGAAGGTCGAGGGTCGCGAACTCTCTCAGGACGAGGTCGACGTGCTCTCGCTTATTGCCCCCCACGCCACCATCAACATCATCCGCGACTACGACGTCGTGGAGAAACACCGCGTCGAGCGCCCGTCCGTCGTGACGGGCGTCCTCGAATGCCCGAACCGCCACTGCATCACCAACGCCGACGAGCCCGTCGAGACCCGCTTCGACGTGCTCGCGGAGGGCGACGGCGTTCGGTGTGCCTACTGCGAATCCATCCTCGACGAGAACGTCGCTGCCTACATCCCCTAAGAGATTTAGGGGGCCCGCACGAATTGTTGGTATGGCAAAGAAACTGCTGAAGGTCGCCGTCGCGCTCGCCCTGATCGCCCTCCTCTACAAGGTCCTCTCCGGGGACGACGAGCTGGAGGACGTGGACATCGAGACCGCCGACTAACCGCACCTCGCCGAACGGTAACGCGCATCCAACCGACCCCGTTTTCCCTTCCCATCCCTTTCGCCGCCCATGGCCGGCGTCGTCACCCGAAACGCGGAGGAGCTGGAGTGGCCCGAGTTCGAGAGCGCACACTACGAGGTGAAGTCCGCCACCGGGCAAGTCGAGGACCCCACCCCCGACTCGACGAGCCTCATTACGTGCTTCGCGGACACGGCCGCCGCCGAGACGGCGCCGGAGCTCGTCGCCGTCGATTCGGCGGGTCGGGAGGCGACCGCCGACCACCCCGAACTGGACGCCGGTCGGGTCTGTCCGACGGCGGACCCTTACCGCGAGGGCCTTCTGGAGACCGTCGCCGACGTCGGGGCCGTTACGCCGAACGTCCGCCTCGACGAGGTCGGCTTCCCGGGGCCGGGGTTCTGTTACTGTGACCGTTGCGAGCGACGCTTCGCCGAAAGCGACTACGAGAACAGGGAGGACTGGCGCGCGAGCGTGGTCACCGACTTCGTCGCCGGGGCCCGCGAGCGCGTCCCGGGCAATCTCCTTCTCACGCTCCACCCGGACCCGTATCCGGGCCACGTCCGGCGCTACTCGGGCGTCGACCCGCACGCACTCCCGGCCGACGGCTTCGTCGTGCCGCTCTACGATACCACCTACGACACGACCTACTGGGTCGGGAGTCTGGCCTCGGGATTCGCGGACGAACTCGACGCGCCGCTCGCCGTCGAACTGTTCGCCGCCGAACCGGAGGTGGAGCACCTCGCCGAGGCGTATCGTGTCGCCGCGAAACACGCCGACACCGTCCTGTTCGGCTACGGCTCCAGCAACGCGCGGGCCGTGCTCCGGCGCGCGGACGCCGAATCGAGAGAGGGGCGGACCTTCGGCGCGGAGTGAACACGCCACACCAGTAGGTCGTTCGGACGCGACTGGTGCTTCGCCGGAGACACCCGCTCGAAAGCGCGCCGTTTTTATCCGGTCCGCGAAACGTCGAACTATGAGCTTCGAGAAAGGCGACAGCGTCGTCCTCCACGACGAGCACAGCGACTACGACGGCGAGACGGGCGAAATCACGCAGGTCGTCGAGACGATGTTCGGCGACGAGAACTACATCGTGAGCTTCGAGGACGGCCAGGAAGCGGGCGTCCCCGAGGAGAACCTCGAAGAAGCGGATGAGGAAGCCGAGGCGGACGACGAAGAAACCGAGGAGTAACGGCTTTTCCGCTCGCGCCCTTCGGGGGGGTATGAGCAAGGTTCCGTTCCACTACGTCGACCTCCGAGCGTTCTGCTACGAGACGGAGGACGAGAAGCGCGTCGCGGACGCCCTCCGCGCGCTGATTCCCGGCGAGGAGGCGGGCAGCGACGACGACATCGAACTCGAACGCGAGACCACCGAGGGCCACCACGGCGACCGCATCCTCGTCCTCTCCGCGCGCCTCGAACGGGCGGACGACGTCCGCTACGTCCTCTCCGAACTGAAGAACTCCCCGGATATCGACACCATCAGGGACGAACTCGACAAGCGCGTCGCGGAGGACTGTTCTTTCTTTGTCCATCTCGACAAGCAGGCCGCCTACCGGAAGGGGGAGGCGGAACTCGGCGACGGCATCTCCCTCCGGGGTAAGGTCGAGGCCTACCCCGCCAAGCGGGAGTCCGCCATCGAGAACGCCCGCGAGGCCCTCTGATGGATCTCCGCCGCCTCGGGCGCTCCGTCGCGGTGAGTCTCGTCTTCGCTTTTCTTGTCGCCGCGATAGCGACGCCGCCAGACCCCTTCACGCAGGCCCTGGCCGTCGGGCTTCTCCTCCTCGTTTTCGTGCCGGTGAGCTACTTCGTGGACGCTGTCAGAACTGGGACCGCCGGCACCTGAGGCGACTCAGG
>JBEQBK010000152.1:0-5192 GCA_041639855.1 Halobacteriaceae archaeon | reverse complement strand
CGCCATCGTCGGCATCCGGGCGCCGTACGGGGACGCCTTCGCGGAGGCGACGAACCCCGCGACGTGGTCCCACTGGCTGGGCCGCTACGTCATCCCCGGGACGCCGGACGTGTTCCCCGCGTGGACGTTCGTGAACGGCGACCTGCGCCCACACATGGTGAGCGCGCCCTTCCTCGTCCTCGCGGCGGCGCTCGCCTTCGCGTACTACCGGACGCCCGAAACCGAACTCCGGCGCCGTCGCGCGCTCTGCTTCGGCGCCCTCCCCGCGCTGGGCGGGCTACTGGGAGTCGTGAACACCTGGGCGCTCCCGGTCGTGGTGGGGCTCGTCTTCCTCGCCGTCGCCTTCGCGGACGCCGGCCCGCGGAGCCTCTTCGGACGGGCTGCGGGGTGGGTCCCGCGCTTCGAGGGCGTGCCCCCGCTGGTTCGCCGTGAGGCGGGTCGTGCGCTCGGAGGCGCCGTCGCCGCGCTCGCCGTCGGTGCCGTCGCCGTGGCGTGGGTCGCGCCGTACTTCCTCTATCGCACCGCGACGAGCGACGGTGTCGGCTTCCTGCCGCCGGGGAGCCAGTTCGTCCCGTTCCTCCTCGTGCACGGGGGCTTTCTCCTCCTGTTCGCGCTCCTGCTCTCGTCGCCGGTCCGGGCGGCCCTCCGCGAGGCGGGCCGGGCCCGCGCCGCGGCGGTCCTCGGAGCCCTCGGCGTCGCCGCGGCGGGGCTCACCGTTGCGGGGTTCGCGCCCGTCGCGCTCCTGGGTGCGGTCGGAATCGCGGCGTGGGTCGTTGCTCGGCGCGCAAGCGCCGACCACACCGCTGTCGTTGCTCGGCGCGCAAGCACCGACCACACCCAGCGCCAACGAAACGGCGGCTTCGCCGTCGTGCTCGTCCTCGCGGGCGTCGGCCTCCTCCTCTTCACGGAACTCGCCTACGCGAAGGTGTGGCCCCACGACCCGAACGCCGTGCGCTGGAACACGGCGTACAAGATATTCCATTCGGTGTGGGTCCTCTGGGGCGTCGCCGGCGGCGTCGCGGCCGCGGCCGTCGTCGCCAGAAGCGTCGAGCAGGTGTCCGTCCGCCGCGGCGTCGAACTCCTCCGGCCCGTCGCGACGCTGGTCCTCGTCGTCGCCGTCGTCGCCGCGATGGCTACCTTCCCGGCGTTCGCGGGAGGTGCGCGGGCGGGGGCCGCGATGGACGGCGACACGACGCTCGACGGCCTCGGCTACGTCAACAGCTCCCACCCCGACGCCGGCCCGGCCATCGCGTGGCTCGACGGCCGACAAGGGACGCCGACCATCGCCTCCGCGCCGGGGCTCGCCATCTATCAGTGGGTGAACGCGCCCTCCAGTTTGACGGGGGTCCCCACGGTGCTCGGGTGGGAACACCAGAAGGGGTACCGGGGCGAGACGGCTTACGAGGACCGGCGCCAGGACGTCAGGCTGCTCTACGAGGCGAGCACGAACACCACCCTCGAACTCGCCGCGAAGTACGGCGTCGACTACGTCTACGTCGGACCGAACGAACGCGAGCGCTACGACCTCCGGGCGTTCGGCGCCCACGAGCGCATCACACCGGTCTTCGAGAAGGGAAGCGTGACGATATACCGAATCGAGCGGGCGTAGCTACCCGTCCACGAGCGGGTCGCTCGGGCAGACGAAGCGGGCCAGCGGCGAGGAGTTCCCCCGGACGGCGGCGGCGCGCTCGCGGGCGGCGAGCAGGCCCCGGGCCATCGAGAGCGTGTCGCCGACCGGCGAGACCGTCTTCGCCGGGCGGTCCTCCCAGACGACGGGCACCTCGACGACGCGCTCGCCGAGGGCGTCCGCGACGGCGACGAACTCCACGTCCCACGCGAATCCCGGCTCGTGGAGGTGGGGACGAATCGCGCGCCACGCGTCGGTCGTGACGGCCTTCGCGCCGCACTGGTAGTCGCTGAGCTCCACGTCGAGGAGGCCCTGTGCGAGACGGACGAAGCCAGCGCCGAGGCTGCGGCGGACGACCGACTGGTGTGAGCGGACGTCCGACTCCGGGTGGCGGCGGGTGCCGACCGCGACCGTCGGCGCATCGGGCGCCCCGCCGTCGGCGGCCGCGGGCGCCGTCTCGACGGTGGCCGTGGGGTCGCCGGCGTCGACCGCGGGAGGGCCGTCGATGGCTGCGACAATCCTCGCGACCGACTCGGTGGGGGTGCTGGCGTCGGCGTCCGCGAACGCCAGCCGGTCGACGTCGGTCGCGAGGGCGTCGAAGGCGGCCGTGATGGCGGCTCCCTTCCCCCGACGGGTGGCCGACACCTCCAGGGTGGCGTGCTCCCGGAGCGCGTCTTCGACCCCGGGTTCGGGGTCGTCGAGCGCGACGACGACCTCGTCGGCGACGGCTTCGGAGAGGGCGTCGAGATACGGCCGGAGACGGTCGAGTTCCGGTTCGTACGCCGGCACGGCGACACCGACGCGGGTGCTGTCGGAAGACATGTGAAACGGCTGGGTACGTTGTGTTCGGTTCGGCCGGACGTATGGGTTTTCTGATGGCGGGGCGGGTTCGGTTGCCGTCCCGAGGGATCTCCGCGGCAATCAGCGGCGCCGACGCGGATAGGAGGTGTTTTCACGCGGGGCGAACTCCACGTACGTAGCCGAAATACGTGTCGTCCCCGAACAGGACGCGTTTCGTCCCCTCCAATCGCCGTTCTCGGCGGACAACGATATCCCCTGTTCTCCTTTGCGGGCGTGCCCTGAGACGGGTCCTGGGATTGCTCTGATCGGATTTACAAATGGAAATCGAAATCGCAACTATCGGCGGCTACGAGGAAGTCGGCCGCCAGATGACCGCCGTCCGTGCCGGCGACGACATCGTCGTCTTCGACATGGGACTGAACCTCTCGAAGGTACTGATTCACGACAACCTCCGGACCGAGCAGATGCACTCGCTCGACCTCATCGACATGGGTGCCATCCCCGACGACCGGGTGATGAACGAGCTCGAAGGGGAGGTACAGGCTATCGTACCCACCCACGGCCACCTCGACCACATCGGCGCCATCGGTAAACTCGCGCACCGATACGACGCGCCTATCGTCGCGACCCCATTCACGCTCGAACTCGTCAGGGAGGAGATCCAGGACGAGGGGAAGTTCGAGGTGGACAACGACCTCGTGGAGATGGACGCCGGCGAGACGATGGACATTAGTGACGAGCTCGAACTGGAGTTCGTCAACGTCACTCACTCCATCATCGACGCCATCAACCCGGTCCTGCACACGCCTGAGGGCGCCGTCGTCTACGGCCTCGACAAGCGCATGGACCACTCGCCGGTTATCGGCGACCCCATCGACATGGAGCGCTTCCGGGAAATCGGCGAGGAAGGCGTCCTCTGTCATATTGAGGACTGCACCAACGCGAACAAGAAGGGCCGCACGCCCAGCGAGGCCGTCGCGCGGAGCCAACTCCAAGACGTCATGGAGAGTCTGGCGGACTACGACGGCGGCATCGTCGCCACCACGTTCGCGAGCCACATCGCCCGCGTGAAGAGCATCGTCGAGTTCGCGGAGGACATCGGGCGGGAGCCGGTTCTCTTAGGCCGTTCGATGGAGCAGTACTCGGGGACCGCCGACCGCATCGGCGCCGTCGACTTCCCCGACGATTTGGGAATGTTCGGCCACCGTCAGTCCATCGAGCGCGCGTTCAAGCGCATCATGAACGAGGGCAAGGAGAACTTCCTGCCCGTCGTCACCGGCCACCAGGGCGAGCCGCGCGCGATGCTCACCCGGATGGGCCGGGGCGAGACGGAGTACGAACTCGACGAGGGCGACAAAGTGATTTTCTCGGCCCGCGTGATTCCCGAGCCCACCAACGAGGGCCAGCGCTACCAGTCCGAACAGCTACTCCGCATGCAGGGCGCGCGCATCTACGACGACGTCCACGTTTCGGGCCACCTCCGCCAGGAGGGCCACTACGCGATGCTCGACGCGCTCCAACCCGAACACGTTATCCCGGCCCACCAGGACATGAGCGGCTTCTCCGGCTACGTCAATCTCGCCTCCGACCGCGGATACAAGCTCGGGCGCGACCTCCACGCGACGATGAACGGGAACACGATTCAGTTGGTGTAGAAGCCTCGGGCCACCGCTGTTCCCACGCCCGTATCGCACCCAAACAATTAATTGACCGCCGTTCCTCGGCTCTGATAACGCAGTTCCGTTCGGGAGTCCCGCGTATCCGCGGAGCGCCCGATGAGGCCGTTTGGCTGAGGGTGTGCATCGTTCCCGCCAGCGACGCTACTGGAGGCGAGTGAAAGCCCCACGGTTAGCCATACGTGGAGACGACTGACTCGGTCCGGCCAGCGCCATCGCCCGCACTGGCCCGGACCTGCTTTTGCCTTCGACGGTACTCCCCCGGAGCGTGTTCGACGGTACTCCTCCGGAGCCGAACTGCGGTTTCTCGTTCGGTAGTCCCACATCGTTAACTCCCCCCACGCCATCCGACGCGGTATGCTCGCGGACATCACCGACCCGGAGACCGTCGGCCGGAACCGCCTCGCGGCGCACAGCGACGTCCTCCCCTACGCCGACCGGGCGAGCGCGCTGACCGGCGAGCGCGAGACGCCCTTCCGGCGCTCGCTGAACGGCGCGTGGGCGTTCCAGTACGTCGACTCGCCGGGCGGGGCGCCCGCGTTCTGGGACCCGGAGCACGAAACGGAGGACTGGGACACGATTGAAGTGCCCGGCCACTGGCAGTTGCAGGGCTACGGCGCCCCCCAGTACACCAACGTCGTCTATCCGTTCCCGCTGGACCCGCCCGAGATACCGAGCGAGAACCCGACGGGCTGTTACAGGCGGGAATTCCACGTCCCCGAGGACTGGGAGGACCGTCGAGTCGTCCTCCGCTTCGAGGGCGCCGACGCGGCGCTCTCGGTGTGGGTCAACGGCGAGGAAGTCGGCTACAGCACCGGCAGTCGACTCCCCGCCGAGTTCGACGTGAGCGACCATCTCGAACCCGGCACGAACACCGTCGCCGTCCAAATCACGCAGTGGGCCGCTGGCAGTTACGTCGAGGACCAAGACATGTGGTGGCTCAGCGGCCTCTTTCGTGGCGTTTCGCTGTACGCCACGCCCGAAACGCGCGTCGCGGACACCGACGTACGGACGGAGTTGGACGACGACTACGAGGACGCGACGCTCCGGGCCGACGTGACGGTCGGCGGCGCGCCGGCGAACGAGAC
>JBEQBK010000151.1:0-5257 GCA_041639855.1 Halobacteriaceae archaeon | reverse complement strand
CCCCACGACGGAGAGTGGCGGCTATGGGACCCCCACCGCTCGAAGGTGGGCGCGATGATCGAGTCGGGGCTCGACACCGGCCTCGAAGCGGACGACGGGGTGCTCTATCTGGGCGCCGCGAACGGCACCACCGCGAGCCACATCGCCGACTTCGCCGGCCCGGTCTACAGCGTCGAGTTCGCGCCCCGCCCGATGCGCGAGTTCGTCGGGGTCGCCGAGGGGCGGGGGAACCTCTTTCCCCTGTTGAAGGACGCCCGCAAGCCCGAGACGTACGCCCACGTCGTCGAGTCCGAACTGGACACCATCGTCCAGGACGTGGCGACCACCGGGCAGGCCAGGGTCGCGAACCTCAATCGGCGCTTCCTCGCCGACGACGGGCGCTTGCTGCTCGCGCTGAAGGCCCGAAGCGAGGACGTGACCAGAGCGCCCGCGGCCGTCTTCGAGGAATCGCTCGAAACCCTGCGGGAGACGTACGAAGTCCTCGAAACGACACGGTTGGCTCCCTATCACGGGGACCACTTCGCGGCGGTCGCGACCCCCCGCACGGAGTAAGCTTCCCGTCACACGTCGGGGGATTCCGGTCCGCCGGCTTCCCGAACTATTTACGTTCCCCACCAGTACCGCCTGTCGATGACTACGAGGGGTTCGGCGGCCAACTTCGACCGCTTGGGGTCGCTTGGGGTCGAGGAGGAGTTCTTCATCGTCGACCGGTCCGGGCGCCCGGTTTCGGGGACCGACGAGCTGGTGTACGGCGCCGAACCCCCCGAACCGATCGCGGGCGCGCTCGACCACGAGCTGTTCAAGTGTACCATCGAAACGCAGACGCCCACGCTGGAGGGGGTCGACGGGGCAGAGGACGCCCTCCACACCGTGCGGGACGCGCTGGTCGAACACGCCGCATCCGAGGGGTACCGTATCGCCGCGGCCGGGCTCCATCCCTTCGCCCGCTGGCGCGAGCTCGAACACGCCGAGAAAGAACGCTATCGGACCCAACTGGAGCGCATCCAGTACCCACAGCACCGGAACACGACCGCGGGCCTCCACGTTCACGTCGGTGTGGACGACGCCGACAAGGCGGTGTGGGTGGCGAACGAACTCCGGTGGTATCTCCCGCCCCTGCTGGCGCTCTCGGCGAACTCGCCGTACTGGAACGGCTTCGATACGGGGCTCCAATCCGCCCGCGCAAAGATATTCGAGGCACTCCCGAACACCGGGATGCCCTCGGCCTTCGACGGCTTCGACGACTGGCGTGCCGTCGAGGAGACGATGCTCGACACCGGCTCGATAAACGACCGCGGCGAACTCTGGTGGGACGTCCGCCCGCACACCGAGTACGGCACCGTCGAGGTCCGGACGCCGGACGGACAGGCCGACCCCGACCGCGTGTTGGCGTTCGTGGAGTACGTCCACGCGCTCGTCCTCGAACTCGCCGACCGGTACGAGGACGGCGCCGAAGGGTACCGCCACCGCCGCGAGCTACTCGACGAGAACAAGTGGCGCGCCCTGCGCTACGGCCACGACGCCGCTTTCATCGACCGCGATGGGGAGGGAACGGTCGCGCTCGCCGAGCTTGTCGACCGCATCGACGACCGGCTGGGGACCCGGGTCGGAGACGTCCTCGCCGCCGGGAGCGGCGCCGAACGCCAGCGTCGGCTGCTGGACCGGGTGGGTCCGGACGCCCTGGCTGAGTCGCTGCTGCTGGAGAAAACTTTTTAAACGAAAAAAGCTTCCCTCCGGCCAGCACGACGCATGTCCGACGACGTCACCGGTAGATCGGGGAGCGAATCCGACCCGGACTCGACAGTTGGGGAGGGCGCTGTCGCGGAGTTCGACGAACGGGCGGTCGACATCCTCTCGTGGGTGCTCGACACGGAAACCAGGGCCCGTATCTACGTCTACCTGCGCCAGTCGCCGTGGAGCACCAGTCAGGAGGTCGCCGAGGGGACGGGCCTCTACCCTAGTACGGTGCGGGAGGCGCTCGCGGCCCTCGCGGACGAGGGGAAACTCTACCGCCGCAAGCGCCAGAGCGACGGTGCCGGCAACAACCCCTACGAGTACACCGCCATGGCGCCCAGCGAACTCGTCGGGGAGGTCGTCTCGCAGGTTCAAGGCGAGTTGAACGCGCTCTGTAGCCTCGATTCGCTGGGCGGCGACGGGAGCGACCCCGTCCAAATCGAGGTCGAAGCCGCGGAAGAGGAGTAACGTTTTACCGGGGCCGGTCGTCGGCCGGCCGTATGGAGGTCGCCCTCGGCGGGACGTTCGACCCGATACACGACGGCCACCGCGCGCTCTTCAAGCGCGCCTTCGAACGCGGCGACGTGACGGTCGGTCTCACCTCCGATTCGCTGGCGCCCGAAACCAGAAGCGAACAGCGCCCCGTGCGGCCCTTCGAGGAACGGCAGGCCGACCTGCGCGAGGAGCTCGAATCCTTCGCCGCGGAGTACGGCCGCGACTTCGAAATCCGGAAACTGGACTCGCCGACCGGCACGGCCACCGAAGCGAAGTTCGACGCGCTCGTCGTCTCGCCCGAGACGGAGGCGGGCGCCGAGCGCATCAACGAAATCCGGCAATCGGAGGGGAACGAGCCCCTCGATATTGTCGTCGTCCCGCATGTGATGGCCGAGGACGGCGAGCCCATCTCGTCGACGCGCATCGTCCGCGGCGAAATCGACGAACACGGGAAGCGAACGCCCGAGCGCGACGGCCGCGACCCGGTCTGATTCTCACCACGAGGGCGCTTCGAGGCCCGCACCGCGAAGGAGGTCTTTCCAGCGCTGTTGGACGGCGACCCGCGAGACGCCCATCGCTTCCGCCACCGCGCTCTGGGAGCGCTGGTCGCCAGCCACGAGCGCGCCGGCGTAGAGGCTCGCCGCCAACGCGGGCGGCTTCGAGCGTTCCTGCTCGGGAACCGCGGAGAGGTAGAGGTCCCGTGCGGTCGTGTGGGCCGCTTCCGAGACGCCGAGCTCCTCGGCCGCCGCGTCGAGTTCAGCCAGCCACTCCTCTTCGTCCACCCGGTCGCGCGCTCGGTACACAGGGTACCGTACCCGTGAACGGACAAGAGAGTTGCCGTCGTCAGCTTCATATCCCCGACAGCGTTACGACGGGGTGCGCGCGGGTAGCCAAGCTAGGCCAACGGCGCAGCGCTTAGGACGCTGTCCTGTAGAGGTCCGCCGGTTCGAATCCGGTCCCGCGCAGTTCTGTTCGAGCGAAGCGAGAACGAACGAGTAGCGGATTCGAAGCAGGGAAGTCGCGCGCAGCGAAGCGAGCACGTCTGACCGAGGTTCGAATCCGGTCCCGCGCAGTTCTGTTCGAGCGAAGTAGGACGCGAGGAGGGCGTGCCGTTCCTTCAGGGCGCTCTGAACGACGGGCAGTTCTCACTCATCGGCAAGCTCCTCTCTTGCGCTATCGACGGCACCACGAACGTCGTCCTGATACTCCCCCTCGTGATTTGCGACGTGGTCCGCAGCGGCATCCGTAACAATAGCGAGCGTCATCCTCGGTACTGCTACCTCGGTCGACGTATCATAGGTAGAAAGCAACCGAAGTTCACCCGCCTCGAAGCTCTCGTAGAGTCTATCCGGGTCCAGTGTATCCCGGCTCGCGTCCTCCAATCGCACGACAGAGATAGCATCTGTCTCTTGGCGCTCTCTCGTCAGGAACTCGGATTCGCCGATTTCGAAGAGGACACCGGAACGATGGAGTCCCATTTCTTCGATTTTCTCTTGTGTACCGGTCCCGTTGTCGCTCTCCGAGGCCCTATCGGTCATAGCTCAAAGTAGAATCCCATCCATTTCGGGGTATTGTCCGGGCCCACCGGAGTAGTCGGGGTTTCAACGAACTCATCTGTTGGAGGGCGATGTTGGCGAATCGGCATATCGGACAGACGGGAGAGTGGCACAAATGCAACCGTTACAGACGTGTTGAATGGACTCAAACCCGGACGATATCGTTGCGTAGAAACCGTGTGACGGGACCGGACTTCCTCCGGTTGTGTATTTGGGCGAACCCGGTCCCGCGCATAGCGAGACGTGACCGAACGTGAGGGTCTCGGAAAACCGGACGGGGAGCGTCGCGTGAAATACGAAACGACGAGCGGGAGTCGGCTGTACTCACTCGTCGTCGAGGAAGAGACGCCGGCAGGCCGTATCGCAGAACGCGAACAGCCGCAGGCCGTCCTCTACCTCGCGCGCGAGCGTCGGATACCAGTGACCGCGTTCGTCGAGGCGCTCGCCGCAGTTGGCGCACGTTTCGAGGTCCGTGTCGCCGGATGGATCCGACATGGTCCGACCCAATCAACGCTGCGCACCGCACCACCGGTTACAGATGGGTAGCTGAAAAAGGCTGAGGCCGAGCGTCACGCGTCCGCCGCGACGGCGGTTCGGTCGAGGTGGTCGTTCTCCCACGCCCGGCGGGCGTCGAGCGCCTCGCGGCCCGCATCGGTCAACTCGTAGTAGTTGGTGCGGCGGTCCCGCTCGCCCTTCTCGACGAGTCCGTTCTCGACGAGCGTGTCGAGGTTGGGATAGAGACGACCGTGATGAATCTCGCCGTCGTAGTAGCCCTCTAACTCGCGCTTAATGGCCAACCCGTGGGGGCTGTCGAGGCCGGCGACGGCGTACAGGAGGTCGCGTTGGAAGCCGGTCAGGTCGTACATACGGACATCTCTACGCGCCGAGAGGATATACGCTCGCCGGAAATTCAGGGTTTCAGACGTTCAAACGGGAGGTACACTTCCCCACCACCGGGCGCCGCCATCCGAACGTGTTATGTGTTACCGGGCAATCCGAACGCTGTATGAGCGTCGAAATTCGGACCCCCGAACGCCGCGAGTGCGTCCGCTGCGGGCGGGTCGAGAAATGGGACGACGAACGCGACAACTGGGTCGTCGCCGACGACGAAATCGGCAACGTCCGCTGTATTCACACCTGGGACATCACGGGCGAGTTCACGCCGGTACAGGAGTAGTTCAGACGTCCGCGACGCGGTAGCGCTCGCCTTCGGACTCGACCAGGCCGTTCGAGCGTAGGGTCTTGAGCACGCTGAAGAGCGTGAGTTTCGGCACGTCGAGTTCTTCTCGCAGGTCGCTGACCGTGGCGGCGCCCGCCGTTCGGAGGTAGAGATACACGAGTTTCGCACGGGGGGATTCCACCTCGGCGGGAAGCGCGAGCGAGCGCGGCGTGGACTGGGCGACTGTCATTACCGGTCCATGCTCTTCGACGACCATAAATCTCTGCCTCGACGGTTGTCGAAACCATCGCCC
>JBEQBK010000150.1:0-5270 GCA_041639855.1 Halobacteriaceae archaeon | reverse complement strand
GCTTCGCGCTGATAAGTATGAACCTCACGAGCCCGCTGACGACGATGCTCGCGCTGCCGGTGGCGGTGGCGCTCGCGACCCTCGCTTCGCTCGTGTTGGGCTACTTCATGTTCTACGGCGAGGTCCGGGACGTGTACGTTACCATCCTCACGCTCGTGGTGACGCTGGTGTTGAACACGTTCATGCGCCAGACCGCGGGCAGCGAGTGGACGGTCGGCTCGGTCGCACTCGGCGGGTTCAACGGCATTCCCGCCATTCCGGAGCTGACGTTCGGGGTCGGCGACGCGTCCATCGCCCTGAGCGAGTCGACGTTCTACTGGTTCACCCTCGTCGCGTTGCTCGCGGTCTACCTCGGACTCCGCGTGCTCGTCAACGGCCGTTTCGGTTACGCGATGGTCGCCGTCCGCGAGGACGAGGACCGCACCGAGATGCTGGGCTACGACGTGCGTCGGATCAAACTGCTCGTCTTCGCCCTCGGCGGCGCGCTCGCCGGCTTCTCCGGTGTGCTCTACGCCACATGGGGGAGCTACATCAGCCCGAGCGTCTTCGGAATCACCTCGGCGTCGCTGCCGGTTATTTGGGTCACTGTCGGCGGCCGGCGAACCCTGCTGGGCGCGGTCGTGGCGACGGTCGTCATCGAACGCTTCCGGCAGGCGCTCTCCGTGACGGGGAGCCAGTACGCTATCGTGATTGTCGGGGCGCTCCTGTTGACTATCGTCCTCTTCCTGCCCCAGGGTATCGTTCCGTGGGTTCGGGACGCGCTCGACACGGCGCGCGAACGCGCGGACGGAGCCGCTGAAGGCTCGGAGGTGGCGGAATGAGCGGCGGCGTCCGTCAGTCCCCGGCCACCGCGGCCACGGGGCCGGACACGGACGTGCTCCTCCAGACGGAGGGGTTAACCAAGCGCTTCGGCGGCTTCACCGCTATCGACGGCGTTGACTTCGCGGTCGAAGAGGGTCAGTTACGCTGTCTCATCGGTCCGAACGGCGCCGGGAAATCGACGCTACTGAAGCTCATTACCGGCCGCCACGAGGCGACCGCGGGGCGCATCTACTACGACGACACCGACATCACCGAGCTGAATCCCGCCGAACGGGTCGAGCGCGGTATCGGGATGAAGTTCCAGGTCCCGAGCGTCTTCGGGGAACTCACCGCCGCGGAGAACATGCGTCTCCCGCTCCAGCGGGTCGTCGACGGCGACCTGACCGAGCCGGTCGCCGCGGCCCTCGAACGGGTTGGTCTCGCCGACCGGGCGGACGTGTCCGCCGCGGACCTCGCACACGGCGAACAACAGCGCCTCGAAATCGGGATGGCCGCCGCGCTGGACCCGGACCTCCTCCTCTTGGACGAGCCAGTTGCCGGTCTCTCGATGGAGGAACGACGCGACATCGCCGACCTCGTGACCGACTTGAACGAGGACGGTATTGCCTTCATCGTCATCGAACACGACATCGACTTCGTCGGACAGATCGCCGACGAAGTGACCGTGCTCCACCAAGGGGCGGTCTTCCGCGAGGGCTCCATCGAGGCGATACGCGACGACGACGAGGTTCGTCGCATCTACCTCGGGGGTGAGAGCGATGCTTGAGTGTGATTCCTTGACCGTGGGATACGGCGCCACTCCCGTCCTGCGGGACGTGTCTATCTCCGTCGAGGAGGGCGAAATCGTCGGCATCATCGGGAAGAACGGTGCCGGCAAGACGACCTTGCTCAAGGCCGTCATCGGCTTGCTCGAACCCAGCGCCGGCACGATTCGATACGCCGGAACGGACGTGACGAACGTCCCCGCGAACGAGCGCGCACGCGAGGGAATGGGCTATATCCCGCAGGGACGGGACGTGTTTCCGGAACTGACGGTCGAACAGAACCTGCTCGTTGGGGAGTCCATCAACGAGGACGACCCCGACACCCTCTACGACGAGGTGTACGACTACTTCCCCATCCTGGAGGAACGCCGGACACAGCAAGCCGGCACGATGTCCGGGGGCCAACAGCAGATGCTCGCCATCGCGCGCGCGCTCGTCGGCAACCCGGACCTCCTCCTGCTCGACGAACCGTCGGAAGGGGTGCAGCCCTCTATCGTCGAACAGATCGCCCGCGACGTGCGCGCGATCAACGAGGAGTTGGGGACGACCGTACTCTTCGTCGAGCAGAACCTCGGCATGATTCAGGACATGGCCGAGCGCTGCTACGCGATGGAGCGCGGGCAGATCGCCGGCCGACTCGACGCCGACGACTTGGAGGACCACGACGAGGTGGCGAACTACCTCGCGGTTTAGAGGTCCGCGCCGACCGCTTCCTCGACCGAGTCGAAGCCGTCGGCGTTCAACAACTCGAGCAACCCTTCGTTTATCTCCCGCGCGAGGGTCGGTCCCTCGTAGACGAGGGCGGTGTAGAGTTGGACGATGCTCGCGCCGTTTCTGATTTTTCGGTAGGCATCCTCGGCGCTCGAAACGCCGCCGACCCCGATGACGGGGAGGTCGGTCCGTTCCGCGACGAAGCGGACGGTCTCGGTCGCGCGCTCTTCGATTGGCTTCCCGGACAGTCCTCCCCGTTCGCCGGCCTCGGGGCTCCGGAGCGTCTCGGGCCGTTCGGTCGTGGTGTTCGTCGCGACGACGCCGTCGAGGCCGAGTTCCTCGGCGAGGTCGAGGGCGTCCGTGATGGCCTCGCGGTGGAGGTCCGGCGAGAACTTCACCAGCAGGGGTGCCGCGCCCGCGTCCTGCAGTTCGGTGAGGATGTCCGCGAGGGGCTCGCGGTTCTGTAGCTCCCGCAGGCCGGGGGTGTTCGGGGAGGAGACGTTCACGACGAAGTAGTCACCCGCGTCCGCGACGCGCTCGTACGTGTAGCGGTAGTCGCCGGGAGCCTCCGGGAGGGGTGTGGACTTCGACTTCCCGATGTTCACCCCTAAGGGGACGTCGGGGTGTGGCTCCCGGTCCAACCGGTCGCCGACGGCGTCGGCGCCCTCGTTGTTGAACCCCATCCGGTTGACGAGCGCTTCGTCCGCCTGCAGCCGGAACAGGCGCGGGCGCGGGTTCCCGGGTTGGGCCTCCGCGGTGACGCCGCCGACCTCGACGTGCCCGAAACCAAGCGCCGCGAGCGCGCGCGGCATCTCCGCGTTCTTGTCGAACCCTGCGGCGACACCGATGGGGTTCGGGAAAGTCTCCCCGAAGACCTCGGTTTCGAGACGGGGGTCGTCGACGGTGTAGCGGGCCGCTATTGCGTCCGAGACCGGGGTTCCTTGGACCGCTCTGAGACCGCGCCCTACGAGGCCGTGTGCGGTTTCGGCGGGGAGACGGAACAGGAATGGCTTCGCGAGTGTGTATGGGTCCATCGCGGCCTGGTTAGAAGTCGTGTTCGACGTCTTCGGGGTCGGCCTTCTGAATGATAATCTTGTCCTCGCGCACGCGAACGAACACCTCGTCGCCGATATCCATGCCGGCGACGGCGAGTTCGTCCTCGTGGAGGTTGACGTGGGCGTTGTGGTACTCGCCGTCCTCGCCTTTCGCTCCACTCGGGCTGAGCTTCTTCTTCCGTACCATCGAGATTCGTGTCCAGTCCTTCGCCGTAGGATATACTTAAGTTTGTCCGAACCGGCGCCGGACGCGGGAGCGCTATTTCGGCCATACAGCGGGGTCTGAGTGCCTCGGCTCTTTTATGACATATATACTTTCCCCTTTCTGCGGCGGTATATTTATGCCGGAATCCTGTGTTTGGGTCACACGGTGGCAAATCATGGTACGCGAGGACGGTAAGCGGAACTTTGCACTCCGCACCGACACCGGCGAGGAATCGAGTGTGTTCAGCGGGAACACCCCCCGACAAGCGGCGCTGAAGGCAGCTCGCCGTCTGGAGGAGAAAGGAACGAGCGACGAGAACGCCCCGAGACACGAGATACGGCTCCGCGAGAAGGGCACCTCTTCGAACAAAGTCCACATCTACGACGCGTGGGCGTGGGAGACGGAGGCCCCCGACGACGCCCCCGAGTGGCTGCAGGGTCGCGAAGCTATCACCGAGGCCAACGTCTCGAAGAAAGGCATCGAACACTTGGACGATATCTAGACGCGCTCCGCTTTCCGGAAGAGTGTAAGGGGGCCCTCGCGTACCGGCGGGTGCGCGGGTTTCACCCGCCGCGACCGAGCGTGCGACGCGCGGGACGACCGTGCGGCCTCCGCCCGCGCGACATTTTCCGACCACCTGCCCGATAGCAGCCGCGCTATAGCGGGTTTGTCACGATTACGGTGGTATATAGAGCGTTCCGTCCCGCGATTGTGGTATGAGGGGGCCCACCAATGAGGGGGTCGATGCAACGGCGTTAAGTGTAACCCGCGGTTCGGTATGGATGCGAACGAGGTGAGGCGGAGCGCGTCCCCGATGGGCGTGCTCCCACACTTCGTTGCACCCGGTTCGACCCCACCGCCGTCGGGCGGTTTCGGAGGGGTTATATGTCACCGGGTGCTTCGAAGTAATACGACGCTTCCCCGGGTTCACCCCGGCCGGAAGCGCTTCAGTACGCTGGGTTCGACCCCACCGCCGTCGGGCGGTTTCGGAGGGGTTAAGTGTATCCCGGTGTTCTGAAGAAATACGAAGCCTCGACGGGGGTCACACCCCGGACGGGATTCACGAACGGCCTTCGAAGGGTTTATACCCTTCCGAAAGGTACGATGTAATCCCGAAGGAAATGAGGATTCCACCCCTGCGGTCCGCCGTAAAGATGGAATCTGATGTTAGCCTTGATGGTTCGGTGATATCCGGTCGGCCACGCGGCCGACGATATCACGCGAACACCTAACGAGAACACATTTCGTGTTCCCGCCAACGCCGGCATTATGCCGGCACATTCTGGTTGATCCTGCCAGAGGCCATTGCTATTGGAGTTCGGCTTAGGCATGCTAGTCGTGCGAGTTCAGACTCGCGGCGAATAGCTCAGTAACACGTGGTCAAACTGCCCTGTGGATCGGAATACTCTCGGGAAACTGAGGCTAATTCCGAATACCGCTTCCTCACTGGAGCTGTGGGAAGTCATAAACGCTCCGGCGCCACAGGATGTGACTGCGGTCGATTAGGTAGACGGTGGGGTAACGGCCCACCGTGCCCATAATCGGTACGGGTTGTGAGAGCAAGAGCCCGGAGACGGAATCTGAGACAAGATTCCGGGCCCTACGGGGCGCAGCAGCTACGAAACCTTTACACTGCACGAGAGTGCGATAGGGGGACTCCAAGTGCGAGGGCATATCGTCCTCGCTTTTCTGAACCGTAAGGTGGTTCAGGAA
>JBEQBK010000149.1:0-5370 GCA_041639855.1 Halobacteriaceae archaeon | reverse complement strand
AGGCTCATCCCTTCGCCGTAGCCCATCTCCTTCGCCATCTGGAGGCTGTGGGACCCGGCGGCGACGACGGCGGTTTCGGACTCGAACCAGCCCTGCTCGTCGGTTTCGATGAGGAACTCCTCGTCCGTTTCGTTCACCCGCTCGACCTCGGTGTCGGTGAACACGTCCACGCCGTCGTTCTCCTCGGCTTTCGCGACGAACGACTGCGCGACGGCGCCGTAGTCCACGACGTAGCCGTCGGGCGTCTGGAGCGCGCGGAGCTCGGTGTCCTCGTCCCGACCCTCGACCACGGCGGGTTCGAGTTCCGCAATCTCCTCGCGGCCGATGTCGCGGAGCTTCGGGAAGAGGTCGCCGAAGCCCTCCTCGTTGTAGCGGGCGTCGAGCTTCGCGGTCTCCTCCTCGCCGACGGCGAGCACCATCTTCGAGCGCTTGCTGTGCATCTCGCGGTCCTCGTCGTGGTTTTCGAGGTAGCCCGCGAGGAGCTCGGCGCCCTCCTTGACGTCCTCGGCCTTCTCCAGGGTGTAGTTCGTCTCGATATCCCCGAAGTGGAGCGTCTGGGAGTTGTTCGTCCGGTGGGAGTTGATCCGCGCCACCTCCGACTCCTTCTCGATGAGCGCGATGCGTTCGATGTCGGTGAACTCCGCCGCCGTGTAGAGCAGCGAAGCGCCGCTGATGCCGCCGCCGACGATAACGAGGTCGTATTCCTGTGTCATGGGGCCGCGCTGTTTCTTCCCTCGTGGGTTAGGTACTTAACTTCCCTTTTCGAGACCGACGAGGCCGGGCCTACCCGCGCACCCACGTTTCGAGCGTGTACCCCTCGTAGCGCTCCTCGGATTCGAGAGTCCACGCCGCCCGGTCGAAGTCGGGGAAGCGGGCGTCGCCCTCGTACTCGCCGTCGATGCGGCTGAGGTACATGCGGTCGTACTCGGGGAGGAACGCCTCGTAGACCCCGGCGCCGCCGAGCACGTAGAGCGTTTCGGCTCCCGCGGAGCGGGCGGTCTCGATGGCGCCCTCGACGCTCCCGACCACAGTCGCCGACTCCACGTCGTAGTCGGGCTCGCCCCTGCTCAGGACGAGCTGGCGCGCGCCAGGGAGGTCGTCGTGGTCGAACATCTCGAAGGTCTTCCGCCCGAGGACGACAGTCTCCCCTGCGACGCGCTCGCGGTAGGCCGCCACCTCGTTGTCCAGGTCCCACGGGAGTTCGGAGCCGGCACCGATAACGCCGTTCTCGCTCACCGCGGCGACGGCGACGATATCCATACGCGGGGAAGAAACGCCCGCCACCTAACTCTACTCAAGCGGCCTCGCTCCGAGGGCGTTCAACAGGAGGATGGTCGCCAGCGCGGCAGCGACGAGCACGACCGCGATGGGGAAGGCGCGTTCAAGCCCGAACGTGCGGAAGGAGACCCATATCTGGACCGGCATCGTCCGAGGGTAGTAGGCCAACATCACCGTCGCGCCGAACTCCCCGAGGGCGCGGGCGAAGGCGAGTGTGATGCCGGCGAGCACGCCCGGCCAGGCGAGCGGGAGCGTGACCCGCCGGAGCGTCTCGAAGCGACCACAGCCCAATAAACGGGCCGCCTCCTCCATGTCGGTATCGACGGCCTCGAACGCGGAGCGTGCCGTGATGACGACGAACGGCGACGCGACGAACGTCTGGGCGAGAACGATGCCGGCGAGCGAGCGGGTGAGCGGGAACCCGCCGGAAGCGGCCAGTTCCCCTAAGAGGGTGTCGGGCCCGACGACGGTGAGCAGGAGCATCCCGCTGACGATGGGGGGGAGCACGAGCGGGAGCACGACGAGCGCGTTCACGACCATCGGAAGCCGGCCGTCCGCGCGGGCGAGCCAGTACGCGAGCGGGAGTCCGAGGACGGTCGCGATGGCCGCGCTCGCGGCGGCGCCGGCGAGCGACGTGGCGGCCGCCGAGACGACGACGGGACTGGAGAGCCGCGCGAGAACGGCGCCCGGCGGTTGTGCGCTCAGCAACGAGAGCAGCGGGAGAACGTAGTAGCCGAGCAAGAGCGCGCCCAAGAGGAACGCCGCCGTGAGCGTGTCGACGCCGTCACGCAACGCCATGAGGGGGAGTACCGGTGTACGCGGGGTAGTCGTCGGGGACGGTGAACCCGAACTCGCGCAGGTAGTCACCGGCGACGTGCGACCGGAAGACGGCCCGCGCCGCGACCGTCGAGTGCCGCAGCGTCGCAGCGTAGCTGATGACGCTCCCCGCGACGACCTGTCCGCCCGGGAGTCCGTAGGTCGCCGTCGCGTACCGGTCGGCGTGTGCCGGGTCGCTCAGATTTATCTCGGAGGGGAGAGCGACGTAGTCGTAGCCGCGCTCGACGGCCATGTTCCGGTAGGCGAGGGCCGCGTCGATGTTTCCGGTCTCGAAGGCGCTTATCAACTGTGTCTCCGGGTACACCTGGTCGCGCTCGGGGACGGCCTCGCGGAGGTCCCGCTCGACGCCGTAATGCTCGGTGGCGAGTTCGAGCGCGAACAGCGCCCGGTAGCCGAGCGGGTCGGTGTCCGGGTCCGTCCGCCCGAGCGACACGTCGCCGGAGAGCAAGGGGCGATACCAGCGCTCGGCGCCGGCCTCCGCGATTCGTTTCCCGCCCTCGCTGTCGGCGTCGTACGCGAGGACGAGTTCGTTGGTCGCGAACTCGGCGTACCAGTCGGCGGAGAGCGGTGCGTCGAAGAGGGCGGTGTCGGCGAGGGAAACGATTGCCGGGTCCCGCACACCGTCGGCGACGAGACGAGCCGCCGCCGCGGAACCACGGGCCTCGGGACGGAGGGGCGTGTCGAGTGCGGGCCGGAGCCCGTTCTCGACGGCGTGATTCAAGCTTCCGGCGACGAGCATCGAGACCGACGTATCCGAACCGGCACAGCCCGCCAGCCCACCCACGATACCTGCCATCCCGGTGAGAACGGTGCGTCGTGAGGTGGCGGGAGCGGGCATAGGTCCAGATTTGATTGATTCACCAATAACTTAACGCAAGCGTTTCTGATTACCCACCTATAGACCCCGGATTCGCGCCATGTACCGAACGTCAGACGGAAGTCTTGGCGCTTCGGGAAAGAACAATACACGCAGCACGAGGTCGACACCTACGCGTAGGCGCCGTCAATCCTTTGGCGGCCCCGCGACTCACGCCGGGACGTGCTTCCCTTCGAAGAGGGCTACTGGCTCGTTCGCTTCCTCTTCCAGCGCGGGTTGGCGGTTATCTATCTGTGTGCCTTTCTCGTCGCGGCCACCCAGTTCCGCCCCCTCGCCGGCGAGAACGGCCTCTTTTCGCTGCGTTCGTACGCCGAGCGCACGAGTGTGGGCGAGCGGCCGAGTCTCTTCTACTGGGCCCCGAGCGACCGCGCCGTCGCGCTCGCGGCGTGGGCGGGCGTCGGCCTCTCCGTGGTGGCCCTGTTGGCGGGGCCCTACTTTCTCCCGCCGGACCTGGCGGTGCCCGCCTCGATGGCGCTGTGGCTCCTGCTGTGGGGCTTGTATCAGTCCTTCGTGAACGCTGGGGGGCTCTTCTACGGGTACGGCTGGGAGTCGATGTTGCTGGAAACGGGGTTTCTGGCGGTGTTTCTGGGCGCCGGCCCGACCGGTCCCCCAGTAATCATCGTCTGGCTCCTTTCGTGGTTGCTCTTTCGTAACATGTTCGGCGCGGGGCTCATCAAGATGCGCGGCGACCGCTGCTGGCGCGATTTAACCGCGATGGAGTTCCACTACGAGACGCAGCCGATACCGAACCCGGGGAGCTGGTTCGCCCACCACCTGCCCGAGCGGTTCCACCGTCTCGAAACGCTGGGGAATCACGTCGTGGAACTCGCCGTTCCGTTCCTCTACTTCGCTCCCGAACCGTATGCCTCGGTGGCAGGGGCACTCACCGTTGGTTTCCAAGGCTGGCTGATGGTGACGGGGAACTTCTCGTGGCTGAACGCGCTGACCATCGTGCAGGCCGTCGCCGTGACGAGCGACCGGACGCTCGCGGCTGTCCTACCCGTGGGGGTCCCCGAGGCTGCGCCGGCGCCGCTCTACTTGCAGGTGTTAGCGGGAGGTGTGGCCCTGCTCGTGCTCGCGCTGAGCTACTACCCGGTGAAAAATATGCTCTCCCCGAACCAGCGGATGAACGCCGGCTTCGACCCGCTCAACGTCGTCAATACGTACGGCGCCTTCGGGTCGATAACGAAGGAGCGCTACGGGCTGGTGATAGAAGGAACGGAAAAAGAATACCCCGACGAGAACAACTGGCGCGCCTACTCCTACAAGGGCCAGCCCGACGACCCGAGCGAGCGTCCGTCCCAGTGGGCGCCTTACCACCTCAGGCTCGATTGGCAACTCTGGTTCGCCGCGATGCGCCCCCGTCCGGGGCAACGACAGGGGTGGGTGTTCACCCTGCTGGAACGGCTGCTGGATGGGGACTCGGCTGTCGAGAGCCTGTTCGCGGACGTGCCTTTCGAGGACGCGCCGGAGCAGGTCCGGGTGGTCCGGTACCGGTATCGGTTCACGACGCCCGCGGAGCACGCGGAGACCGGCAACTGGTGGGTCCGCGAGGAGGTCGGAACGTACGTGCCCGCGACGTCGAACCCCGGGCCGGGCCCGTTCGGGGGTGAGCTGCGGTGACCGAGCGCTTCGTGGGGGCGATTGTGTTGGGTGGGGTGGCACTGGTGGCCGGGTTATGGGTCGTGGAGCTGCTTTCGGGAGCGGTGCAGTTGGCTGGTGTGGGGTTGGTGGGAGTAGGTGTAATTGGGTTGGCGTGGGGGATATACAGCGAGTTGGAAGTATGAGAAGTCGGCCTCGGCACTCATAGGGTTCGTCACCGCCGGTTGCCGCCGGCTCGGGACACCCTACTTCGTCATCGGCCGAATGGAACAAACGGTCCCACCCGAATGGCCGTTTCGCTCCGCTATGCCCACTCGTACCACGGTACCGTCGGGTAGAAACCCGTTTAGGCGCGAACCCACTCCACACTCCCAATGAGTTACCGCGTCGGTCTGGTGGGCAAGCCCTCGGTGGGCAAGTCCACGCTGTTCAACGCCGCGACGATGAACGACGTACCCGAGGGAGCCTACCCCTTTACCACAATCGACCCGAGCGTCGGCGAAGCCTATGTGGGCATCGACTGCGCCGCGCCGGAGTTCGAAGAGGAGTGCCAGCCCAACCACGGCTTCTGCGACGAGGAAACGCGTTACGTCCCCGTTAAACTCGTCGACGTCGCCGGTCTCATCCCCGGCGCACACGAGGGGAAGGGGCTGGGCAACCAGTTCCTCACCGACTTGAACGAGACCGATGTGCTCGTTCACGTCGTGGACTTCTCCGGCACGACGGACATCGAGGGCGAGGCCACCGAGGGCCACGACCCCCGGGAGGACATCGAC
>JBEQBK010000148.1:0-5387 GCA_041639855.1 Halobacteriaceae archaeon | reverse complement strand
AAGAGAAGCCCGTCTTCGTGCGCCTCTCCGCGACGGACTGGCTCGGCGAGGACGCGTGGACCGTCGACGATACAGTAAAACTGGCGCGCGAACTCGAATCGCTGGGTGTTGACCTCGTGGACGTGAGTGGCGGCGGCATCGCGCCGAACTCGTGGCCCGACTCGGCGGGCCCGAACTACCAAGTGCCCTACGCCGAGGCGGTCCGGAAGGGAAGCGACGCGGCAGTCGGCGCCGTCGGCGGCGTCACCGAGCCCGCGCAGGCCGACGCGCTCATCAGAAACGGGCGTGCCGACCTGGCTATCATCGGCCGCGAGCACCTCCGAGACCCCTACTTCGCGCTCCACGCGGCCCGTGAGCTTGGGGCCGAAGAGCGTGTCGACGTCCCGATCCAGTACCACCGCGCGTTCTGACTCAGGCCGTGCCTGGGGTCCCGGTGTTCCACCGCGTGAGGACGAGGAACGCGCCGGTCGCGACGACGACGAAGCCGGCGGCGGTCCAGAAGGCCGCGAGCGTGGAGACGGAGTCCATCACGAAGCCCACGCCCAAGGGCCCGACCACCTGACCGAGCTTCCAGGAGATGGAACGAAGCGAGAACGCCGAGGCCACCGAGTCGTGGACCTCGCCCTCGCGGACGAACAGCGACATACTTGCCGGGAGGCGAATCGAGTCGGCGACGCCGATGACGGCGTAGGCGCCGAAGAGCGTGACGTACGCGGCGGAGAACGTCCGGAGCCCGGGCACCGAGACGGCGGGCACCACTCCCTCGGCGTAGTCCGCGAGCGGGATGAGCGCCGTCCCCACCGCGTAACAGAGCGCGCCCCCCGCCACGAAGAGGTGTTCGTGCCCGAAGGCGTCGGTCCAGTCGCCCATCTTCCCCTGAAGGAGGGTCTTGGTGAGCTTTCCGCCCGCCAGAATCCCGCCGATTTCGACGGCGGAGATACCGAAGGCGGTGCGGGCGTAGATGGGGAGGAAGATGATGACCGCCATCTTCCCCACGGCGAATGACATCCGGAAGACGACGAGGTTCTGTACCGTCGGGCGCCTGAGGAGCGCGAAGAGGGCGTCCAGCCCCGCATCGTCTCCGGGGGTCCCCTCGCGGCGGAACAGCCACCACGGAACCGCGACGAGCGCCGCCGCCGAGAGGACGATGTAGCCGATGAACGCCCAGAAGACCGTCCCGACGCCGAATCGGAGGAAGGCGATGTACGCAAACACTACGGAGCCGACCGCATTAGCGCTCAGTACGATGAACGCGGTGTAGGGCCGGGAGCCCTCCTCGGTGCTCCCGCCGGGGTTGTCCCGAAGATAGAGGAGAACTAGCACCGTCGCCACCAGCGTGACCGCGGCCATGGCGGCGTACGTCCATGTGAAGCCGTAGACGGTGAGCAGATACCCCCCCACAAGGTCACCCGCCAGCGAGGAGAACGCCGTCACCTGATTGTACGAACCGAGCCACCGGCCGCGGGCCGCCTCCGGCGCGATTTCGCCGACGACGGACGAGCCAGTCAGCCAGAGTATCGAGGCACCCACCCCCTGGAGAATGCGCACGAGGATGACGTGGGTCGCGTCCTGCACGAAGACGAAGCCGGCGAAGACGGCCACGTTGACGAACAGCCCAGCGATGAGCCACTTCTTCGCGTTCCCCGTGTCCACGGCCCGCCCGATGGGGATGACGATGAGGAACTGGACCGCCGCGAAGGCCGTCCCGAAGAGTCCCTCGACGGTGCCGGTCGTGCCGAACATGTCGGCGTACAGCGCCAACGCGATGAGCAGCGTCGAGTAGGCCTGACTCCGCGCGAACGCCGTGCCCGCCAGCGCGACGAACTCGCGGTCGGTGAACAAGGAGAGCGCCGAGCCGTGTTCACCGTCCGCGGGTTCGTCGCTATCCCCGCCCGTATCGTCTTCGTCTACCACACGGGGGGCGACGGGCGTGCCTTATAAAAGGGCCCTGACATCCGACGGACTTACCGCTTGTCCCGAACGCAGTACACTTATCTCCGCGGGGCCGCCCCCTGAGGTATGACGCACTTCGCCGACAGGGTGGAGAACATCGCCATCAGCGGCATCCGCGAGGTGTTCGAGGCCGCGGGCGAGGACACGATTAACCTCGGGCTGGGACAGCCCGACTTCCCGACGCCCGAACACGCCCGGCAGGGCGCTATCGACGCTATCGAGGCCGGGAAAGCCGACGGCTACACCTCCAATCCGGGCATCATCGAGCTCCGGGAGGCCATCGTCGAGAAACACAGCCGGGACAACGACCTCGATTACTCGACGGACGGCGTCGTCGCCACGTCGGGTGGGAGCGAGGCGCTCCACCTGGCCATCGAGGCACATGTGAACCCGGGCGAAGAGGTCCTCTTCCCGGACCCGGGATTCGTCTCCTACGAGGCGCTTACCCACCTCGCGAACGGTGAGCCCGTCCCCCTCCCGCTACGCGAGGACCTGACGCTCGACCCCGAAACCGTCGAGGAGCACATCACCGAGGACACGGCCGCGTTCATCGTTAACTCACCCGCCAACCCCACCGGAGCCGTGCAGTCCCCCGAAGACATGCGCGAGTTCGCCCGCATCGCGGACGAACACGACGTGCTCTGCATCAGCGACGAGGTGTACGAACACATCGTCTTCGAGGGGGAGCACCGCTCGCCCGCGGAGTTCTCCGAGACCGACAACGTGGTCGTCGTCAACGCCTGTTCGAAGACCTACTCGATGACCGGCTGGCGCCTCGGCTGGGTCGCCGCCAGCGAGGAGCGCGCCTCGCGGATGGTCCGCATCCACCAGTACATGCAGGCCAGCGCCAGCGCGCCGGCACAGTACGCCGCGGAAGCGGCCCTGACCGGCCCACAGGACAGCGTCGAGGAAATGCGCTCGGCCTTCGAGGAGCGCCGGGACGTCCTGCTCGACGGGTTAGAGGAGATGGGCCTCGAAGTCGCGAAACCGGAAGGCGCCTTCTACGCGATGCCCGAAGTGCCCGAGGGCTGGTGCGAAGAGGTCATCGAGCGTGGCGTCGTCGTCGTTCCGGGGGGTGCCTTCGGCGCGAACGGCGAGGGGTACGCCCGCATCTCTTATGCGGCGTCGATGGGGGAGTTGAAGGAAGCCATCGAAATCATGGCTGACGCGACGCGGGCCGTTCGGTAGCCTTCGGGAACAGAGCCCGACAGAGCTCTCAGACCGTGAACGCAAGCCAGACCGTCCCGGCCCCGAAGAGGGCGAACACCGCGTCGAAGAACTGCCAGAGGAGTCTGCCGCGTCTGCTTAACTGCGGGTCGTCGTTCGTCTGTCCCCACTGACGGATTTCGTACTGCCGTTGCGGGTTGAAGAACCCGTATCCGCCCACGGCGACGAGCGCGAGACCGGCAGCAAGGAGGGCAATAGAGGGCACGAACGGCCGGTCGCGTCCCCGTCCACAAAAACCTGTTCGGCGTCAGGCCGTCGAGACGATTTTGACGACGTCGCCTTCCTCTAACTCGTGGTCCTCGCTTATCTGTCGGTCCGCACGACCGTCGACCGCGTGGAGGTAGCCATCGCCGATGTCCTCGTGGACGGTGTAGGCCAGTTGGCGGGGCGATGCTCCCTCCCGAAGAAGGAAGGCGTCGGGAAGGACGTTCCCGGTGCCGTCGGTCCACTTCGCGGCGTCCTGTACCGGATAGACCGTCACTTGGTCGAGCAGGTCGTACACCGCCTCGTTGAGCGCCGTCTGGACGCCCGTCCCGCCGAACTCGGCCATCGTCTCCGAGAGGGCGTCCAGTTGTGCGCGCTGTTCGTCGGGGACGTCGCCCACGATTTCGAAGGCGTCGTCGCCCGGGTCGTAGTCGATGGCGCCCGCGTCAGCGCCCCGACGGAGCGCGAGTTCGCCCTGCGCGGTCGCCGGAATCACGGGCTTGTCGGATTCGAGCAGGCGCTCGACGTTCTCCGCGGGCGCGGCGTCGATTTTGTTCGCGACGACGACGATGGGTTTGGTTCGCTGGCGGATTTCGCGGGCGAGCGCCTCCTGCTCCTCGTCGCCCCACTTCTGGGGGTCCTCGGGGTACTCGATTTCTCGCAGGGCGGCGGCGACCTCGGCCTCGTTCGCGCCGAATCCAGTGAGAAGGGTTGCGAGCGCCTCGTCGATGTCGAACTCCGGCGAGCGGGACTTCCGAACCACCGATTCCCAGTTGTCCGCGACGATGCCCGCGAGCCAGAGGTCCATCTCCTCCTCGATGAAGTCCACGTCCGCGAGGGGGTCGCGGGTACCGACCTCGACGGGTTCCCCCTCGGCGTTCGTCCCGCCGGAGGCGTCCACGACGTTGAGGATGGCGTCGGCGTTGGTGAGCTCGTCGAGGAACTGGTTGCCCAGTCCTCTCCCTTCGTGGGCGCCGGGGACGAGACCCGCCACGTCGAGAAGTTCGACGGGGACGTATCGCTTGCCGCCGTGACAGTTCTCGTTGCCACAGCGTTCGTCCAAATCGAGGCAGGGGCAACGGGTCCGAACGTGCGTGACGCCCCGGTTGGCGTCGATAGTGGTGAAGGGGTAGTTCGCCACGTCCACCTCGGACATAGTGGCCGCGGTGTAGAAGGTCGACTTGCCGGCGTTGGGCTTGCCGGCGAGCGCGAGGGAGAGCATACCCGAAAAAGCCGTGGGGGCGGGATAAGCCCTTCCGAGTCAGGACTCGATGAGCTCGATCAGGTTCCCCTCCGGGTCGCGAACGAAACAGATGACCGAGCCCGACGCCGTCGTCTGGGGCTCGCTCAGCGTCTCGACCGACTCGGAGAGCCCGTCGTACACCGCTGCGACGCTCTCGACGCCGATGCCCAGATGTGTGGCGCCGGCGTCGTTGACACGTCCCCCGCGCCGGTCCGCGCCGGCGGGGTCGTAGGCGACGAGTTCGAGGCGCGCGTCGCCCAAATCGAGGTGGGCGAACTCCCCTTCGGCGTCGTCAACCCCGACGCCGGTCGCGAAGCCCTCGCCGGAAACGGAGAAGCGCTCGATGACCTCCAAGCCGAGTTCGTCACGGTAGAACGCGACGGCCGAATCCAGGTCTGCCACGGTGATGCCGAAGTGGTGAGCGTCCATGGAAAAAAGGGCGGCGGCGAGGGCAAAAACCTACTCCTCGACCCGCGAAACCCCTTCCCCCACCCGGGTTTCGCCGCGGGCCCGGATGACACCGTCCACGTCGGCCTCGGGGTCGATGGCCACATCCTGCCCGGAGATGTCTCCGAGCACTTCGGCGCCCGCGGCGACCGCCACGTCCCCGCTTCTGGTGGTTACGTCGCCGTGGATTCTAGTTCCCTCGCCGACATGAATGTCCCCACGGGCACGAAGACTCCCGAAGACGTTGCAGTCCGCGCCGACGACGATGTCCTTGGCGCGCAGATTACCGTGGAGCCGGCAGTCGTCGCCCCCC
>JBEQBK010000147.1:0-5399 GCA_041639855.1 Halobacteriaceae archaeon | reverse complement strand
TCGCCCTCGGCGTGACTCTCGACGTTGCGCTCGTAGTCCGCGCCGGGCTGGCGGTTCTCGACGGCGGCCGGGTCGTGGATTCGGGGGGCCCCCGGCTCCGTTGCCGCCTCGGTGTCGAAGACGGCATCGCGTTCCTCGTACTCGACGCGGATTTTTCGGACCGCCCGCTCCGCGGTGGGCTCGTCCTCGGCGGCGACGGCGGCGATGGGGTCGCCGACGTATCTGACCCGCTCGTTGAGGACGCGCATGTCCCACGGCGAGGGTTCGGGGTAGGACTGTCCCGCCGAGGTGTACGGCGTGTCGGGGACCGCCGACGAATCCGGCGTGAGCACCGCGTACACGCCTTCCATCTCCTCCGCCGCCGTCGTGTCGAGTTCGACCACGTCGCCGTGCGCGACCTCGGAGCGCAGAACGGCCGCGTGGGCCAGGTCCGGGAACTCCGGGGCGTAGTCGGCGGTGTACTTCGCCTCGCCGGTGACGATTTTCCGCGCGTCGTCTTTCTCCTCGCGCTCGGAGATAACGCGGCGTTCGGCCTCGCTCTTCCGGTTGTTCGCGGCTTCCTCCCACTCCAGAGGATGCTCGGATTCGAGGGGCTCCGCCTCGTTGGGGTCGTCCGGTTCGTCCGGTTCGTCGGTCCGGCTCATTTCTCGCCCCCCGGCCGACCGCCGTCGGCGGCGACGTGACCCTCCATCCGGTCGGCGGCGTCCGCGACAGCGTCGACTATCTTCTCGTAGCCGGTGCATCGACAGAGGTTCTCCGAGAGCGCCTCGCGAATCTCCGCCTCCGTCGGATCGGGGTTCCGTTCGAGCAGAGCCTTCGAACGCATAATCATCCCCGGGATGCAGAATCCACACTGGAGCGCGGCGTTGTCCACGAAAGCCTGCTGGACCGGGTGGAGGTCGGATTGGGTGCCGAGGCCCGCTATCGTCTCGACGGCAACGCCATCGGCGCTCGCGGCGGGTTCGATGCAGGCCTTCGTAGGCTCGCCGTCGACGATTACGGTGCAAAAGCCACAGCTCCCGGTGTCGCAGCCCCGCTTCGCGCCGGTGTACCCGTTCGCGCGCAACACGTCGAGCAGCGAGTCCGAGCGCTTCGCCTCGAACGTCCGCTCCTCCCCGTTCAGCGTGAGTCGTACGTCCATGTGTCTGTGAGAAGGGGGTCGGCTGTCGGTTCGACACCGCACGCGGCCGGACCGTCCGGCCCGCTCGCTTCTGGGCCGCTCATGACACCACGTACCGGCCCATCCCTTTCAAAGTTCGTATTGATGTAGAGATATCCGCCTGTGCGTTTCGTTTTCTCGCTATTTATCGTTGGTTTGGGAACCAAAAAGCGCGAAGAGCGGCGCTTCTCTACGCCCGGACTCGGAGCTCGAAGCGTTCCCCCTCTTCGACCGTTCGAACGTCGTAGCCGTGGCGATAGCAGCTGCGACGGATGCTCCGTGCTGCGGGCGGGTAGTCGCCGAGGACGACCAGTTCGCCGTCGTCCATGGCGTCGAGCGCGCGCCGAACCACGGCGACCGGTTGTGGACAGACCATCCCGCAGGTGTCGATTTCGACCGGTTCTCCTCCGTCATCGGCGCCCATACCCCGAACTGTGGTTCCGGAAGTATAAATCCAACTCCGCATACGAACGGTCATAGAAAAACGTATTAGAGAAACGTTTAAACGTCTGTTCGGGGACGTTCGTGTATGGACGGACGACGCAACCCGACCCGGAGAGGGTTCCTCGCCGCCGGGGCCGCGGGCGTGGCCGGGGTAGCCGGCTGCATCGGTGGCGACGGTGGGGAGACACTCGCGGTCGGCATCGTTCCCGACGTGGACCCGGAGACCGCGATAGCGCAGTCGGAGGGGCTTGCAACGCACCTCGAATCGGAACTCGGCGTAACCGTCGAGTTGAGTACGGCGGCGAGCTACGGGGGAATGGTGCGCTCGATGGTCGCCGAGGAGGTCGACGTGGCCTACTACGGAGGGGTTTCTTACATTCTCGCACACCACCGCGCCGGGGCGGAGGCGTTCGCCGTCGGTGTGAAAGGGGGACGAACGAAGTGGCACTCCGCGTTCGTCGTCCCCGCCGACGGCGACGTGGAATCGATGGACGACCTGACCGCCCGCGCCGACGAACTCGATTTGGTGTTCGGCGACCCCCTCAGCACCAGCGGCACCGTGATGCCCTCCTACTTCCTGCGGACCGAACACGACACTCCCCCGGAGGCGTTCGCCTCCACGACCCACGTCGGCGCCCACGACGCGACCGCCCGCGCCATCGACAACGCGAGCGGCGACGTCGGGGCGCTGAACGCCCGCATCTACGACGCGCTCGACGCCGACGGGAGCCTCGATAACGTCCGGGAACTGTGGCGGACGCCGGCGTTCCCGGATTATCCGTGGACAGTCGCGCCGACGGTCGGGGACGAGCGGGCGGCCGCGCTGAAGGAGGCGTTCGTCTCGCTCGAAGACGACTCCGTTCTGGAAGAACAGAACGTGGACGGTTACACGGGCGCCTCCCACGACGACTTCGCCTCGCTCTCCGAAGCCGTCTCGATGGCCGGGCTCTTGGAGGAGTGATGAGCGGCGAATCACTCGTCTTCGACGGCGTCACCGCGAGGTTCGACGGAACGGTCGGCGTTCGGGACGTCAATCTGGAAATCGGCGCCGGGGAACGCGTCGCGCTCGTCGGCCCTTCGGGTGCCGGGAAGACGACGCTCCTCAGACTCGGCAACGGCAGCGTTGCGCCCGACTCGGGGCGGGTGAGAGCGGGGGGCGAGACGACCACCCCGGAGCGCGTCGCGCTGGCGTATCAGGGCGACGCGCTGGTCGGTCGCCGCAGCGCGCTCGCCAACGTCCTCACCGGACGGACGGGAGCGTTGCCGTGGTGGCGCGGACTCATCGAACCGGTCCTCGCCTCGGACCCCGACCCCGCGCTCGACGCCCTCGACGCCGTTGGCCTGGCCGGGAAAGCCGACGCCCGGGCGGACGAGCTCAGCGCCGGCGAGCGTGGACGGGTCGCTCTCGCCGCGGTGTTGGTCCGGGAGACGCCCGTCGTACTCGCGGACGAACCGACCGCGAACCTCGACCCGGCCTCCCGGACGGGCGTCCTCGATGCGCTCGACGACGCCCTGGGAGCTCGGACGGCGCTCGTCGCACTCCACGACACGGAGCTCGCTGTCGAGCGCTTCGAGCGGGTCGTCGGCCTCCGGGACGGCGAAGTCGCCTTCGACCGCGCGGCCGAAGACGTGCACGACGCCCTGCTCGACGGGCTGTTCGCCGGCGCGAACGCGCCCGAGCACTCCCCGGAACCGACGGAGAGCCCGGAGGTGGGGTGGCGTGTCTGAGGCGAGTGAGTACGGGGAGTTCGACCCCCGACCGACGTCGACGCGGGTGGTCGCCTGGGGACTCCTCGGCACCCTCCTCCTCGCCGTCGCGGGATGGGTCGTGAACGCCGACGTCGCGGCGCTCATCGGGCCGAACGCCCGCGAACAGATGTGGGCGTTCGTCGCGGAGGGCTTCCCTCCCGACACGAGCCGTGAGTTCCTCCTCGGACGGGACCTCCGCTCGGGACTGCTGTGGGCCGTCGTCGAAACCCTCGCAATTAGTGTCGTCGGAACCGCCATCGCCGTCGTCCTCGCCGTTCCCCTCGCTCTGGGCGGCGCGACGACGGTTACCCACGAGGGGCCGCTGTACGCCGGCGCGTCACCCCTGCGACGTCGCGCGGGACGGGCGCTGAACCGCTCGTGTCGGCTCGCGTCGAGTTTCCTCCGTTCGGTGCCCGGGCTCGTGTGGGGCTTCCTCTTCGTGACCGCGGTGGGGCTGGGTCCCTTCGCCGGTGCGCTCGCGCTGGGCGTCCACAACGCGGGCGTTCTCGGAAAGCTGTACGCGGACTTTCTGGAGGACACGGACCCGCGGACGACCGAGGCCGTGAGGGCGACCGGCGCGACCCGCATGCAGGCGGTGTGTCATGGCGTCGTCCCCCAGGTGACCGCGACGCTCGCCTCCTACACCCTCTATCGCTGGGAGTGTACCATCCGTTCGGCGACGGTGTTGGGCTTCGTCGGCGCGGGCGGGGTCGGCTACTACCTCGTCATCACCATCCAACGCCTGCAGTACCCGAAGCTCGTGACGGCCATCGCCGCCGTGTTCGCGCTCGTGGTGCTCAGCGACGGCGTCGCCGCGCGCCTACGGGCTCGTCTGGGCTGACGACCTCAGGGACGGGCCTCGGCCGCGCGCTCCCGGGCCGCTTCGAGGTCGAGGTCGACCGCCCGGGCCCGCTCGCGGATGGCGTCCGCGTCCGCCGTCTTCAAGTCGCCGTCGGCGTAAAGAACCTCGCCGTCGACCATGGTGAGCGCCACGTCCTCGCCGTGGGCGGCGAACGTCAGATGCGAGAGCGCGTCGTGGAGCGGCGTCGCCCGCGTCAGGTCCGTGTCGATGCCGACGATGTCGGCCTTCCACCCTTCCTTCAGTTTCCCCACCTTCTCGAAGCCCGCCGCCGCCGCGCCGTTCGCGGTCGCCATCTCGAAGACGTCCGGCGCGGCGAGCGCCGTCGGGTCCATCTCCTCGACCTTTCCGAGGAGGCTTGCCTGACGCATCTCGGTGAACGGGTCGAGGGTGTTGTTGCAGGGCGCGCCGTCGTTGCCCAGCGCGACGTTGATGCCCCGTTCGTGGTAATCGCGCACCGGCGCGGCCCCCGAGGCGAGTTTCATGTTCGAGGACGGACAATGCGTGACGTGGGTCCCGGTCTCGGCGAGCAGTTCACGTTCCGTTTCGTCCGTGTGAACGCAGTGTGCGAGCACGACGTCCTCGCCGGTCAGGCCCACCTCGTGGAGCCACTCGATGTTCCGCATCCCGGTGTCGTCGGCGACCGTCTCGATTTCGCTTCGGTTCTCGCTGGCGTGGGTGTGGATGCGGACCCCCTCGTGGCGGTCGGCGAGTGCGCGGGCGCCGCGTAGACACGCCTCGCTACAAGAAACCGCGAAGCGCGGCGTGACGGCGTATCTGATGCGGTCGTCGAAGGCGCCGTGGTACTCCTCGATGAGTGTCTCCGATTCCGCGAGCGCGGCCTCGGAGTCTTCCCGGAGGCCCTCGGGAGCGCGTCGGTCCATCAGGACCTTCCCGAGCACGCCTCGAATCCCCAACTCGCCGGCGGCCTCGAAGGCCTGCTCGGCGTGGGCGACCGAGAGGTGGTCGACGACGGTCGTGGTGCCGCTCTCGATGCACTCCAAATACCCGAGTTCGGCCGCCGTGCGCATCTCCTCGGCCGTTAGCGCGGACTCCATCGGCAGGACGTACTCGAAGAGCCAATCGAGGAGTTCGGTGTCGTCGGCGATGCCCCGTCCGAGGCTCTGAACCGAGTGGATGTGGCCCCCGACGAGCCCGGGTACGAGCAAGTCGTGTTCTTTCACGTCG
>JBEQBK010000146.1:0-5569 GCA_041639855.1 Halobacteriaceae archaeon | reverse complement strand
ACGACGGGCCCTACTACGTCTCGGTCGAGGACGGGCCGGCCTTGCTCGCGGGCGTCTGGGAGGAGTGGACACCTCCGACGACACAGACGGGCCTCGATTCCTTCGGCGCGGGCGGCCCGGGGGACCCTGACCCCATCAGAACGTTCGCGGTGCTCACGAACGAGCCTAACGACCTCGTCTCGGAGCTTCATCACCGGATGGCGACGGTCGTCTGGGGGGACGGCGGGAGAAAAGGGTGTGAGCGGGCGGACGCCCGCGAACCTGAACGCGACACGCCGGCCGACGCCGCCCGGCGTTGGCTCGAATCCGGCGAACTCCCGGACGCGCCGTTTCCGGCCGAGCGGATGTCCGCCCGCCGGGTGTCGACGGCGGTGAACGACCCCTCGAACGACAGGCCCGAGGTCCTGACGGCACCGGCGGAGTAGCCTTGCAGGGGTAAAGTACAGGCCCTTCGGTTCCCATCTCGTCGTATGCTCTCCGTCTCCGGTCTCCGAAAGGAGTACGGCGACGTGGTTGCCGTCGCCGGCTCCTCGTTCGAGGTCGCCGACGGCGAGGTGTTCGGGGTCGTCGGTCCGAACGGCGCGGGCAAGACGACGACGCTGAAGACGCTCGCGGGCCTCCTCGAACCCACCGCCGGCGAGGTTCGGGTCGCCGGCTACGACGCCGCCGACTCCGAGATGCGCCGCCATCTGGGCTGGCTCCCGGAGGAGTCCCCGCTCTACGAGGACATGACCGCTCACTCCTACCTGCGCTTCTTCGCGGACCTCTACGACGTGGACCGCGAAACGGCCGACGAGCGCATCGGGGCTACCTTGGACCGTCTCGAACTCGACCGCCGCAACCGGAAGCTGGGCAACTGCTCGAAGGGGATGAAACGGAAGGTCGCCATCGCGCGCTCGCTTGTCAACGACCCTGACGTGCTGGTGTACGACGAGCCCGCCTCCGGGCTCGACCCGCTGACGACCCACGAGGTCATCGAGTTCACCGGTGAGCTCGCCGAGCGAGGGAAGACGGTAGTCTTCTCGGCACACAATCTCTACCACGTCGAGGCGGTCTGCGACCGGGTCGCCATCATGAACGACGGCGAAATCGTCTCGCAGGGGACCCTCGGAGAAATCCGCGCCGAACACGGCGGGACGACGTACACGGTCACCGCCGACGCGCTCGTCGAGGGGTACGACGCCGAGCCCGTCGCGGCGGGCTACGCCTACGAACTCGACTCGATGGACGCGGTCGACGCCCTCCGCGACGAACTGAACGGAGAGATACTCGACATCCGCACCGAGGAGTCGAGTCTGGAGGACGTGTTCCTCTCGGTGGCCCGCTCGTGATGCGCTTCCTGCGGGTGGCCCGCTGGGAAATCGAACGCGGCGCCGACGCGCTGGACCGGCGGGCGCTCCTCGGGGTCGTCGTGGTGCTGCTGGCGCTCGGCGCGGCCGCGCCGACGCTCGCGTCGAACGCCGGGACGCCGGACGCGGACATCTACCCTGTCGCCGTCTCCGAATCGAGCCCGTACCACGAGCCCGTCGCACAGTCGGGGCCGCTCCGGCCCGTGTCGCCCGAATCCGAGGCGGTCCTCGAAATCTCCGGCACCGACGTGCGGGCGCCCGACTCCCCGACGGGCCGGGCCGCCGCCGAGGCTCTGGGCTCGGCGGTGCGGGCGTACAACGACCGGCTGATGGAGCGGGAACCGGACCGCGCCGCGGCCTTTCCCGTATCGGTGAACCTCCGCTACGTCGAAATCGGCGGGAACGCCGCTGCGCCCGACCCGAGCGGCGATGCGGGCGGTGCCGGCGGAACGGGCGGCGCAAGCGGTAGCGAAGCGTCGAGCGGCACCGATTCGGGGAGCGAAACGGCCGCCGGCGGCGACTCGGGAGCGGGCTCGGCGGCGTCGTTCGGCGCCGCCGGCTCCTCCTTGCTCCGGGGCACACAACAGGGAGCGCCGGGCGACATCCGCCCGCCGTTCCCGCTGGGCTCACTGGTGTTGGCGTTCCTCTTCTTGGTCCCGCTGAACGTCGCCATCCAGGCCTACGGCGCGAGCGTGCTCAACGAGCGGATTAACAGACGGGGCGAGGCCCTGTTGGTGACGCCGCTCTCGCGCTCGGAAATCGTCGCGGGCAAGACTCTGCCCTACCTGCTTGCCTGCGTCGCCGTCGCCGCGGTCGTCGCGCTCGCCGTGGGCGCGGGCCTCCTCTCGGTGCTCGCGGTGTCGGCGCTCGCGGGACTCTTCTTGGGATGTACCTTCCTCGCGGCGCTGTTCGCCCGCTCGTTCAAGGAGCTCACCTTCCTCACGACGACCATCAGCGTCGGGCTCACCGCGTACGCCTTCGTGCCCGCGATATTCACGGACGTCCACCCCATCGCTTCCGTCTCGCCGCTGACGGTCGTCGTCACACAGCTCACCGGGGAGCCCGTCGAACTCGGCACGCTGCTCGTTTCGACCGTGCCGACGGCGTTCGCGGCGCTGGTCTGTTTCGCCCTCGGCGCGGGCATCTACCGGGAGGAGGACCTCTTCACTCAGCGCGCGCCCCCGGCGAAGGCCCTCGACGCGCTCGCAGCCCACCTCACGCTCCGGCGGTGTGCACTCTGGGGCGCGCTTGCCATCCCCTTCGTGCTCGTCGCGGAACTGTTCGCCGTCGCCGTCCTGTTCGTTCTTCCCCTGGCGGTTTCGGTGCCCCTCTTGCTCGGCGCGCTCGCGGCCATCGAGGAGGTCGCGAAGAGTCTCTTCCTGTTCGCGGGCTTCGAGCGCGACAAACTGGAACGGACCGACGCCACGGCGCTGCGCGCGGGCCTCCTCTCGGGGGTGGGCTTCGCCGTCGGGGAGAAACTTCTCTTGCTCACCCAGCTCGTCGGGCTGCCGACGCTCGAACTCGGCCGGTTGGCGGTCGCACCCGCCGCCGCGAGCGGGCCCGCCGCGCTCGTCCTGTTGCTCGCGCCGTTCCTGTTGCACGCCGTAACCGCCGCGACGAGCGCGCTCGGCGCCCGGCGCTCGAAGCGGGCGTATCTGGGGGCGCTGGCGCTGGCGATACTGATACACGTCGGCTACAACGTGACGGTGGTGATGGCCCTTGCGTGAGCGCCTGACCGTCACGAGGCGGGAGCTGGCGAGCCTGCGCGCCGAGAAAACCGTCCTGTTGGCCGTCGCCATCCAGCTGTTCGTCGCCGCCTTCTCCTCGTTTCTGGTGGTCGGCCTCGTCGCGCTCTACGCCCCGGGCGCGGCAGGGGGTTCGGCGACGGTCGCCGTCGCCGTCAGCGGCAACGCCACCGGGGAGATAGCGCCGGTTCTCGACGAAGGGGCGACGCGGGAGGCGCTCACGTACACGACCCGCGATGAGGCCCGGGAAGCCCTCGAACGCGGGCGGGCCGACGCGGCCGTCCACGCCACCCTGCGACCGGCGGGCAACGTCACCGTCGACGCCGCCGTTCCGGAGGGGAGTTTCCGGACGACGCTCGCCGTCGTGGAGCTCACCGAGGCGTTCGAGCGCTTCGAGCGACAGCGGCGCGGGGACCTCGCACACCGTCTGGAGCGCACTCCCCTGCCCGTCCCGGAATCGCCGGGCGGGGCCTCGTTCGTCGGCTTCACGTACACCGTGCTCCTCCCCCTGTTGGTTTTCCTGCCCGTCTTCATCGCGGGCTCCGTCGCGGTGGACTCGCTGGCCGAGGAGCTCGAACGCGGCACCTTCGAGCTCCTGCGGGTGACGCCGCTCTCGCTCCCGGCAATCGTCGACGGCAAGGCCCTCGCGAGCGCCGGGCTCGTTCCGGTCCAGGTGGCGGCGTGGCTGGCCCTGCTCTCCGTGAACGGCGTCCGCGTCGCGGCCCCCCTCGCGATACTCCTGTTTGCGGGCGCGGCGGGGACCCTCGCCGTCGCGGGCGGGTCGGCGCTCGCGCTGTCCGTTCGGGAGCGCCGCTCCGCCCAACTGCTCTACTCGGTGGGCGCGCTCGGTGCCTTCGGCGGCGGACTCCTCCTGCCGGTCAACCCGCCGAACGCGGTCGCCCGGCTCGCCATCGGGAGCGCCGAGTGGGGCACGTACGCCCTCGTCGCGGCACTCGCCGCGGCGGCCGTCCTCGGCTACGCCGCCGTCCGAACGCTGCTGGGTCGACGGGGCGTCGCGTGACCGAATCGCTCACACGCTGTGCACGCCCGCACTGTCCGCGATGACGCCGTCGACGCCCGCGGCGCGGAGGCGTTCGGCCTCCGCCGTCGACTTCACCGTCCACGCGTTCACCCGCAGCCCGGCGTCGTGTGCGGATTCGACGAACGACCCGTCGACTGCCGTGCGCTCGGGATGGACGTACGAACAGCCCAACGCGGCGGCGACGCCGACCTCGGGGTCCCGGTCGAGGTACGCCAGCGGGAACGCCGAGAGCTCGGCCATCGTTTCGAGCACCGCGGGCTCGAACGCCGAGACGACGACGTCGCCGCCGTAGTCGCGAAGCAGGGGCACCGCGTCGGCGGCCAACCCTCGCTCCTTGAGCTCGACGTGCAGCGTCGTCTCCGGAACGCCTTCGAGGACCGATTCGAGCGTCGGGACACCGGCGCCCGATTTCAGCACGTCCATCGCGCCCAGCTGGGTCGCCGAAAACGTGCGGACCGGGCCGGCGCTGTCGGTGACTCTGTCGACCGTCTCGTCGTGGCAGACGACGAGATGGCCCGAACCACACCGGCGCACGTCGAACTCGACGGCGTCGGCGGTCTCGGCCGCGCGCCGGAGCGCGGGCAGCGTGTTCTCGGCCGCGTCGTCCGCGAAACCGCGGTGGGCGATGAGGTCCACAAAGAGGGGGTGCCCGCGGCGCGCATAGGCTTTGCCCCGGAAACCCCGACGGGGTACCGTGACTTTCTTCGGCGGACCAGTCGAACCGCCGGTGACTGATGTCCGACGCTTCGGCGCCCGAGGGGGCGCCAATGGATTTCGAGACGTACCGCGACCGCGTGCGAAGGCCCCTCCTCCGTATCTTCCGGACGTTCGGCATCGAGCGCCGTCGGTGGCTCTACCTCGGCCTCGTCGTCAGCCTCTTCGAGCGACTCGCCTCGCTGGCGCCGCCGTTCATTCTGGGTGTGGCCATCGACGCAGTGTTCAACGAGTCGACGGCCTACACGATGCCTTTTCTCCCGGAGGCGTGGATTCCCGCCGCACGCGGGGGGCAACTCTGGCTCTCCGTCGGACTGATGGCCGGGACCGGTCTGCTCGCCGCGGGACTCATCATCCCGCGCGGGCTGGCGATGGACTACTACTCGCACCGTCTGATGCACGAGGTGCGCACGGAGACCTACGAGAAGATCCAGCGCCTCGATATGGGCTTCTTCGACGAGCAGGAGACGGGCGAGTTGATGAGCGTCCTCAACAACGACATCTCCAACTTCGAGACGTTCTTCGACGACGCGCTCGGGATGGCCGTCCGCATCACGGCGGTGATGGTCGGCGTGGTCGGCATTCTGGTCTACCTGAACTGGCAACTCGCGCTGGTCACCCTCGTCGCGGTGCCCCTGCTCACCGTGCTCACGCTCTGGTTCATGCGCCGTGTGGAGCCGGTGTACGACGCCATCCGGTCGTCCGTAGGGGACCTGAAC
>JBEQBK010000145.1:0-5705 GCA_041639855.1 Halobacteriaceae archaeon | reverse complement strand
CTAGCTACCGGCGTGCCGATTTCGGGACGCACGAACGAGTCGGCGGAAGGTACTTACTGTTTCACCAGCGGGGTCTTCGTATGCAGCCCTCCACAGCAACCCGTGACACCCGGACGCTTCTGATACCGGGACTAGTAGCCCTCGGCATCGCCCTCTTAGTCGCAAACGTGCCCCAGTCCCCGATACGGAGCGGGACCCTCGAACTGTTCGCCATCTTCGGACTTCCCCTCGTCATCTCGCTGGTCGCGTACGTGCGATTCGCGGACTCGGTTCTTCCGTGGGAAGTCGCCCTGTTGACCGTCTGGGCCGCGTGTAGCATCGCCGTGGCGGCCTTTAGCGGGTTTCTAGCGACGATGGACTCGTCCGGCGGCTACCCGGGTGCCGGAGCCGAACTGCTCCGGCATATCGCTTTGTTTCTCGCGGTGACCCTCGGACTGGGCGTCCCCTACGGTCTCGCCGGAAAACTCCGCCGTGAGCACCCCGGACGAGCGGCCGCGAGCGCCTTGCTCGGGTCCGTCGTCCTATTCGCCCTGTTCAGCGCCGTCGCGGTCGCCGTATAGGGGAACCCGGTCGTCGCCGTTGAGCTTCGGCATCGCCAGCGCGTCGTACCCTGCCGCTCAACGGCCGTCCAGCAACGCGTCCGCCGTCCGCACGGCGTCCGCCGCGGCGCGCTCGCTCACGTCGACGGGCATGTCGTCCATGCCTTCCTCGCAGGCGACTTCGGCCACTCTCCCGACGTCTGTCACGCCGAAATCGTCCAGCGTGTTCGCGAGCCCCAACTCGTCGAGTAGCTCCACTAACTCCCGCGGCGCGGGCTCGGTCCGGCCCTCCAGAACCAGCTGTGCGACGGTCCCGAACGCGACGAGTTCGCCGTGTGGCTCGCGGGCGCCGGCGTTCGTCAGGCCGATTTGGACGGCGTGGGCCCCCGCGGTCCCGCCGCTCTCGAAGCCCAGTCCCGAGAGCAGGGTGTTCGTCTCGACGATGCGCTCGACCGCGGGCGTGACGGCGTCCCGCTCGACGGCGGCGAGGGCGTCGGCACCGTACTCCCGCACCCGGGGGAGACAGGCCCGCGCGAGTTCCAGGGCCGCGGGGCTCGCTTTCCCGCCGGCGACGGTCTCCGTCCCGGCGCGCGCCACGGCCTCGGCCTCGAACGTCGTCGCCAGCGCGTCGCCCATTCCGTGGGCGAGGAAGCGTGCCGGCGCCGCGGCGATAGCTGCCGTGTCGACGAGCACGAGCTCGGGGTTCCGCTCGCGGGTGACGATGTCCTCGTAGTTGCCCGCGTCGTCGTAGACGACACCGACTGTGCTCGTGGGGGCGTCCGTCGCGGCGATGGTGGGAACGGCGGCGAGTTCGGCGCCCGTCGCGTCCGCGGCGGCTGTCGCCACGTCCACCGCGACACCGCCGCCGACGCCGACGACGAGGTCCGCCCCGACTCCCTCGACCCGCTCGGCGAGCGTTTCGATTCGCTCGCGGGTGCAGCGCTCGACGCCGCGCTGGGTCTCCACGGGCTCGATACCCGCCGCTCGCAGTCCGCGCCCGACGCGGTCGCCGGCGACCGAGAGCGACGTTTCGCCCCCGAGCACGTAGGCCCGTTCGCCGGTCAGTCGCTCGAAGTGCTCCGCCGCGTCGTCGAGGACCCCGGCGCCCTGCACGTAGGCCGCGGGCGCCATGAACGCCGTGTGGTTCATGGGGGCCCGTCGTCGCCGGGGCGTATAAACGCCGGCGAACACGGCTAAGTGGCGGGCATCGCAGGTGGTAGTATGGAGCCCAGCGATATTGCGATTCAGGTCTCCGCGGACGGCATCACCGACTGGCAACGGGCGCTGAACAACGTCTCGAACCTCTACAGCGACGAGTCGGTGCCGACGCCCCCCGAGCGCATCAGCGTCGTCGTCAACGGCCCCGGCGTTCGGTTCCTCCTGCGGACGGGCCCCGAGGCCGAGCGCGTCCGGCGGCTGGTCGAGGCTGGCGTCGGAGTGAAGGCGTGTGCGAACTCGCTCTCCCGCTTCGGGCACGAGGAAGCAGCGCTCGTCGACGGCGTCGAGGTCGTTCAGGCGGGCGTCGCCGAGTTGGTCCGCCTCCAGCAGGGGACGAGTTCGTACCTGAAACTGCCGTAGAACCGTTCAATCGTCGTTGTAGCCTGACAAACCTATTTCTGTCCGCCGGTGCTCGACCGGGATGAGGAATGCCGCCATCGACCTCCACCGACTCCGACACGCTCCGCGTGCTCGACGTCGAGAACGCGAACGCCGTCTTCGACGCGCTCGCCGCCGAGACGACCCGGGAGATACTCGCGGCCATCCACGAGGAGCCGGGAACGCCCTCCGAGCTCGCGGCCCGGACGGACACAACCGTCCAGAACGCGATGTATCACCTCGACAAACTCCGCGACGCCGACCTCGTCACCGTCGCGGAGACACGGTACTCCTCGCGGGGCAAGGAGATGCGGGTTTATGCACCCCCCGAGGACCCGGTGGTGATATTCGTCGGGGCGGAGGAGTCGGACGGCCTCCTCTCCCGGCTCAAACGTTTCCTCGGCGCCGTTGCGCTCCTCGCCAGCGCGCTCGCCGGTCTCCGCGCGGTGGTCGCCGACGCACCGGACGCGGTGCGGGACATCGCACTCGCGGATTCGGGTCGCTCCTTGGCGGCGCTCGTCGGTGGGGCCGTGTTGCTCGCGGTCGCCCGTGTCGCGAGCGCCTGTGACTCGGGTGGGGGCCGCCGACGGACCGCTCTCGTCACCGGCGCGCTCGTTCTTTGCGTCTGTCTGACACCCGCCGCTATCGCGTACAGCCCCGCCGTCTCCGGGCAGTACTACACCTCCGACACCCCCTCCTCGCGCGTCGGCACCGACGCCGGCGCGCCGGCCCCGGACATCGAGAGCGAAACCGTCTCGCTCGCCGTGCGCGGCGGGAGTGACGCCCTCCGTGCGGCCGTCCGTGAGAACCTCGCCGACGCGTTCGAGGCCCGCGGCGCGGTCGTCGAGCGGGCGGGCCTCCGCCGGAACGTTTCGAACACGCTGTTCGCGGTCCACCTCTCCGACGACGGCATCGAGGCGGGCGGGCTCACCCCCCGCGCGAACCTCACCGTTCGGTACGCGTTCTCCGAGGCGGGGAACGCGGTGACGGTCCAGGGGGGTCTCGACGCCGCCGCCGACCGTGACGCCGGCCCGTGGGCGCTCACGGTCACGGAAACGGACCGCGCGGGGTCGGGATGGTTCCGCTACACCCGCGGCAACGCCGAGTTGGTAACGGCGCTGAACACCATCGAGCGCGCCGGCGTGAACCCCGACGCGTACCGCGACGAGGTCGCGGCGGACGCGGCGAACGCGACCGTCACTGACGCCTTCGACAACTGGAACTGAAGATGCCCTCTACAACACTCGGACCGACCGCCTACACCGGCCGCGGGAGCGCCCGGCGCTCGCGGGGCGGCACGAGGAAGTAGCCCCGTCGCCGGACGAAGATGTACTCCAGAATCCCGTTGTTCACCCGCTGGCGGATGGCCGGCGTCACCTCGGTCATGTCGGTGCCGTTCATCGCGCGCCGGACGTCCTCGAAGGCCGAGATGTTCCGCTGGAGCGAGGGGAAATGCAGGCTCGCGACCTCCTGCTCGGAGCCGATGTCGTCGGTGGACTCGAAGTGCCGGCGCAACAGCCGGACGTCCCCGTTCTCGTCGCGGTTCGCGCGCGCCGCCTTCTGTGCGTGGCCGACGCGGCCCGACGCCCTGGCCTGGTCCTCGATGTCGTCGAGGAACTGGTCGATTTTGCTGTCGTCGCCGAGGTTCTCGCCGATGCCCTCCACGAGACCGTCCCGGGCGTGGCCGGGGCTGAACATCTCCTCGACGCGCTCGGTGAAGTCCTGTTCGAGATACCAGTCGTCCAGGCGCTGGCGGAGGTTCGAGACGGATTTGGTGGTGCCGCCCGCGAAGGGGCCCTCCTCGATGGTGACGTAGTCCTCGCTCGCTTGGTTCCCGGCGAAGCCGGCTTTGAACCCCATGAAGAGGGGCGACGCCTCGGGAATGTGGTCGCCGGGCGGGACGCCCTCCGCATCGTCGTGTTCGGCGGGGAGACCCGCGCCGACGAAGCCCGTCCGCCTGGAATCGACGGTGAAGACGTCGGTCAGCTTCGCATCCACCGCGACACCGTTCGCGGAGTCTCGCTCGCCGACCATCGCCTCCTCGGCCTCCAGGACCACATCCGCGCGGTCGCTGGCGAGGTGGACGAGCGCGTCCTGCGTGTCGAAGGACGGGTCCTCGAACGGCGAGAGCGCCTGCGGCTGGGGCAGGTCGACCGACTCCGGGAGGTCGGCGTCGAAGCGCTCGAAGTAGCGCGGCGAGTAGGCGGTCGTGTGGAGGAGCCCCTCGTTTCCCCACTCGTAGGCCGAATCGAGTGTCGTCAGGGCGTTCTCGACGGTCGTGCGCTCCGACTCGGTGGGGGGCCCCGAGGAATCGAGGTTCAAATAGAGGAGCGTCTGGTGGCGCGGCAGCAGGGAGTTGCCGTGCTCGTCGTGCTCGATGTGCTCGCGCCAGGCGTGCTGGCGCGCCGGCTTGTTCGCGGGGTCGCCCGTCGGGACCGGCTCCTGCTCTCGCTCGCCCAGGCAGGCGCTCAGCGCGCCCGCACCGCCGAGGGCGACGGCGTACTTCAGGAGTTCGCGGCGCCGGAGGTCCTCAGCCATCGACGGTAATCGACCCGGGTTCGAGGAAGGCGGTCTCGTAGCCCTCGTGGCGCGCGACGAACGGCGGGATGTCCACCGTGACCGTCGCCTCGTCGGGCTCCGAATCGAGGTGGGCGCCGTAGTGATAGCCCCATTCCGGATGAATAGCCGGCGTGAGTTCGCCCGAGAATCCTTCGGTCTCCGCGGAGAGCGCCATGTTCGGGATGACGAAGCGGTTGTACGGCGTCGCGGCCCACACCGCCAGATAGGGGCCGTCGTCGTTGAGGACGCGCGCGGCGAGGGCCATATCGGAGACGCTCCCCGTGCCGAGCGCCGTGCCGGGTAACTCCGCCGCGGGCGGCACTGTCGGGTTCGGCAGCATATCCATCTCCATCGGGTCGACGGCGCCGCGCTCGCCGGCGTTTTCGAGGGTCCGGAAGGAGAGCTCGTCCCGCGCGGACTGGCTGTAGTCGAACTCGATGGGTATTGTGGCGGCGTCGCCGAACGCCCCCTCGAACTCCCCCATCCGGCGGATACCCATCCCGCCGATGAGAACGTTCACCGTGTACGTGCCGTCCCCCTCCAGCGAGAAGTTCGCGCCGTGATGGTAGCCCATCTTCTGGGAGAGCATCTGGTAGATAGTTTCCTCGCTAACCAGCTCGCCGTCGCGCGTGATCTCGATGTCGACCCCGATGTCCGGCAGCATCTGTCCCGTCTCGCTGTCGACGATACGGGTCATCAGGTGGACGTCGGTGTCGCCGATTTCGACGAGGTTGGTTCCGACCCCGGACGCCTCCTGTGAGGTGGTCCAGAAGCGGTGGGCGTAGCTGTACATCAACCCCACCTTGTAGCGGCCCTGGGTGGTCATGTTCGCCATCTCCATCCCCTCGACGTGCGTGGGGAGATAGACGGCGTTCGGGCGGTTCTCGACCACCGGCGGCGGCGAACTCGCCGAGCGGGTCTCGAAGCCCAAACAGCCCGCGAGCGCGGCGGTCCCGAGCCCGGCGCCCGCGTGGAGGACGTCGCGTCGTCTCATGGGAAATCCTAGACCCC
>JBEQBK010000144.1:0-5728 GCA_041639855.1 Halobacteriaceae archaeon | reverse complement strand
GTAGAGCACCACCCCGCCGACCGTGGCGGCGAGGAGAAGCACGACGGCCCCCACGGCTGCGAGGGCGAGGTGATGACGCTTCATACGCCCGCAAGGCCGGGCGAGGAGAAAAACGCACCCCGGCGCGCCGCGCTATCGGGTGACGACTTCGATCTCGTGGCCGTCCGGGTCCTTCGTGAACGCGTAGTGGTAGTCACACGACTCGGGGTCGCGGTAGTCCTCGGCCTCCTGGGTCATCAATCGGTCCCAGAACCCCTGGAGGTCCATGTCGCTCGCGCGCACGGCGAGGTGGCCCCAGGCGTCGCCCAGCTCGTACTCGCGGCCGTCGTAGTTGTACGTGAGCTCGACGGTCATCGCCTCTTCCGGGGCGTCCTGCGGCGCGAGGAAGAAGTTCGAGAAGGTGTCGGCCTCCCAACGACCGGCGGGCTCGTACTGGAGCTTCCGGACGTACCAGCCGATGGCGCGGTCGGCGTCCGCGGTCCGGACCATCGTGTGGTCGAGGCTGTAGCGCGCGCCGTAGTCGCGCTCGACGATTTCGATCTCGTGGCCGTCGGGGTCCGTCACGAAGGCGTAGTCGCCGCCACAGGACTCGGGGTCGCGGTAGTCCTCGACGCCGCTGGCCATCAGCTCGTCGTACGCCGCCTCGACGTCCTCGACGCGCACGGCGACGTGCCCCCACGCGTCGCCCATGTCGTAGGACCGGTCGTCGTGGTTGTAGGTGAGTTCGAGGGTCGCGCCCTCCTCGTGCATCTCCTCGGGGCCGAGGAAGACGAGGGTAAACGTGTCGTTGACGTTGCGCGCTTTCTCCTCCCAGCCGAGGTGTTCGGTGTACCATTCGACCGATTCCTCCAGGTCCTCGACGCGGACCATCGTGTGGTCGATTGTGCCGTCCATGGGCGTGGGTTCCGCACGGCGAGCGAAAAAGATGCCGGAGGCGGACGTTTCGACCTACTCCGCGCCGTACAGCCACAGCGCCACGCCGCCGAAGACGACCGCGCCAACGGGTAAAGCGACGTAGTCCGCGCGACCGGTCAGCCACAGCGAAAAGCGGAACGCGGCGACGGCCGCCAGCGCGAAGAGGGAGGCGCTCACCGCCGGGCGGGCGCGGATGGCAACCGAGAGCACGCCCGCCAGCCAGCAGAGCACCGTAATCGGCCACGAGAGGAACAGCCGGCGTGCGGGGCCCGCACCCAGCAGGACGGTGTGGATGGACGTGATTCCGGTTCGGTCGACGAAGCCGAAGACGAACGCGCCGTAAACACCCTGCGGGTAGACGGCCACCACAAGGGGGAGGAACGCGAGCGCGGCGAGCGCCAGCACCCGGCGGCGGTGGCTCACTTCCGGGCGATGATACGGAGGATGTCCTCGTCGGCCAGCTCGTGGCTCGTTCCCACCTGCTGGTCGTCGTGTTTCGAGGAGGGGCCGGTGACACGGGCGAAGCGGAACCGCTCTTCGAGGTTGGTTCCGAGCTTCTGGATGGCGTCCTCGACGGTCGCCCCGCGTTCGAGAATCAGGGGTTCGTCCTTGTCGACGCCGCGGCCGGGCTTGTCCATATAGATTCGAATCAGCCCCAACTCCGACCAGATGCGCTCCTTCAGCGCGTCGAGGCCCTTCTCCTTCTCCGCGGAGATGAACACGGCCTCATCGGGGTCGATGTCGCGCTCGCGGAGTTCCCCCTTCACCTTCTCGGCGTAGTCCGGTTCGATAAGGTCGACCTTGTTGACGGCGACCATCGAGGGCAGGTACACTCGGTTTTCCATGATGCCGTCGATGAGTTCGTCGATGTCCACGTCGCCGCGGATGGCCACGTCGGCGTTAACGTACCCCCGTTCGCGGAGGACTTCCCGGACGGTATCCTTGTCCAGGTCCACGTCAGGGCCCTTGTTCACGTCGATGCCGCCCTGACCCTTCTCGGTGATTCTGACTGCTGGGGGTTCCGTGTCCAGCCGAATCTGGTTGTTGTAGAGCTCCTGCGAGAGGCGGTCGTACTGGTCGATTTCGAACGCGGAGACGAGGAAGACCACCAAGTCGGCCGTGCGCACGACCGAAAGCACTTCCCGGCCGCCGCCGGCGCCGCCCGCCGCACCCTCGATGAGCCCCGGCACGTCGAGCATCTGGATGTTCGCGCCGTTGTACTCCATCATCCCGGGGAACACGTCGAGCGTGGTGAACTCGTAGGAGCCGACCTCGCTCTCGGCGTTCGTGAGGGCGTTGAGGAGGGTGGACTTGCCGACCGAGGGGAACCCCACCAAGGCGACGGTCGCGTCGCCGTGCTGTTCGACGGCGTAGCCGCCGCCACCACCGGAGCCCTCCTGTGCCTCGAGCTTCTCCTTCTTCTCGGCGAGCTTCGCCTTCAGCCGGCCGATGTGGCTCTCGGTGGACTTGTTGTAGGGCGTGTTCCGGATTTCCTCCTGGAGGGCGTCGATCTCCTCCTGCAGTCCCATTACTCCCCCGTGAACGTCACCGAGCGAAAACCCTTGGGTATTCGGGCGGCGCGCTCGCGCCGGTCGCACCCGTTGCTATTCGCCCGGCTTGTATCGCCGGCCGCATGCAATCCTATTCGCCCGGCTTGCATCGCCGGCCGTATGCACTCCTATTCGCCCGGCGCGAACGTGTCGGCAACACGCACCGCCGTCCCGGACCGATGGCTTCTTGGAGCGCCCGGCGGAACAGTACAACGAGATGACAGACGCCGCGAAGTTCCGGGACAGCACGCAGATTGTTCTCCCGGCCCGGGAGTTCGCGGACCACCGCGGCGCCATCGAGTCGGAGTTCACCGTCACCGTCGTCGAGGACGACGCGGCCGCACGCATCATCGGGAGCCCGGTCGAAATCAAGGGAGTCGGCGAGTATCTGACCCGACAGGGCGTGGCGCTGCCCTGAGTCCCGTCACAGTCCGCGGGCTGGGAAAGTAATTCTTAAACGCGCGGCGCGGCCACCGGTTGGTATGGCCGAAACTATCGAAGTCCTCGTTCCGGGTGGACAGGCCAATCCTGGCCCGCCCCTCGGTCCCGAACTGGGTCCGACCCCCGTCGACGTGCAGGAAGTCGTCAACGAGATCAACGAGCAGACCGCCGCCTTCGACGGCACGGAGGTCCCCGTCACCGTGGAGTACGAGGAGGACGGCTCCTTCACCATCGACGTGGGCGTCCCGCCGACGGCGGAGCTCATCAAGGACGAAGCCGGCTTCGAGACGGGGTCCGGTGAACCCCAGGAGAACTTCGTCGCGGACCTCTCCATCGACCAGCTCAAGAGCATCGCCGAGCAGAAGCAGTCCGACCTGCTCGCCTACGACACGAAGAACGCCGCGAAGGAGGTCGCGGGCACCTGCGTCTCCCTCGGCGTGACCATCGAGGGCGACAACGCCCGCGAGTTCAAGCGGAAGGTCGACGCCGGCGAGTACGACGAGGCGCTGGCCGCCTGAACGCTCGGCGTTTCTCCCTCTGTTCCCGCACCCCGCGCAGCGGCGGCTTCGCCGCTGACCCCCCTCCCGTCTTCCGGTTCTCGCCCGCGACAACGCTTCACAGCCGGCCCGCCCCTTCGACGGGTTTAAGTTTCGCTTGCGTGAATCACGGGCAAGCAGGCGTACCTGCCTGTGCTCCCGTAGTAGCCCTACGGCGGACTACGGAGGTGAAAGATGGCAGCTAACGAAATAGAAGACGCGGTCGCACGCGCGCTGGAGGAGGCCCCCGAGCGGAACTTCCGTGAGACGGTGGACCTCGCTATCAACCTGCGCGACGTCGACCTCAACGACCCGTCGAATCGTATCGATGAGGGCATCGTGCTTCCCTCTGGGACGGGCCAAGAGACACAGATCGTAGTTTTCGCAACCGGCGAGACTGCCGTCCGTGCCGAGGAGGCAACGGACCACGTCTTGGGCCCCGATGAACTCGAAGAGTTGGCGGACGACGACGACGAGGCGAAGGACCTCGCGGACGAGACCGATTTCTTCATCGCGGAAGCCGCGATGATGCAGGACATCGGTCGCTACCTCGGGACCGTGCTCGGTCCCCGAGGGAAGATGCCCGAACCCCTTCAGCCCGACGACGACGTCGTCGAGACCGTCAACCGTATGAAGAACTCCATCCAGCTTCGCTCCGGCGAGCGGCGCACGTTCCACACGCGCGTCGGCGCTGAGGACATGACGGCCGACGAAATCGCGTCGAACATCGACGTCATCGTCCGCCGGCTGAACGCGAACCTGGAGAAGGGCCCGCTCAACCTTGACGGCGTCTACGTCAAGACGACGATGGGCCCGGCCGTGGAGGTGCCCGCATGAGCTCCGAATCCGTTCGCAAGACGGAGACGATTCCCGAGTGGAAGCGCTCGGAGGTCGAGGAAATCGCCGGGCTCATCCGCGAGTACGACAGCGTCGGGGTCGTCGGTATTGCCGGCATCCCGAGCCGCCAGCTCCAGGATATGCGCCGCGACCTGTACGGCACGGCCCAGCTGCGGGTCAGCCGCAACTCTCTGGTCCGGCGCGCGCTCGAAGAGGTCGACGAGGGCGTCGAGCAGCTCGTCGACGACGTCGCGGGCGAGGTCGGTCTCATCCTGACCGACGACAACCCCTTCGGTCTCTACAAGCAACTGGAAGCGTCGAAGACCCCCGCGCCCATCAACGCGGGCGAGGTCGCGCCCAACGACATCGTCATTCCGGAGGGCGACACCGGCATCGACCCGGGTCCCTTCGTGGGCGAGCTCCAGAGCATCGGTGCCGACGCACGCATCCAGGAGGGTTCCATCCAGGTGCTCTCCGACTCCACCGTCCTCGAAACGGGCGAGGAGGTCACACAGGACCTCGCGAACGTTCTCAACGAGCTGGGCATCGAGCCCAAGGAAGTGGGCCTCGACCTGCGCGCCGTCTACGCCGACGGCGTGCTGTTCGAGCCCGACGAGCTGGCTATCGACGTCGAGGAGTACCGCGCGGACATCGAGTCCGCGGCGGCCGGCGCGCGGAACCTCTCCGTCAACGCCGCCTACCCGACCGCCCGGACCGCTGGCACCTTGCTCGGCAAGGCCGCCGGCGAGGCGAAGGCGGTTGGCGTCTCCGCGGCGGTCGAAAGCCCGGACCTCGCGGACGACCTGGTCGCACAGGCCGACGCACAGGTCCGCGCACTCGCGGCTGTCATCGACGACGACGAAGCCCTGCCCGAGGAACTGCGGGGCGACACTGCACAGGCGACTGAGGAACCCGAACCCGAGAGCGACGAGGGCGACGACGCCGACTCCGAATCCGAGTCCGAGGCCGAGGCCGACGAAGCGGCCGAGGACGACGAGGACGACGGCGGCGACGCCGGCGACGCGCTCGGTAACATGTTCTAACAACTGAGGTACACACCAATGGAATACGTTTACGCAGCACTCATCCTGCACGAATCCGGCGAAGAGCTCAACGAAGACAACATCACGTCCGTTCTGGAAGCCGCGGGCGTCGACGTCGAGGAGTCCCGCGTGAAGGCCCTCGTCGCGGCGCTCGAGGACGTCGACATCGAGGACGCCGTCGAGACGGCCGCCGCCGCGCCCGCCGCGGGCGGCGCCGCCGGTGGCGCCGCTGGCGGTGCCGAGGAGGAGGCCGAGGAGGCCGACGAGGAAGAGGAGGCCGAGGAAGAGGCCGCCGACGAAGACGAAGGCGAGGACGAGGAAGAGGAGGCCAGCGGCGAGGGCCTCGGCGACCTCTTCGGTTAAACTCGCGACGTTCCAACACGTTCCTTTCTTTCGAACTCCCCCG
>JBEQBK010000143.1:0-5843 GCA_041639855.1 Halobacteriaceae archaeon | reverse complement strand
TCGACCACCGGCGGCGGCGAACTCGCCGAGCGGGTCTCGAAGCCCAAACAGCCCGCGAGCGCGGCGGTCCCGAGCCCGGCGCCCGCGTGGAGGACGTCGCGTCGTCTCATGGGAAATCCTAGACCCCACACGGGAAAACGGCTTCTGGTGCGACTCTCGAAAGCCGCCCCCAGGCTCATATGGCTTCACGAGAAACGCTTCGAGCGCGATGAAGAAGGTCCTCGCAAGCATCGGCATCGGCAACGCCTCTGTAGACACCGTCCTCCCCTCCGAAACCGTCCGTCCGGGCGAATCGGTCGACGCGGACGTTCACATCACCGGCGGAAACGCCGAACAAGAGGTCGGACAGGTCCAGTTCGAACTCGAAACGCGCTATCTCGCCGACGAGGAGGGGTATCGCGAAGCGGACATCGACCGCTTCACGCTCGCCGAAGGGCTGACGGTCGACCCCGACACCGAGGAGACCCGGGCGGTGACCATCGACGTTCCCTACGGGACGCCCGTCACGCTCGGGAACATCCAAGTGTGGGTCGAGACGGAACTCGACATCGACATGGCGGTCGACCCGGAGGACAAGGACTACCTCGACGTACAGCCCACCCCGAGGCTCCAGAGCGCCTTCGACGCCATGGACGAACTCGGCTTCTCGCTCCGCTCGGCGGAGTGCGAGGCCGACCCCTACGGTCGCTACGGCTCGGGGCGCTTCGTCCAGGAGTTCGAGTTCCGCGCCGGCTCCGGGCCGTTCCGCGGCGACGTCGACGAGGTCGACCTCGTCGCACAGCCCGGTCCCGATTCCCTGGAGCTGTTCGTCGAAATCGACCGCCGCGGCGGGCTCCTCTCCGAGATGGCCGACACCGACGAGCGCACGACCCGATTGACCATCGAATCGACGGACGTATCCGCTGTTCGGGACCGACTGGAGCAGTCGATTCGAGAGAACATCTGACCAACAGTACTGTTCAGTAATACTGTTCAGTATTACTCCAAAGCAGTACTGGTTCTCCAGGGTCGCGATTACTCGCGCGTGGTGCCCGGGGCTTTACACACCGAGGGTCGAAGGGACCCGGTATGTCGCGACCGACCCCGACCGAGCTCGCCGTGAACGGCGCGGCGGGACCGACGCTCCCGGGCGGCGTGCCCCCTCGGTTCGCCTGGCGGATAGCCGACCCCGAGTGGGGAAGCGAACAAGCGGCCTACCGCGTCCGGGTGGCGCGAACGGCCGACGGCTTCGACAACCCGCTCTGGGACAGCGGACGTGTGGCGTCGGCGGACTCAACCGACGTCCCCTACGGCGGCCCGGCGCTCGCACCCGACGGGCGCTACTGGTGGCGCGTCACCGTCTGGAACGACCGGGGGGAGCGTTCGGCGCCGTCCGAACCGGCCCCGTTTCGCACCGCGCCCGAACCGCCGTGGAACGCCGAATGGGTCGGCCCCGGCGGCGACACGAACGGCTTCCGGACGCCGTTTTACGACCCCGACGACGGGCCGGCGTGGGTCGGGGTCGACCTGGGGGAGTCCCACTCGCTCGCGGCGGTAGAACTCCACCCCGCGGAGCCGGTCGGCGGCCCGACGACGCCCGACGGCGCCGTCGTCACGGCACGGGACACGGAAGACTCGTACAACGGCATGACCGTCGCGCAGGGGCCCGTGGCCTTCGGATTCCCCGAGGGCTACCGGGTGGAGACGGCCGACAGCCCGGATTTCGCGGCCGCCGAGACGGTCGTCGAGCGCGCCGCGGCCGACGACCCGCGCCGGGAGCCCGTGGTCCACGACCTCGACACGTCGGCCCGGTTCGTCCGCGTCGTCGCGACGGCCCCGGACACCGTGGGTGGCGACCCCGACCCCCGTCTCGAAACCGAGCGGGACGCGTGGGCCGTGCTCGCGCTCGCGGCGCTCGCCGTGCGCGACGACGAGGGAGAGGACCTCGCCCGGGGGCAGCCCGTACTCTCCTCCGCGAGCGTCGATTCGGGCGCGTGGGGCGCCGAGGAACTGACGAACGGCGTCCACGAGTCCCGGACGGGCGAGGGTTCACCCCGACTGCGCCGCGAGTTCTCCCTCTCGAAACCCGTCGCATCGGCGCGCGTCCACGTCGCCGGCCTCGGCTACGGCGAACTGTACGCCAACGGCGAGCGCGTCGGGGATGCCGTCCTCGACCCGGGATGGACGGACTACGACGAGCGGGTGCTCTTCCGCACGCACGACCTGACGGACCACCTCTCCGCCGGCGAGAACGCCCTCGGGCTCTGGCTCGGCCGGGGCTGGTTCGGCAAGGCCGCGCGCCAGTGGTCCGCGTTCGGGTCGCCGCGAGCGATGCTCCGGCTGACCGTCGAGTACGAGGACGGCACCACCCGGACGGTGACGACCGGCGACGAGTGGGCGGTCGGCCCGAGCCCCGTCGTCGCTAACGACATCTACGCCGGCGAGACCTACGACGCGCGGCGCGAACAGGCAGGCTGGAGCGAAGCGGGCTTCAACGGGGAGTGGGACGCCGCGACCGTCCTGGCGGGCCCCGACGGGAAAGTGGTCCCCCAGCGGACGCCCCCGATTCGCGCCACCGAGTCGGTCGCGCCCGTCGCCGTCCACGACCACCCCGAGGGACCGATAGTCGACTTCGGGCAGAACCTCGCCGGGTGGGTCGAACTCCGCATCGAGGGCGCCGAGCGGGGCGACGAGATAACGATTCGCCACGCGGAGGCGCTCACCGACGACGGCGGGTTGGCGACGGACGACCTCCGGAGCGCCGCGGCGACGGACACCTACGTCGCCGGCGGCGCTTCGAACGGCGAAGGCGAAGAGCGGTACTCCCCCCGGTTCACCTACCACGGCTTCCGCTACGCGCAGGTGTCGGGGTATCCCGGCGAGTTGGACGCCGGCGACGCGACGGCGAAGGCCGTCCACACCGATTTCGACGACGCGGGCTCCTTCGCCTGTGCCGACGAGGACCTGAACCGAGTGCAGTCCAACGTCCGGTGGAGCCTGCGCTCGAACGCCCACTCGGTCCCGACGGACTGCCCGCAACGCGACGAGCGCCAGGGGTTCACCGGCGACGCCCACCTCGCCTCGGGCGCGCTCTCGTACAACTTCGACGCCGGGCGCTTCCACGGGAAGTTCGTCCGCGACCACGCGGACGCCCAGTCCGAGCACGGCTATCTCCCCGCGACGGTGCCCAACGGCGCCCAGCCGGACATCACAGACCCGACATGGACGTACTCCTTTCTGGACCTGCCCTGGCGCACCTACTGTCACCGGGGGAGTGCGCGCCAGCTCCGGGCGCAGTACGAGCGGCTGCGCCGCTACGTCGACTTCTGGGACGGCGTTCTGGAAGCGGGTTTGATTCCGGAACGCTACGCGGAGTACGGCGACTGGGTCGCCCTCGAGAACGCGGCCGGCCGGCGCGGGAAGCCGCTGGCGTTCTTCTCGACCGCGTATCACTACCGGTCGACGGCCCGCCTCGCGGACATCGCCGGCGCGCTCGGGCTGGCTGACGACGCCGGGCGCTACCGGGCGCGCGCCGAGCGGGTGAGAGAGGCCCTCAACGACCGGTACTTCGAGGGGGAGGCGTACGGCGACACCCAGGCCGTGAACGCCGTCGCGCTCGCCTTCGGGCTCGTCCCCGAGGGTGAGGAGCACGCCGTCGCCGACACGCTCGCCAGGCTCGTGCGCGAAGCGGACGGCCACCTACGAACGGGCTTTCTCGGGACGCCCGCGCTCCTCTCGGCGCTCAGCGAGCACGGCCACGCCGAGTTGGCGTACGAGGTCGCGAGCGCCGCGGACTACCCGGGGTGGGTGCATATGCTCCGGGCGGGCGCAACGACCGTCTGGGAGCGCTGGGACACCGGCAGCATCGACGCCCAGATGAACTCCCGGAACCACTCGCCGTTCGCACTGGTCTCGGAGTTCTTCTACGAGGTCATCGCGGGGGTCGAGGTCTCCGCGTCGCTCCCCGCGGACCGGCGGGTCGACGTGACGCCCGGTCGCGTTTCGGGGCTCGACTGGGCCGAGGCGACCGTCGAAACGCCCCACGGTCCGCTCGGAACCCGCTGGGAGCGCGCCGACGGCGGCCTCTCGGTTTCGCTCGCCGTCCCGTGGAACCTCCGCGCGAGGGTCCACCTTCCCGCCGGGGAGATTCGGGTGAACGGGGCGTCGCTCGCCGAGGCCCCGGGTGTCCGCACGGTTTCCGAGGGAGATGCGACCGTTGAATTGGCTGCCGGGGAGTACGAGATTCGGGTCGAAACCGACGACTGAACGCGGGTCGCCTCACCCCGCCGCGGCGCGCGGAGACGGCAGGTATTAAGTTCGCATTCCCGGTGCAGTCCGTATGCACCGCATCCAGCGCGACGGGGACGCGCCGGCCGTGAGGGACGTCAAAATCGGCTACGTCGGCGGCGGCAGCCAGGGATGGGCACACACGCTCATCAACGACTTGGCGCAGTGCGAGGCCATCTCGGGGGACGTGGCCCTCTACGATATCGACCCCGAGCCCGCCGAGCGGAACGCCGAACTCGGTAATCGGGTACTCGACCGGGATGACGCCCCCGGGGAGTGGACCTTCGAGGCCCACGACAGCCTCGACTCGGCGCTCGACGGCGCGGACTTCGTGGTCTGCTCGACGCAGGACCCACCCGAAGAGACGTTCGTCCACGACATCGACATCCCCCAAGCGTACGACATCTACCAGACCGTCGCGGACTCCGTCGGCCCCGGAGGCGTGATGCGCTCGCTGCGCGCGATTCCCCAGTACCGGGTAATCGCGGCCACCGTCAGAGAACAGTGTCCCGACGCGTGGGTGTTCAACTACACGAACCCGATGACCGTCTGCACGCGGACGCTGTACGAGGAGTACCCCGATATCAACGCTATCGGGCTCTGTCACGAGGTGTTCAAAGCCCAGGAGCTGTTCGCTGAGATGGCCGAAACGTACGTCGAGGGGGCCGAGAACGTCGGCCGCGACGAGATTGACGTGAACGTCAAGGGGGTCAATCACTTCACCTTCGTCGACGAGGCGCGCTGGAACGGCCACGACGTCTACCAGTATCTCGACGACGAACTCGACTCCCGAACACCCCTGCCCGGCCACGAGCCCGGCGACCTCGACGGGGAGTCCTACTGGGTGAACAACCTCGAAGTCGCCTTTGATTTCTACGACACCTTCGGCGTGCTAGGTGCCGCGGGCGACCGCCACCTCGTGGAGTTCGTGCCGTGGTATCTCGACATCGACGAGCCCGAGGAGATACAGCGCTGGGGCATCCGGCTCACGCCGAGTTCCGCCCGCCGCGACGACGGCGACGGACCCGACGAGATGGAGCGCTACCTCGAAAACGACGAGCAGTTCGAGTTCCACGACTCCGGCGAGGAAGCCGTCGACATCATGCGCGCGCTGCTGGGCCTCGAACCTGTCAAAACGCATCTGAACGTTCCGAACGTCGGACAGTGTTCCGACCTCCCCGACGGTGCCGTGGTCGAGACCAACGCGCTCGTCACCGGTGACGACGTCACGCCGCTCGCCGCCGGCGAACTCCCCGAGCAGGTCCGGGCGATGGTGAACCGAACGGTCACCAACCAGGAGACGCTCGTCGAGGCCGGCTTCGCGGGCGACCTGGATCTGGCGTTTCAGGCGTTCCTGAACGAGCCGCTCGTCACCGTTCCCCGCGAGGACGCCCGCGAGCTGTTCGCCGAGCTCGTCGACGTCGAGCGCGAGTATCTGGAGGCCTACGACCTCGACGCTGCGGACGTGCTCGCGGACTGAGCGATAGAGTGCGGGGTTCAGGCGGGTCGCGCGGGTCCTCCGCCTCGCCGACAGCGTCGACTGCCCGAAATTTGCTCGTGATTATCGGAATAATCAC
>JBEQBK010000142.1:0-5869 GCA_041639855.1 Halobacteriaceae archaeon | reverse complement strand
TCCGGCGCGTTCGAGAGTCGCAACGCCGCGCTCGCCGTCCCGTTCGGGCCGAGCGTCACGTCCGAGAGCCGAACCGTCGGTCCCTCGGCGTCGGCGTCCACCGCGGCCGACGCGACGCGCGCGCCACCGCCGGTCGCGACGGCCGTTCCCGGGCCGGTGCGGTCGGTCGAGACGATTTCGCGGAACAGTTCGACGGCGTCGTCGGCGTCGACCTCGCCGTTGTCGTTGAAGTCGTACGGACCGGGGTGGTCGACGACCGCGTCCTGGCCGGCGCTCAGACCACGGAAGAGCTCAACGGCGTCGTCCATGTCGAGCGCGTCGTTGCCGTTCACGTCCTCATACAGGCCGTCCCGGTCCGGGTCGGATGGGACGCGGGGCGGGACGACGCTTTCGACGTCGGGGACGCTGAACGTCCCGGCGTTCGTCCCCACGGCGACGCTCTCGCCCCGGTCGTCGTCGAGGCGGGCGACCCGCAGGGAGAGTGCCGTCTCACCCCTGGTTCCGCCGGTGAGGTTCACCGCCGCGAGCGCGATGTCCTCGTCACCGGGCTCGACGCGCTCCTCGAAGTCGACGCCGGCAACCCTGACGGACTCGTTGGCCGGCCCGACGGTGACGGTCCCGGCGGCGAAGGCGTCAGCGAGCGCCGCGTTCGTCACGCTGGCCACGCTCGGGTCGGCGACGGTCGCCACGACGGTGAACCCGGAGAGTCCCGTCGGCGCCTCGCTCAGCGTGAGCGGCACCGACGTTGTGTAGTCGGCCGCGCCGGTCCGGCTCGCCGCGCGCACGACCGGTCGGTCGGTCTCGTTGCGAACGGTGACTCTCACTTCGGTCGTGTCGGATTTGCCCTCCCCGTCGCGAACCCGGAGCTCAAAGGTCAGCTCCGTGCCGTCGCTGACGTTCGGCGCGCTGAACGCGGCCCGGGCGCTCTCGGCATCCCGGAGCGCCACGTCGGGGCCGTCGTCCTGGGTCCACCGATACGTGAGCGCGTCCCCGTCGGGGTCGTTCGAGGCCGTCGCGTCGAGGTGGACGGTGTTCCCGACGGCCACCGCCTCGGGGTCGGCGCTCGCCAGCGCGCGCGGCGGGTTGTTGTCCGGCCCGCTCAGGTTCAGCGTGTACTCCATCGCGTCGGTGTTGTCCGACGTGACGACGACGCGGTGGGTCCCCCCTTCGACGATTTCGACGTCGTCGAGGGCGGCGTACCCGTCGTACCCGGTGTCTCGGGCCACTTCGTCGCCGTCGGCCTCGTAGAGGGTGAGTCGCGGATTCACGTCGGTGGCGTCCTCCGCCAAGACGTTCAGCGAGACGGTTTCGCCGGCGCTGGCGTTGAACGCGTACACGTCGTGGTAGCCGTCGAAGGCCCTCCCGTGCAGGTACTCGTCGTCGGTCGTCACGTCGGCCTCGACGGTGTCGCCGTACAGCAGCGAGCCGTCGGCGGGCAGGCCGTCGTACCGGGAGAGGTCGTAGCGGAAGGTCTCGGTTTCTCCCGCGCCGGTCACGACGAGGGTGTACTCCCCGCTCTCTAAGAGGGTGTGTCTGCCGATGACGGCGTTGCCGCCGTCGCCGTTGTGACGGGCCTCGGCGGCCTCGTCGCCGTCGGGCTGGTAGAGCCGGAGCTCGGCCTGCTGTTCGATGTTGTCCGCCGGCCGGGCCTCGATGGTCGTCGTCTCGCCGGCCTCGCCCTCGAAGGTGAATACCTCGTGGTAGCCGTTGTACGGCTCGCCGTTCAGGAACCGGTCCCCCGAGTCGAGGTGGCGCTGCCTGGTCTCTCCCGCGGCGAGGTCGCCGTTGACCGAAATCCCCTCGTAGAGACGCAGGTCGTAGCCGAAGGTGCTTCCCGCCGCGTCCCCGGCGACGGCCACTCGGTAGGTCCCGTTCGCCGGCAGTGTTTCGAGTGTGATGACGGCGTCGTTGCCGGCGCCGCTCCCGTCGTCTTGGGCGACGATGCTCCCTTCGGGCCCGTAGACGACCGCCCTGGCCGTGACGCCCTCCACGTCGGTCCGGACCTCGACGCTCACGTCCTCGCCGGTTTCGCCCGCGAAGGCGTAGAGGTCGTGGAACCCGACGCCGCTCCGGAAGTAGGGGTCCCCGACCGTCACGGCCCCGCTCGTGCGCTCGCCGTACGCGAGTTCGCCGTCGACGGTGACGCCCTCCCGGAGCCGGAGGTCGTAGTCGAACGTCGTCGTTTCCCCGTCGGCGCCGACGACGAGGGTGTAGGTGCCGTTCGCGGCGAGGTCGATGCCGGAGAGCAAGGCGCCGTCGCCGATGCCGTCGCCGTACGCGTCCTCGGCGACGAGGCTACCGTTCGGCGCGACCAGCGCGAGCTGGACGTTTTCGTCGTCGGGGTCGCCGCGGGCCTCGACGTGCACGTCGTCGCCGGCCTCGCCGTCGAAGGTGTAGGCGTCGTGGTAGCCGTTTGGCGCACCGGTCAGGTACGCGTCGTCCGCCGTGACGCTCCCGTTCCGCCGCTCACCGTAACTCAGGTGCCCCTCGGTGGCGAACGACTCGTCGAGGCGGAGTTCGTACGCGAAGGGTTCGTTGCGGTCCCCCATGACGACGACCCGATACGTGCCGTCGCTCGGGAGCCCGACGCGCTCCAGAAGAGCGCCGCTCTCGGGACCGTCGCCGTACGCGTCCTCGGCGACGACCGTTCCGTTCGGAGCGAACAACACCAGTTCCGCGTGGTCGTTGTAGTCCTCGCCGACGCGGCCTTCGACGTTCACGACGTCGCCGGCTTCGCCCGCGAAGGCGTAGGTGTCGTAGTAACCCTCCAGCGCGCCGGTGCCGAAGTGGTCTCGCACCGTTACGTTCCCCCTCGTCCGGTCGCCGTAGTCGAGGGTCGCGTCGGGGGAGAGCGACTCGTAGAGGTGGAGGTCGTAGTCGAAGGTACCCGTCGTGCCTCCGGCGGTGACGATGACCCGATACGTGCCGTCGCTCGGGAGCGTAACCCGTGAGAGCGCGGCGTCGTCGCCGATGCCCTGTCCCGTGGAGGCGACGACGCTCCCGTCGGGACGGAGCAACACGATTTCGGGGTCGGTGTACCGTCCGAGGTCGCCCGAAACCTGTAGGTTCGCGCCGACCGTCTCGCCGGCCTCGCCGTCGAAGGTGTAGGCGTCGTGGTAGCCCGAGCGGACCCCCTCTATGTAACGGTCGTCGCTCGTGACCGACCCGTTCACCCACCCACCGTAGGCGAGTTCCCCGTCGTCGGGGTACCCCTCGTAGAGGCGGAGGTCGTAGTCGAAGGTATCGTGCTCGTCGCTCCCGGTGACGATGACCCGATACGTGCCGTTCTGTCTGAGGCGCTGTGGCGCCGCGATGCTGTCGTCCCCGGGGCCGTTCCCGCGTCCCCACGCGACAACGTCCCCTTCGGGGCTGATTATCGAGACGTTCGCTTGGCCGTACGTCCCATCGATACCCGGGCCGGGGTTGACGGTCGCGCTCGCGATTTCGCCCGCGCGTCCCTCGAAGGTGTAAACGTCGTGGTAGCCGTTGGCTCGCCCGAACAGGTAGGTGTCGTTCTCGTCGACCGTCGCGTTCACCGACTCGCCGTAGACGAGGCTCCCATCGGCGGGGAGCTGCTCGTCGACGCGGACGCTGTAGTCGAACGTGTCCTCGTAGTCGTCCCCGGTGACGACGACCCGATACGTGCCGTTCTGGGGGAGTGTCTGTGGCGGTACGACGCCGTCATCGCCGGGAGCGTTGCCCCGACCCCACGCCATCAGCGTGCCGTTCGGCGCGTACAACAGCCCTTTCGCCAAGCCGTCGTAGCCGTCGGTCGCGCGCACCCGAACGTGGGCTCGCTCGCCGGCTTCCCCCTCGAAGGCGTAGGTGTCGTGGTAGCCGTTGAACTCGCCGTCGAGGTATCTGTCGGTCGTCTCTATCGCGCCGTTGGCCCACGTCCCCGCCCCGAGCGTCTCCTCGGTCGGGAGGTCCCCGTACAGCGCGAGGTCGAAGCCGAAGGAAGCGGTGTCGGAGCCGGACGTCGCCACCACCTTGTACGTGCCGTCTACGTCGGGCAGGGTGTAGCGGGAGATGACCTCGTTGCCGCCGTCGCCGCTGCCCCCTCTCGTGACGAGCGTTCCGTTCGGGCTGAACAACAGGAGCTGGGCGTCCGCTTCGCTCCCCGAGTGCGGGCGCATCTCGACGCTCACGGTGTCGCGGCCCTCGGCGTCGAAGGCGTACGTCTCGTGGTAGCCCGAGAACCTGTCGTAGAGGTAGCGGTCGCCCGTGCTCAACTCGCTCACAACCGTCCGCCCGCGTTCGAGGGTGCCGTCGACGGGGAGCCCCTCGTAGAAGCGGAGGTCGTAATCGAAGCTGCCGTCCCCGGCGCTCGCGGCGACGAGCTTGTACTGCCCGCTCTCCTGGAGGGTGTGTCGCGAGAGAACGGCGTCGCCCTCGTCGCCGTTGGTGTAGGTTCCGACGTAGTCGCCGTCCGGTTGGTAGAGAACGAGCTTGCCGTTGTTCTCGTGGCTCTTGTTGGGCCGCATCTCGGCGCTGACCGTGTCGCCCGCTCGCCCTCGGAACGCGTAGGTGTCGTGGTAGCCGTCGATGGCGTCGAAGAGGTAGCGGTCGGACGGGCCGATACGCTCGGAGAGGTTCGTTCCGTAGGCGAGGGTCCGCTCGGCGGGGAGCCCCTCGTAGAGACGGAAGTCGTAGTCGAACTCCTCGGTGGCGTCGCCCGGGCTGATGATCACCCGGTACGTGCCGTTCTCCCGGAGGGTGTGTCGCGAGAGGACGGCGTCGCCCTCGTCGCCGCCGGTGTAGGTGTTGACGTAGTCGCCGTCGGGCTGGTAGAGCGCGAGTTCGGCGTTGTTCTCGTGGCTCTTGTTCGGACGGGCGACGGCGCTCACGGTGTCGCCGGCACGCCCCTCGAAGGTCACCACGTCGTGGTAGCCCTCGTAGGGCCCGTAGGTCCCGCCGGCGTGGTAGTTGTCCGTGTCGCTGATCGTCCCCTCGATTTCGGTCCCGTACCCCACGGCGTAATCCGCGGGCCGGCCGGTGTAGGCGTGGACGTCGTACCCGAACGTCTCCTCGCCCCCGCCGTTGGTCACGACGACCGTGTAGCGGCCCGTCTCTTGGGCCTCGTGCGTCGAGAGGACGGCGTCGCCCTCCGGACCGCCCTCGTAGGTGTTGACGTAGTCGCCGTCGGGCTGGTAGAGGGATATCTCCGCGTAGTTCTCGTGGCTGGCGTCCGGCCGGACGTGGACGTTCAGCAACTCGCCCTCCTCGACGCCGACGGTGTAGTTGTCGCGGTAGCCGTCCAGAGGATTGCGGAAGTCGTCGACGTACGGGTCATCCGTCGTGAACGCGCCCCGGGTTTCGAGGAGGGTGTTGTTCTCCGGCGCCGCGCGCACCGACACCTCCCCGACCGTCACGTTCGCGTCGTACTCGCTGAACTCCTCGACGTCGTCGTTCGCGTCGAGTTCGGCGAGCAAGGTGTACGTACCCGCCTCCATCGTGGGAACCGTGTCCGACCAGGTGACGTTCACGACCTCGTCGAAGGGAGCAACCCCGGAAACCGTCTCCGTGCCGAGCGTGACGCTCGTCCCGTCGCCCGCACTGACGGCCCGGTAAGTCACGTCGAAGGAGCCCGCGAGAGCCGTCCCGCGGTTGAGGACGCCGACGCGAACCGAGAGCACCGACTCGTTAGCGACGACCTGTCCGTCGCTGCGACCGTGGTAAATCCTCCCCGCGCCCCGGAGGTCGGGCTTGTCCGTCGCGAGGCCGGCGGCGTCGCCGCGCTCGACCATCTCCCCGATGTCATCGAACTTCCCGTCGGTAACCCGAACGCCCGTCGCCGGGAGCTGGGAGATGGGGACGCCGAAGGCCTCGTAACCCGCCGCGTTCACCGAGAGGACGTCGCCGACGTCAT
>JBEQBK010000141.1:0-5897 GCA_041639855.1 Halobacteriaceae archaeon | reverse complement strand
GTCACTTCGCGGGCGGTTTCGATGAACGCCTGGCCATCGACGATGTCCTCGAGGTAGCCGAGGATGACATCGGTTTCGGGGTCGTCGGCCCAGGCGGCCGCGAAGTCCCTCTCGTCGAGGACGGCCTTGTTGCCCAGCGAGACGATGTCCTTGAACCCGATGTCGTGGTCGGCGGCCCAATCGAGGACGGCCGTCACGAACGCCCCCGACTGGCTCATAAAGGAGATGGAGCCCGGCGTCGCCATCTCCGGGCCGAACGTGGCGTTCAGCCCGACCGGCGTGCTCATCACGCCGAGGCTGTTCGGCCCCACGAGGTTGAGGTCGTACTCGTTCGCGACCTCGCGTAACTCCCGCTCGCGGGCGGCGCCCTCGGCGCTGGCCTCGCCGAACCCGGCGGTGATGACGACCACGTTCTCCACGCCGGTCGTCGCGGCGTCGCGAACCGACTCGACGACGACGGTCGGCGGAACGACGATGACCGCGAGGTCCACCTTCTCTGAGAGGTCGCTCACGGCGTCGTAGCAGGGCTCGCCGAACACCGTCTCGCGGTTCGGGTTGACCGCGACGGTCTCCCCCGCGAAGCTCTCGCGGAGGTTCTCCATGATGGCGCGCCCGACTGACCCCTCGCTGTCGCTCGCCCCGACCACCGCGACACGCTCCGGTGCGAAAAGCGACGATAACTCACCCTTCACAGTTCGGCTTCGACGGGTCCGGACTTAGGCGTGTGGGGCAGTCTCATCCCCTGATACTCCCCGAAACGACTCGTTCGATACGACGCCCTACTCCTCCGAACCCCCGACGGCGCGCCGGAACATCCCCTCGTATCTCGGCTCCAAGCTCCCCGTGGTCGCCACGTCGTCGACGTTCCAGAAGCGCCCGTCCGTGGGGTCCGAACCGGGTCTGGGCTCGCCGTCGGTCGCTGCCCGCTCCACCCGATAGACGAGGACGACGACGTTCGGTCACCCCTCGATGGGCGCGAAGGCGGTGTCGAACAACTCGATGTCTTCCTGCGAGACGCGCACGCCCGTCTCCTCTTCGAGCGCGCGACGGCCGCCCTCGACGAGTCCTTCCGGGGCGTCTGCGACGCCGAGGACCCCGGGGTTCTCGAACGCGGCGACTGCGAGAGTCGCTGTCATCGCCACACCGACGCCCACGACGGCGTGGGGGACCTGTAATGAGCCTCGCCACAGGGGAACGGGCGCGCGGCGTCGCGCGCTACGTCGTGGGCCGGACGGCGTTAGTGACGGCGGCGGGCCTCGCGCTCGCCGCAGTCACCGGCACGGGCTGGGTCGGCGCCGAGTACGCGCTCTTCGTCGTCGGCATACTGGGCTTTGACTACGGTTCGTTGCGCGCCAGACCGGCGCCCGCGTGGACAGACGGGGACCCAACGGAGGGCCGCGGATGCGAGGTGATGGCGACGAGCCTCTGCGTGCTGGCGCTCTCGCTCGGTATCGAGCGCGTGCTCGTCGTGTGGGGGCGAACAGCCGAAAAAGACCATCGGGAACGTCACGGAAGCCGAAGCGAAGGACGCCCCCGTCATCGTCGTCACGGACGGCGCTTCGGCTGTCGGACAATACGGCGCCGACACGCTTTCTATCCCCGAGTCGAACCGACACGAGCCGGTTTTCGAACGTCCAGCGCTAACTCGTGAGTCACTACATGGCGAATCACTTGGGCAGAGAAAGGGATAACCTCCGAACTCACTGGCCGGATTCGCGCAACCGAACGCCCGGCCGGTCGGGCCGTGCGCGCTCGGCGAGTTCCCCGTCGGCGTCCGGGGCGCGCACCACGGTCACGGAGACATCGAACTCGCTCTCGATTAGCCACGCCGCGCGTTCGAGCGCCGCGGCCCCCCGCTCGGGCGCGAGGACGGGACGGAGTTCGCGGGCGCGCTCGGCGAGCTCGGCGGCGAACGCCTCGTCGCCGGGCCAGTCGGCGTCCTCGACGACGGCCTCGTGTGCGGTCTCGGGGTCGGCCCACCGCGCGCGTTCGTGGGCCCGGTACTGCCATTCCGGTGCGACGCAGAGTTCGACCGTTTCGGGCTCGAAGTCGACGAGCCCGACCAGCTCGCGGACGTCCTCCCGGACGTTCTCGACGAGTCGGGCCTCGACGTCGTGGTCTTCGGGGAGTGCCACCGCCTCGGGCCACGCCGAGACGGCCAGCAAGTCGTCGTCGGGCTCCTTCAGGTCGAGCCACAGCTCCTCGCAGAGGTGGGGGGCGATGGGCGCCAGAAGCTTGGTGACGGCTTCCAGTCCCCTCGTGTAGACGCCGACGTTCGGCTCGGTGTACTCCTCGTAGCGACCCAGCAGTCGCACCAGCTCCTCGACGCGTCGGAGCGCGCGGTTCGGGCGTAGGTCGTCGTAGGCCGCGGTGGCGGTTTCGATGGTCGCGTCGACCCGGCGGCTGACGTAGTCGTCGGCGGGTCGGCGCTCGGGGCGCTCGTCCTCGGGCGGACGCTCGTAGCCGTGGACGAGGCGATAGACGCGCTCGGTGAAGCGATAGGACGCTCCTGACTCCTGCTCGCGCCACTCGACGTCGCTCTCGGGGTTCGCGGCGCTCATAATCGAGACGCGCGCGGTGTCAGCGCCGTATCGGGTTGGCGAGACGGCGTTGCCCGCGCGCTCGGTCATCTGCTCCCCGTCGTAAAGCACCATCCCCTGGGTTCGGAGGTCGTCGATGGGTTCCCGGCAGTCCAACAATCCGAGGTCGGTGAGCGCCCGCGCGAAGAAGCGGACGTAGAGGAGGTGCAACACGGCGTGCTCGCTCCCGCCGACGTAGCGGTCCACCGGAAGCGCCTCGTTCGCGGCCTCCGAATCGAAGGGCGCCGTATCGAGGTCGGGCGAGAGGAAGCGCAGGTAGTACCACGACGAGTCGACGAAGGTGTCCATCGTGTCCGTCTCGCGCTCGGCGGGGCCTCCACACTCGGGGCACTCGGTTTCGACCCACTCGGTGGCGGATTCGAGGGGGTTCCCCCGGACGCTCTCGTAGTCGGGGAGTTCGACGGGGAGTTCATCGTCGGGTACGGGCACGGTGCCACAGTCCTCGCAGTGGACGAGGGGGATGGGCGTTCCCCAGTAGCGCTGGCGGGAGACGAGCCAGTCCCGGAGCCGGTACGCCACTTCGGGCTCGACGGCCTCGACCTCGCTGACGACGCGCTCGCGGGCTTCCTCACTCCCGAGCCCGGAGAACGCCCCCGAGCTGTGGAGCTCGCCCGCGCCGGTGTAGGGGGCCTCCTCCCCGCCTTCGATGACGCCGCGCACGGGGAGGTCCTGTGCCGTCGCGAACTCGTGGTCCCGGACGTTGTGCCCGGGCACGCCCATCAGTGCGCCCGTCCCCACGTCGCCGAGGACGTACTCGGCAACGTACACCGGGAGGTCGTCGCCGGTCACCGGATGGGTTGCCCGGTAGCCCGTGTCCACGCCGGCCTTGTTCGTGTCGCCGGCCTCCCGGTTGATGGCCGCGACGTACGCCTCGACGTCGTCGTTCTCCTCGGCGGCCCGTCTCGCGAGCGGGTGGGAGGGCGCCAGCGCGAGGAAGGTGGCGCCGAAGAGGGTTTCGGGCCGCTTGGTGAACGCCTCGATTTCCTCGCCTTCGCAGTCGAAGGCCACCGTGGCGCCCTCCTGTCTGCCGATCCAGTTGCGCTGCTGTTCGGTGACCGAGTCCGGCCAGTGCTCCAACTCCTCCAGTCCCCCCAACAGGTCCTCGGCGTAGTCGGTGATGGAGAAGAAGTACTGGTCCGTCACGCGGGTCTCGACCTCGGAGTCACAGCGCCAGCAGACCCCATCCTCGACTTGCTCGTCGGCGAGCACCGTCTCGCAGTCGGGACACCAGTTCACCTCGGCGCCGCGGTAGTCAACCAACCCTTCCTCCCGGAAGCGTTTGAACAGCCACTGGTTCCAGCGGTAGTAGTCGGGGTCACAGGTGGCGAGCTCGCGGCGCCAGTCGAAGCCCAAGCCGAGCTCGTCCATCTCCTCGCGCATCTCCTCGATGCAGGCGCGGGTCCACGTCTCGGGCGTGGTTACCCGGCGTTCGGCGGCGTTCTCGGCTGGCAGGCCGAAGGCGTCCCAGCCCATCGGGTGGAGCACGTCGTCGCCACACATTCTGCGATACCTCGCGTAGGCGTCGCTCGCAGTGTACGTCCGGATGTGGCCCATATGCAGGTCCCCGGAGGTGTAGGGGAACATCCCCAGCACGTAGGTCGGACTCTGTGAATCGGTCTCAAAGACGCCCTCCTGTCGCCAGCGGTGTTGCCAGAACGACTCGACGGCGCCGTGGTCGTAGGAGTCCATTAGCGAGTACCGGAACCGCGGCGGCCAAAAGCGTTCGTGTTATGAAGTCTCATGGCCCCGTCCCGTGGAGCGTTCCGCGCCGCGCGGAACCGTCCTTTTCGGGCGTAACTCGCCGCCATCGGTACGGAAAGTTTCTTGTCGCAGGCTGAGACAATCCCCGGTGTAGTCCCCCGCCCTGTTGCCCTCCGCAACGACGGTCGGGCTACGTAGCTATGCGTAAACAGACCGCCCTCGCGCTGCTCCTCGCGGCCGCACTCGCAGTCCCGGCCGCAGCGGCAGCCCCGACACCGACCGCACAGACCGCGTCCGGCGACGCCGGCGCCGCCTCGTCGGCCGATACGGACGCCTCGAACTACACCTCCCTCTACGTCGAGGGCGACGGCACGAACGTCGAGGTAAAACCCGGTGAGAGCGACTCCTTCTCGCTCACCGTCGAGAACGGCGAGGACGACACCGTCTCGCTCTCGCCACACCTCTACGTCCCACCGGTCGGCGAGAACCTCCTCGACGAGGAATGGGTCTCCATCGACGGTGAGACCGAAATCGCGGGCGGCGAGGAAACGACCCTCGACGTGACGGTCTCCGTGCCCGAATCCGCGGAGCTCGGTCACTACAGCGGCCAGATCGCGTTGACGAACGAGACGGTCACCTACCCCGGCCGCCCGGCGCGCCCGGTACACGCCGTCTCCACGTACGTCGACGTGTGGAAGCAGCCTGCCGTCGAAATCCTCTCCTCGACGTACTTCTCCGGCCAGGTCGAGGCCGGCGACACCGCGACCTACGAGGTCCGCATCGAGAACAGCGGCACGGAAGCCGCCCCGGTCAACCCCGAGCTGAGCGGCCAGCAGAACGTCCGGCGCGCCGGCGCGACCAGCGGGCTCGACCCCTCGTGGGTCTCCATCGACGCGCCCGCCGAAATCGCGCCCGGCGAGACGGCGACCGTCGAGTTGAGCGTCGCCGTCCCTGAATCCGCCGAGCGCGGCAGCTACGACGCCACGGTCGACCTCGGGCTGAAGGACCCCAACCGCCCGGAGCGCTCGACCTACTGGCAGGAGGTTGACCTCGGCGTGGACGTGTGGAAACAGCCCGCCGAGCCCTTCGAGACGACCTTCGACGTGAGCGAGGCGACGGAGTCGATTGACCTCTCGCTCTCGCCCCGGATGGCCGACAGCCAGAGCGCGGAGTCGCCGTCCTTCGACGTGACGTTGGTCGCGCCCAACGGCACCGAAATCACACCCGAGCGCGTCCGCACCACGAACACCGGCTACGTCGACATGAGCGGCCGGACCCGGCAGGCGACGACCGACGGCCCCTACGTCAGCGACGGCGGCCAGACGAGCTTCGAGTACACGACGTCGGCGAGCGCCGCCGGCGAGTGGACGCTCCGCGTGATGCCCCACGACACGATGGGGTTCAACTACGAGGTCGTCCGGAACGAGTCGGCCTGACGCCGTCTCAGGCGGGCCCGAGATACCCCCACGCCTGTAGCTTGTCGCCCTCGCCCGCCGTCCAGCGCTCGCCGATGTCGTCGCGATAGTACATGTTGGGCATGGCGATGTCGTCGATGCGCCCGTAGGCCTGCTCGCGGGCGGCCCGCATCGTCTCGCC
>JBEQBK010000140.1:0-5904 GCA_041639855.1 Halobacteriaceae archaeon | reverse complement strand
TCGCGCTCGGCGGCGCGTCCGGGTCGCGGCGAACCCTCGCCACGGGGGGAGTGGTCCTCGCCGCGGCGGTCGCGTTCGGCGCGTTGCTCGGTGCGGGCGTTCCGCGGACGCTCGTCGCCGCCGTCTGCACGGCCGTCGCGTGGGACACCGGCCGCTACGCCTTCGCCCTCGGCGACCAACTGGGGCGGGACGCCCGGACCGAGCGCGCGGAACTGCGTCATGCCGCCGTCTCGCTCGCGGTCGGCGGTGGCGGCGCGGCGCTCGCGTACGCCGCATACGCGCTCGGCCCCTCCGGGCAGCCGGCGGTCGCGGCGTTCGGGTTCCTCGTCGGCGGCGCCGTCCTCGCGTTCACGCTCCGGCCCCGAACCCGTTAGGTGCGCGGGAGCCGGAGGACGAACACCGACCCCTCGGGCTCGTTGTCCTCGACGTACACCTCGCCCTCGTAGAACTCGATTATCCGTGCGAGCGCCGGTAGCGTTATTCCGTGCCCGGAACACCGCCGCACATGACCGAGCGCGTCGTTATCATGGGTGCCGCCGGGCGGGACTTCCACGACTTCAATACGGTGTTCCGCGGGGACCCTGACACGACGGTCGTCGCCTTCACCGCTGCGCCGGAGCAGAACCTCGGGGAGGCGGACGAGGCCATCGAGCGCTACCCTCCGGAGCTCGCCGGCGACGGCTACCCCGACGGCGTTCCGATCCGCCCGGAGAACGAGCTGGAGACCATCGTCACCGAGGAGGGGGTCGACACCGTGGTGTTCTCCTACTCCGACGTAGCTCACGAGGACGTGATGGGCGCCGCCTCCCGCGCGCTGGCCGCGGGTGCGGACTTCCGCCTCATCGGACCGGAGGCGATGCAGCTCCCGACTTCGGTGCCGGTGCTCGCGGTGGACGCCGTCAGAACGGGCTGTGGGAAATCGGGCGTCGCGCTCGAACTCGCCGACGAGCTCGAATCTCGGGGGGTGGACGTCGCGGTCGTCCGCGAGCCGATGCCCTACGGCGATTTACTCGAAAAGCGCGTCGAACGTTTCGCGACGCAGGCCGACCTGGAGGGGCTGACCATCGAGGAACGCGAGGAGTACGAGCCCCACGTCGAGGCCGGTCACACCGTCTTCGCGGGCGTGGACTACGACGACGTCCGCGCCGCCGCCGAGGCGGAGGCCGAGGTGCTCCTCTGGGACGGCGGCAACAACGAACTCCCCTTCTACGAGCCCGACCTGCATCTCGTGCTCGCGGACCCGCTCCGGCCGGGTGTCGAGACCAACTACCACCCCGGCGAGGCGAATCTCCGGGACGCCGATGAGGTCCTCATCAACAAGGAGAACAGCGCCGACGAGGCCGACATCGAGACGGTCCTCGACTCCGTCCGGGAGGCGAACCCCGACGCGAACCTGAAACACGCCGACAGCGTCGTCTCCGTCGAACACCCCGAGCGCGTCGCGGGGAGCGAGGTCCTCGTCGTCGAGGACGGTCCCACGCTCACACACGGCGACGCTCCCCGTGGTGCGGGTGCCGTCGCCGCCGAGAAATTCGACGCGGTCGAGCGCATCGACCCCCGCGGAAAGGCCGTCGGCTCGCTCGCCGCCGTTCTGGAGGAGTACCCTCACCTCGAGAAGGTGCTCCCCGCGATGGGCTACTCCGAGTCCCAGCGCGCGGATCTGGAAGCAACTATCGAGAGCTGCGAGCCCGAACTCGTGCTGGCGGGGACGCCACACGACCTCGACGCCGTCCTCGACGTCGAGGCGCCGGTGGAGCGGGTGCGCTACCGGGTCGAACCGAAGGGGTGGTCCTACGCCGGGTTGGTGGACTCCTACGCCGACACCCTCACTCGCTGATTCGGGTGCCGGCTTCGCCGTCGAGCGCGTCCGCCAAGGTGTCGGTCGAGCAGATGAGCGCCCGCTCGCCGTCGCCCGCGAGGAAGTCCAGCGCTGCCTCGACCTTCGGGCGCATCGACCCCGCGCCGAACTCGCCCGCGTCGAGGAGGGAACGCATCTCCTCGGGTGTCGTTTCACCGATTGGTTCGGGGTCGTCGCTTCCCCATCCTCGGTAGGCGCAATCCACGTCCGTCACGAGCGCGAGGTCGGGCGCGCCGACGGCCTCGGCCAGCAGGCGCGCGGTGTGGTCCTTGTCCACGACGGCCGGCACGCCCTTCAGACGACCCTCGCGCTCCACGACGGGAACGCCGCCCCCGCCGCCGCAGACGACGCGCTGACCGCGCTCGACGAGCGACTTGATTTCCTCGGCCTCCACGACCCGCTGGGGCTCGGGCGAGGGGACGACGCGTCGGTAGGGCTCGGCGCCGGTGCCGACGTCGGCGGTTTCGAAGGGCTTGCTCTCGGCCTCCGCTTCGGTGTACCAGGGTCCGACCGGCTTGGCGGGGTCGTCGAACGCCGGGTCTTCGGGGTCGACGACGGTCTGCGTGACGAGCGTGAGGAAGTCCCCCACCAGTTCGGCGTCGAGGGCGCGCTGGAGGAGGTATCCCAGTTGGGCTTGCGTCTCCGCGACCAGTACGTCCATCGGCAGGCGCGGCGTGTCGCTGCGGTCCTGTTCGAGGAGGCGATTGCCCACCTGGGGCCCGTTGCCGTGGGTGAGCACCAACTCGCGGCCGTCGAGCCCGGCGAGTTCGCGCGCCGTCTCGCGGACCGTCTCGGTCTGTTCCGCTACCGGCGCGCTCGGGTCCGGGGCGAGGGCGTTCCCACCGAGGGCCGCGACGAGGCGCTCCATACGGCGTGTGAGACAGGGAGCCCCGAAACGCTGGCGGCCGCACCGTGGGGGCCGCCACCGGTAAGTGCGTTCCCCGGGTGGCGTTCGATATGTACGACACGCTACTCGTTCCCGTCGACGGGAGCGACGCGAGCGACGCGGCGGCCGAACACGCCCTGGAGTTGGCCGAGGCCTTCGACGCCGACCTCCACTTCGTCTTCGCGGTCGAGGTCGACCACGGCATCGTCGCCCGCGGCGTCGGCGGCATCGACCCGACAGTCGAGGAATCGCTCCGCGAGGAGGGCGAGGCGGTCATCGCGGCCCGCCGCGAGGACGCGATGGAACGGGGGCTCGCCAGCGAGCACACCATCGAGGCGGGCGCCGCGGACGAGGTCATCGCAGCCACGGCCGCGGCGGCCGGCGCGGACGCCGTCGTGATGGGCACCCACGCTCGGGAAGGTATCGACCGCGAACTACTCGGCTCGACCGCCGAGCGCACCCTCCGCGGGACCGACGTGCCGGTGCTGGCAGTACCCCCCAAGAACTGACACGCTCTCACGGCTGCGGTCGTGGTTTTCGCCTTCACTGACTATAACGGCCGTCTGCTTTATAGGGCGCGGCCCCAACCCACTCCCAACGTGTTTCAGAGGGACCGGGACCGGGGCCAGATGATACTCGTCGGGGGGGTGGCGCTGGCGCTGGTGTTCATCGCGCTCGGCGTCCTGCTGAACAGCGCCGCCTTCACCGGCGCGCAGGCCGCCCGCGACGACACCGCCGACGCGAGCACGGCGCTCTCGGTCCGGGACGACGCGATAGAGGGGGTAGGTGGGGCGCTCTTCTACGCGAACTACTACGACTACGAGGACGGGGGGAACCTCTATCGCTCGCTCGCGACCGACACCGCGTCGTGGGCGGGGACGCTCAGCAACAGCAGCGCCGCCCGCCGCTCGCTCGGGGGGGTACGACTGGTTGACGCCACCAACGGGACCCAGATATACCAGGACAGCGCCCGGAACTTCACCGACGGCGACGACGACAACCCGCCCAACGTCAACTGGCGGCCCGCCTCGGACGTCACCGGCGTGCGACGCGGCATGGTGAACGCATCGGCGGATTCGCTCCACGGCGATAGCGGGGAGGGCGACGCCTTCCATATTGAGTTCAAGACCGACAACACCCTCCTCGACGGCCAGTTCTACCTCATGACGTTCTACGAGAACACCACCGCCGACAACGTGGCGCTGAACTGGCGCAGCAACGTCGTCGACGACGGGGAGTGCGTCGACACCGGCCGCGAGACGCTCACCGTCGACTTCACTGCAGGGGAGGTTCCCGGCACCGACTGTTCGATTCCCGCGCTCCCCGCGTTGGACGAACGCTTCGTCATCGAGTTCGACAACCCGGGCGCCATCGAGGGGAAGTACAACTTCGTCGTCGACGGCACGGTCGACGGGAACGACTTCAACCCCCAAGTCGTTCAGCCGCCGCCACACCAGGTGCCGGCCCTGTTCAACGCGACCATCGAGACCCGCTACCGGACGGCGACGCTTGGGTACGTCGGGAACGCGACGCTCGCGCCGGAAGTGAGCCCGCGCGGAACGGTGTTCGGCGTTAACCCACCGCCGTTGCCGACCCTGACGTTCACCGACGGCGGCCCGCTCCGGACGGTCCACCCCGGCAGGGACCCGGTCGGCTACGGCGTGACGGGCGTCAATATGGTCGGCCCGACCCGGCTCGACTTCGACGACGACAACCGGACCGAGATTCCCTACGTCGACGACGCGGGCAACCTGCGGTTGGTCAACGACACGGACGACCCCTGGACGATACAAACAAACGTGGTCGACGAGGGCATCGGAGTCGGGACGTTTCAGGGGTCGGCCGAGTCGGTGTTCTACGTCGACAACGACGACAAACACCTCTACCGGCTGAACCCCGGCGGAACCCCGGAGAACCTCTCGACCGCGTCCAGCATGTCGGAGGCGAGTTCCGTCGCCGGAACCGCCGACTTCGACGGCGACGACCGCACCGAGCTCGTCTTCCTCGGGACCAGTCAGACGGTCCGCTACATCGACGACGACGGTACGCTTCAGGGAACGAACGGCTACTCCGTCGGGTCCGCGAGCAAAGCCGTCGGCGCGCCCGAGGACTTCGACGGCGACGGTATCGCGCGGATGCCGTTCGTCGACGGGTCGGGCAACGTCGCGTTGCTGTCGTCCGACGGCACGAAGACGGCGCTCATCTCGTCGGGCGGTGCCTCGAAGACGGGCGTGGCCAGCGCCGACGTGGACCTGGACGGCGACCCCGAAGTCGTCTACGTCACGACGAACGGCTATCTGGCGTATCTGAACGTCGACGGCACGGGCGATTTCGTCTACAACGCGAGCAGCGACCGGATTCCCGCCGACGTCGGACCGGGGGTGGCCTGAGATGCCCGAGCGCGCCCAGACTACTTTCGATTTCGCCACGGGAATCACGCTCTTCCTCCTTGTGGTGGCGTTCGCCTTCACCACCGTCCCGGGCTTTCTCGCGCCCTATCAGGGCGGCGGCGAGACCGAATCGCTCGTCGCGGACCGCGCGGCGGACCAGCTCGTCAGCGAGAGCCTCACCGCGGGTGGACGCTACCGGCTCACCAACGAGAGCATCGAGTCCTTCTTCGACTCGGGCGACCCGGCGTCGACGCTCGGCATCAACGACGCGCGCTACGGCGTGTGGGTCACGCTCAACAGCACCGGGCCGGCGTCGGAGCCCGTCTGGCGGGAGGCGACGGGCGAACAGCCCCCCGACAGCGCGACGGTCTCCCGGTCGAGGCGGGTCGTCAACTGGGAGGGGAGAAACGCGGACCTCACGGTCGAGGTGTGGTCATGAACACTCGGGGACAGGCTCACTCGCTGGAGGGTCTGAGCGCCGCTTTGCTCGTCCTCCTGAGCCTCCTCTTCGCGGTGCAGGTTTCGGTGACCGGGCCCCTGGCGAGCAACACCGCCCAAGAGAGCATCGCCGACCAGCTCAGCGGCGCCGGCGAGGGGACGCTCGCCGTCGCAGACCAGCGGGGCCTTCTCCGCGACGCCGCGCTGAACTGGAGCGCGACGAACCGCACCTTCGGCGGAAACGGGCCCAACGGCGCGTACATCGACCGGAGCGCACCCACGGCGTTCACCCGCCTGCTCGACGACTCGTTCCCCGACCCGCGGACGACGTA
>JBEQBK010000139.1:0-5964 GCA_041639855.1 Halobacteriaceae archaeon | reverse complement strand
GAACGTTACGCGCCCCTCGCCGTTCGGGTCTCGCTGGGCGCAACGTTCGTCGGGCTCGGCGCGTGGGAGAAGCTCGCGAACCCGGGTCGCGCACTCGGCGTCGTGGCGAAGTACGACCTGACGGCGGTCGTCCCGGTCGACCCCGGGCGGTGGGTGGTGGGCGCCGCGCTCGTCGAGGTCGCGGTCGGGCTCTGCCTGCTCGCCGGTCTCTTCACCCGCGGCGCCGCGGCCGCGGCGTTCGTCGTACTGACGACGACGCTCTTCGGGTTGCCCGACGACCCCGTTCTCGCGCACGTCACGCTGTTCGGACTCTCGTCGATGCTGTTCGTAACGGGGGCGGGGCCGCTCTCGCTTGACGGCCGGCTGGCAGTAGTGGCGGAGCCGCTGCGAAGGAGACTGCCGGTTTAGTCGTCGTCTTTCATCTCGGAGAGCTGGTCCAGAAGCTCCTCGTTGTCGGCGTCCCCGGTAACGCCGACCTTGCCGTCGTGGTCGTTCTGGTGGACGTTGACCGTGTCGCTCTCGTCGATGTCGTTGTCCCCCGCGCTCTCCTGTTCGGATTCGTCGTAGCTACCAAAGCCCATGGCACCCACGACGGGATGGGGGAATATGAACTCAGTGGCTCAGCCTTGGCCTGTGAGTTCTCCCCATGGTCGCGGAACCGCAGGCTTTCCTCCGCGCAAATCGAACCCGGGGTATGGACACCTTCGACGCCGGCGGCGTGACCTTACACAAAGTGAGGGAGCACGTCTGGGAGATCGAGCGCGAGGGGGAGATGGGAACCCCCGCCCGCGTGCTCGCCAGCGAGGACCTCCTCGCGGAGATCGGCGACGACGACAGTTTGGAGCAGCTCCGGAACGCGACCCACCTGCCGGGGGTGGCGGACCACGCGCTCGCGATGCCCGACGCCCACCAGGGGTACGGCTTCCCCGTGGGCGGCGTCGCCGCCATCGACGCCGAGAACGGCTGTATCAGCCCCGGAGCTATCGGCTTCGACATCAACTGTGGCGTCAGGATGGTCAAAACGAACCTCACGTACGACGACGTCCGCGGGAAAGAAGAGGCACTCGCGGAGGCCCTTTTCGACGCCGTCCCCTGTGGCGTCGGCGGCGGCGGCATCGTGCAGGCCGACACCGACACGATGGAGCGGGTCCTCACCGAGGGCGTCGAGTGGGCAGTCGACGCGGGTTACGGCGTCCCCGCCGACCTAGACCACTGCGAGGACAACGGCCGCAACCCGGACGCTGACCCCGACGCCGTCGGGCAGAAGGCCAAGGACCGCGGGCGCAACCAGGTGGGTTCGCTCGGGTCGGGCAACCACTTCCTCGAAGTCCAGCGCGTGACCGATGTCTACCGCGAGGACGTCGCGGCGGCCTACGGGCTGGAAGCGGAGCAACTCGTCGTCCTCATCCACTGTGGCTCGCGGGGCTTCGGGCATCAGATCTGCTCGGACTACGTCCGCGAGATAGAGCAGGCCTACCCCGAGATGACAGCGAACCTCCCGGACAAGGAGCTCGCCGCCGCGCCCGCAGGCTCCGAGCTGGCCGAGGACTACTACGCCGCAATGTGCGCGGCCGTCAACTTCGCGTGGGTGAACCGCCAGCTCATCACCCACAAGACGAGGGAGGTGTTCGCGGACGTCTTCGACACCGACTGGCGGGAGTTGGAGATGGAGCTCCTCTACGACGTGGCGCACAACATCGCGAAGAAGGAAACCCACGAGGTCGGCGTCCACGACGGCCAAATCGTCGGGAGCGACCAAGCTACTCGCCGGGAGAACAGGGAAGTGTACGTCCACCGGAAGGGCGCGACTAGAGCGTTCCCCGCGGGCCGGGAGGAGGTCCCCGACGCGTACGCGGACGTGGGCCAGCCCGTCATCATCCCCGGGAGCATGGGCGCCGGGAGCTACGTTCTCAGGGGTGGAGAGGAGTCGCTCGCGACTTCCTTCGGCTCGACGGCACACGGCGCGGGCCGGCTGATGAGCCGCACGCAGGCCAAACAGGAGTTCTGGGGCGGTGACGTCCAAGAGGAATTGGAGGGAGAACACGTCTACGTGCGGGCCAACTCCGGGGCGACCATCGCGGAGGAAGCCCCCGGCGTCTACAAGGACGTCGACGAGGTCGTGCGGGTCTCGGAGGCGCTCGCCATCGGCGACCGCGTCGCTCGGACGTTCCCCGTCTGCAACGTGAAAGGATAGCGCGCGGGATATTTGAGGCCCCGCGTCGAAACCCGGGTATGAACCTGCAAGCCGAGTCGCTGGGGGACCTTTCCCCGGAGCGCTACGCCGCCCTGGTCGAGCGCGACGCCGGCGTCGACGCCGTTCGTGAGGACGCCGCGGACATCGTCGCCGAAGTACGGGAACGCGGCGACGAGGCGCTCGTCGAGTTCGCCGCCGAGTTCGACGACGCCGACGTCGAGGACGTGGACATCACCGGCGAGGCCGCCCACGCTTACAACGTCGTCGACGACGACGTCCAGGACGCCATCGAGGCCGCCGCCGAAAATATACGCGAGTTCCACGAGGCCCAACTGCCCGACGACTGGCGCGCCGACTTCGAGGGACGGGAACTCGGCCGGCGCTTCCGGCCCATCGAGCGCGTCGGAGCCTACGTCCCGGGGGGCACCGCCGCCTACCCCTCCAGCGCGCTGATGTCCGTTATCCCCGCCACCGTCGCGGGCGTCGGTGAGGTGGCCGTGGTGACGCCGCCCGCCGAGGAGATGAACGCCGCGACGCTCGCCGCCGTCTACGCCGCGGGTGCCGACGAAGTGTACGCCGCGGGCGGCGCCCAAGGCATCGCGGCGCTCGCCTACGGCACCGAGACGGTCCCGAAAGTCGAGAAGGTAGTGGGCCCCGGCAACGCGTGGGTGGCGGCCGCCAAGGCCGAAGTCAGGGAGGACGTCGCCATCGACTTCCTCGCGGGCCCGAGCGAGGTGTGCGTGCTGGCGGACGGCGAGGCCGACCCTCGCTTCGTCGCCGCGGACCTCATCGCGCAGGCCGAACACGACGAGCGCGCGAGCGTCGTCGCCGCCACGCCCTCCGAACCGCTCGCCGAGGCGGTCGTCGAGGAAATCGAAGCGCGCGTCCCCGAGCGCGAACGGCGGGCGACCATCGAAGGTGCGCTCGCGAGCGACGCCAGCGGCGTGTTCGTCGCCGACTCGATGGACGAAGCCGTCGGCTTCGCGGAGGCGTACGCCGCCGAGCACCTCTCGATTCAGGCGGCGGCGGACGAGGCCCTCCTCGCTCGCATCGACAGCGCCGGGAGCGTCTTCCTCGGGCCGTACACGCCCGTCGCGGGCGGCGACTACGCGACGGGGACGAACCACGTTCTCCCGACGGGCGGCGGCGCCCGGACGGAGGGCGGCCTCTCGGTGGACACGTTCCTGCGTGCGACGACCGTTCAGCGCCTGGACGAGGAGGGCCTCTCCGACCTGCGGGAGACGGTCACGACGCTGGCCGAGGCCGAAGGGTTAGAGGGACACGCTGCGAGCGTCGAAACCAGGTTCGAGGAGTAGCGGTGCGCCGGTAATCACGTCCGGAAGGACTCGCCACAGCCACACTCGCTCTCGGCGTTGGGGTTCTCGACGTGGAACCCGGCCGACTGGAGGCCGTCGTCGAAGTCCACGACGGCGCCGTCGACGTAGTTCAGCGAGGAGGGGTCCACGAAGAGGCGCAGGCCGTGGTGGTCCTCGACGCGGTCGTCGGATTCGGGGGCGTCGTCGAAGCGCATCCCGTAGGAGAGCCCGGCACAGCCGCCCTGCTGGACGAACAGCCGGAGCCCGGCCTCGTCGGTGTCCATTCCTTCGCCGTCGAGCAACGAGAGGGCCTGTTCGGCAGCCGCGGGCGTGACCGTGACCCCCTCGGGCTCGTTCTCGGCGGTGGTGCTCATGTGTGAACTGTTCGCGCCCACGGTGTTAACCCTGACGCCGGGGGCGACGAAGGCCGAAGGAAAGGCGAGTTACTCCAGTTTGAACGCGACTTCCACTTCCGCCTGATACTCGCGGTCCTCTGCGGTCGCGATTTCGACGTTCTGTGATTGGACCTCCACCCACGCGACGTGGTCGATTGTCTCTTCGGCGCGGTCGATGGCGTCGTCGACCGCTTCCTCGAAGCTCTCCTCGCTGGACCCGATGAGGGTGATCTTCTTGAAGACCATACCGGAGTAACGACGGCCCCCCGGATAAAATTATTCGCCGCTGATGCGCTCGCCCAACTGCCCGACCACGTCGGTCAGGTAGACCGTTCCCCACGTCGCCACGATGATTCCGCCGACGGTGTCGAAGACGAGGTCGAGCATCGTGTCGCCGATACCGTACTGCGTGATAATCGAGCCCGTGCCCAGCGCCCCGGCGACGCCCGAGATGACGAACTCGATGACCTCCCAGAACACCCCGAAGGCGAGCACAACCAGCAGGATGAACGCGAACGTGAACGCCGGCGGGAGATGGACGTCGTCGACGTGTTCGTCCACCGCCCGCGCGAAGGCGTAGCCCGCCGCCGCGACGAGCGACGAGGAAAGACCGTGTGTGAGGTGGTCCCACCACCAGATGTCCTGGTAGGGCCCCAGCGTCCCCAGGGCGTGGAGGAACACCGCCGTGGTGATCCAAAGCACGAGCGCGGGGTCCATCGTCAGGTCGTAGTCCCGCTCCATCAGGGGCGGAATCTGGGTCACCGCCAGCCCCACGAGGCTGTTGACGATGATGCCGACGCCCCCGCGGTCGATGCCGACGAAGACGAAGCCGACCAGCGAGAGCTCCATCAGCCAGGCCGCCTGGCGCTGGCGCTCCCGTGAGATGCCGAGCCGGTCACGGATTCGCATCCGTACTCACCTCCGAATCCTCGCCCTCGACGATTTTGCGGACCTCCTCCGGCAGGCGGTCCCGGGCGCTGGCGCGGCGCCGGAAGTAGAGTTCGAAGACGACCCCCGACAGTATGCCGCCGGCGGCCGCGGCGACGAAGTCCCACATCAGGTCGTCGTGGGCGATGTGTCCCGCGCTCTCTGAGACCAGTTCCTCGCCGCCGCTGACGAACACCTCGCCCAGCCAGCCCAGCGCGTCCAGGAGGCCGCCGCCCGCGACCGTCTCCGGGCGGTCCACCGGAACGGGGTAGATGAACGTCGTGCCCAGCGTCACGTCGGCGGCCCATTGCGCGACGGCCAACACCCCCGCCGTCGCCACCGTTGCGATGACGACGAAGACGACCGCGAACCACGGGGGCATCCGCACGGGCGTGAACACCTCCAACAGCACCGCCACGACCAGCGCAAGCGCCGCGACCGAGAGGTACGTCGCGAGGTCGCTCGCCAGCACGTTCGTGGCGAGCGCGCGCCCCAACACGGGCAGCGAACAGAGCGCCAACACCTCCCAGGGTAGCATCGTTGTCGGCGCACGGTACGTCAAGGGTGGGATGAGCGCCAACACCAACACGACGAGCGGGAAACACATCCAGAGGAAGTCCCCGGTGAGGAACCCCTCGACGGCGAGGACACCCACGAACGCCGTCAGAACCCACGCGAGCGCCGCGTTGGTTCGACGGCTCTCTATCAGGGGCGCGAGCCCCGACTCTTGGCCGGCCATGGCACCTACTCCGACTGGCTAATATAAAAAATCAGGCACCGAAAGCGAGATACGCCGCGGCGTAGGCGAGCCCTGCAAGCGTCACTGCCGCGAGCCCCGTCACCGCGGCGTCGTCGAGGCGCGGACGCCGAGGGGCCGGAACGGCGCCGACGAACCCGACGGCGAGGACGCTGAAGACGAACTGGTAGGAGGTCCCCATCGTCGGCGGCGGCACCAGCAACACGGCGCCGGCGTAGGCGGCGCCGAGCGCGGCTTTCGGGCGCAGGCGCGACCGGAGGTCCACACCGGCGAGTTCCGCACACGCCAACGCGCCGATCCAGAGCACACTCACCTCGACGAAGAAGGCGAGCAGGAGGTTCAGGGTCGGGTCGCCGAAGGGGGCCACTCTGCCCG